>PMST01000459.1:0-3270 GCA_003168295.1 Actinomycetota bacterium
CGGCGTAAAGCCTCCTGATCAGCGATTCCCGGTCGGCTTGGCCGATCCGCGGAGCTAACGCAGAGGTTTTGTTCATCGTCGCCAGGTAAGGTTCGCCACTGTGAGCACACCAACCTCCCTCGATCTGCCTGACGGGGTCCGGCGTACCACCATCCAGACCGGTCGCGGACCCTTTGCGGCCCTGGAGGCGGTGCCGGGGTCCGGGGTGTGTGAGAGGGATGCTGCTCTGCTCCTCCCCGGCTACACCGGCAGCAAAGAGGACTTCCTCGCCATCCTCGACCTGCTGGCCGACGGCAGCCGCCAGGTGGTCGCGATCGACATGCGCGGGCAGTTCGAGACGCCCGGCGCGCCGGAAAGCGACGGCTACCTCGCGTCCGCTCTGGGGGCCGACATCGCGGCCGTCATCCGCGCGACCGGCGCGAAGCACCTGCTTGGGCACTCCTACGGCGGGCTGGTGGCCCGCGAGAGCGTCCTGGCCGGCGTCCAGGGAGCCTCTTTCACCCTGATGAGTTCGGGCCCGGGCGCGCTCACCGGCGCGCGGGCGAAGGAACTGCGCGCGATGCTGGCCGCCCTCGGGGTCCGGGACGGCACCCTGCCGGACCGGCCCGCGCTCGCGGCCGGGATCGCCGAGCTCTGGCAGGCTTACCTGGAACCGCAGGCGGTCACGGCCGGAGTCCCGGCCCCGATCGTGGCGTTCCTGGCCGAGCGGATGCTGGGCAACGACCCGTACGGGCTGGTCCTGATGGCCCAGCACATGCTCGCCGCGCCGGACCGGACGGCCGAACTGGCCCGGCTCCGCCAACTCCCGATGCTTGTCATCTACGGCGAGAACGACAATTCCTGGTCACCGGCCGCGCAGGAGACCATGGCCCGACGGCTGGGCGCCCGCCGGGTGTGCATCCCCGGGGCCGTGCACTCACCCGCCGTCGAAGCCCCCGCCACGACGGCCAGCGCCCTGACGCGCTTCTGGGACGAGGCCGAGGCCATCGCGGCGAAGCACGCCGCCAGCACCGCCGGAAGGCCGTAAGCCCCGCGGTCGGGGGCCGTGGCGGTTCAGGTAGTAGCGAGGCCGTCCCAGGGGCGGCGGGGGGCCGCGGCGGCGGCGCCTTCCGGGCAGTGCCTTTGGTAGTCGCACCAGCCGCAGGACGGGCTGGGGCGGGGCGGGAAGACCTCGTCGTAGCCGTCGGCGGGCAGGCCGTCGCGCATCCGCTCGTCCGCGGACGCGCACTCCTGCGCGATGTCCTCGGCCCGGCTCAGGTGCCTGGCCAGCGATTCGGCGGTGTGCGGCCAGCTGATAATCTCGCCGGTCGGCAGATGATGCAGCTCCACCCGGTGACACGGCCGCCTGAGCACCCGCCCGGCAGCGAGCGCGTAAAGCGCCAGCGCCATCGAGCTGCGCGCGTCGTCCGCGGTGAGCAGGTGCCGGCCGGTCTTGTAGTCGACAACCACGAGTTCGGTGCCCGCGTCTTCGGTACCCGCTTCGTCCGGCCGGGAATCGAGCCGGTCGATCCGCCCGGAGACCGCGATCTTGTCGGTGCGGGTCGCCACCGTCCGCTCGACTCCCAGCGGCTCGTCGGCCGGGTCAAGCCGGGCGACATAAGCCTCCACCATCGCGATCGCGCGTTCGCGCTGCCGTACCGACTGGGTTTCGTCCGCGAAGCCCTGGTCAATCCAGCCACGGTCGACCAGCGTGCCCGCGGCCGCGACGGTCCGCCGGGCCAGCGGCAGCCGCCACCATCCGGCCAGCGCGTTGTGGACGGCGGCGCCGAGGCTGTTATGCCCCCAGGGCGGTCCCTTGGGCGGAGCGGGCCGGTCCAGGTAGCTCATCCGGTACCGGCGGGGGCAGTCGAGCCAGGTGGAAAGGCGCGTCGGCGTGCACGGATACAGCCGCCGCGGCATCCCCTCGAATCCCAGTTGCTCCACGCAGGACTACTCGGCCAGGCCGGCCAGGTACGACGGGTCGGGGCCGGCCGAGACCCAGGAGTCGAACTTCTTCTCGGCCACCGCGATCGTGATCTCCCGGCCGCGGCCAGGCAGGACCCGGGTGTCCCGCGGCAGCGCCAGCAGGTTCTCGCCGATCGCGGTCAGCTGCCCGGCGAAGTCGGGAAACTCCCCCTCGTGCGGGACCGGGCCTTCGGCCTGCAGGACATCCCCGGTGAACACCACGCCGAGTTCCGGGGAGTACAGGCAGACCGAGCCGTCGGTGTGACCCGGCGCGTGGATCACCTCGAGCGTGGCGTCGGCGACCTCGAAGATGCCGCCGTCCTCCATGTCGATATCGGGATCGTCCTCGCGGTGGGCTTCGCGCCACAGGAACCGGTCCTTGCGGTGCAGCGCCACCGCGGCCTCGTCCCGCTCGGCCACCTCGATGGCCGCGGCGACGTGGGCGGCATGGCCGTGCGTGCAGATGACGGCGAGCACCTCACGCTCGTCCACCGCGTCGAGCACGGCCGCCGGGTCGGCACCCGGATCGATGACGATGACCTCTTCGTCGTCCCCGATGATCCAGACGTTGATCTGTTCGGCGCCGGGTTCGCCGTCCGCCACCGCGGGCGACGATACCTGATCAATCCGTGCGCTCATCCGGGCGTTTCCTTTCTCGGTTCGCCTGACTCGCCGCCCTTCCTACCACAGCCGCCTGACCGCCCCGGCCGGGATAGCCGTCGGGCGCGAAAGTGACGACCGAGTAGGCGGTTACCGTTTCCGGCGGCGCAGGGCGCGCACCAGGGGCAACGCGGCGAAGTAGGACCCGGCCAGGGAACTGCCGCCGACGCCCAGGTCGACCGAGATCCGGCCCTGCTTGGCCCAGTAGACGTCCTTCAGGTCCAGGAGCAGCGCGAACTCATCGACGATGAGCGCGAGCCCGGCACCGTAGGACAGGGCTACCAGCGGGTGCCTATGGTGGGTTTCCTTGCCGTAGACGGCGACGCCCCCGACCCCGCTGACCAGGCCGATGCCCCACATGTAGTGGTGCAGGTGCTCGCCTCCGACGCTGAGGTTGCCGAACGGGCCCTTGCCGTCCTTGATGCTGTAGGTAATGCCCCGGACCGCGCCGAAGGTGGCCGTGAAGGCGAGCCAGCTGAGCAAGGCGGACCGCTGCCCGGCGTCCAGGTCCTCGCGGAAGGCGCGGCGGACATCGGCGGGGAGCGACGATGTGAAGGCCATGGGTCGCACAATACTCAGGCGCGGGTCCGCTGTCGCAGCGCCATGACATATGGATGCCACGACATATAGGCACCGTGACGTGACGGTGGCGGCGGCCCAGGGGGA
>PMST01000459.1:3297-8406 GCA_003168295.1 Actinomycetota bacterium
GGTAGTGCAGGACGTACGGGTGGGAGAAATTGGTGTCCGAGCCGTTGATCAGCGGGAGGTAACCCTCGGTCATGCTGTCGGCGGAATCCTCTATCCAGAGGGTCTTGCTGGACGCCCCGCACGGCTCGAGCGCGACCGGCGTGCCGTTGCCGGCGGTGGTGCCGACGCCCGCGCACAGGTTGCTGTCCACGCCGTACGGCGCGTACTCGAACTCGTAGGCGTTGTCGTTGGACGCCCCCGCGCACGACGGGAAGTCGTACGTGCCCGTGCCGGCGACACAGCCATAGTGCAGCGCGACGGCAGACCCGACGAGTCCCGCCGCGTAGAAGTCATTCACGGTGTCCTGCGCCTCGGCGATGAAATCCTCGGCCGGGTCGCTGTTGCTGGTGCGGAACAAGATGAGGGGCTGGCCGACCTTTTCCCCCTGGCGGAGGACGTCGAGGACGAAATTCGGGGTGGCGTAGGTGCCGAACTCTTGGCTGAAGACGCTGACGCAGCTACCGCAGGGCGTGGTGGACGCACCGGCGGGCAGCAGGCCGACGGCGCTGAGGCCGCCCGCCATGGTCATGGTCGCCGCGACGGCGAGGACCCTTCTCTTGATCGACATGTGTTACTTCCTCTTTCGACAGGTCAGCCGCACCCTGCGCGTGGCTGCCGTACGTGACTCATGACGCATAGATAGCAGACAGCGACAATGAGTCACATCTGTGAAGACGCGAAACACACCCGCATTGGTTGTCCTAAACCACGAATTAAGTCAACTAAATCTCGGTAGCTGACTATTGAGGCAGAAAAGCGATATCTCGCCACATCATCCGGTTGGCGGCATTGAATTGCCCAAAAATGGTGGCGCCGACCCTGGAACAGGGCCGGCGCCACCGGGGTTACTGACGAGCGCAGAAACGGTTACGAACCGTCGGTTTCGGTCCACATCTCGTTGGTGTACACGGCGCCGCTGGAGTACTCCTGCAGTGTGTAGGTGTTCAGCGCCGGACGCGGCATGTCCGTCGGGTACCCGTTGCCCGGGTAGTGCAGGACGTACGGGTTGGAGAAGCTGGTGTCCGAGCCGTTGATCACCGGGTAGTAGCCATCGCTACCGTCGGCCTCGTCCACCACCCAGACGGTCTTGGAAGAAGCGCCGCACGGCTGGAGCGTCACCGCCGTGCCGTTGCCGGCGGTGCTGCCGACGCCCGTGCACAGGCCACTGTCCACGCCGTATGGCGAGTACTCGAGCTCATAAGCCTCGTCGCCCGGATATGCGTAATTCAGTCCCTTGGAGACCAGGCCGGCCGCGTAGAAGTCGGCCACCGTGCCGTCATCGGAGTAGGTGAAGTCCTCGGCCGGGTCGCTGTTGCTGGCGCGGAACAGAATGAGGGGCTGGCCGACCTTTTCCCCCTGGCGGAGGACGTCGAGGACGAAGCTGGGTCCGTACTCTTGGCCATACCCGGTGACGCAGGTTTTTCCGCAGGACGGGGTGGACGCATTGGCGGACATAAGGCCGACGGTACTGACGCCGCCCACCATGGTCATGGTCGCCGCGACGGCGAAGACCTTCTTCTTGATCGACATGTGGTACTTCCTCTTTTTACCGGTCAGCCGCACCCTGCGCGTGGCTGCCATACGCGACTCATGACGCATAGATACCAGACAGCGACAATGAGTCACATTTATGAAGACGCGAAACACACCCGCATTGGTTGTCCTAAACCACGAATTAAGTCAACTAAATTTCAGTAGCTGACTATTTGGGGAGAAAAGCGATATCCCGCCAAATCATTACCAATAAACCCTTAATTAGCGTGCATCGGCTGAGCGCCGGTCGTCATGGATATCAGTTCCTGATAAACATCGGCGGCGGCGACTTCGGAACCGATGCGGTGACCGGTCAGGCGACCGTGGTCGTCGCTGCCGCCACTGGCCAGGAGGCCGAGATCGTGGCTGAGGGCAAGCAGGCTGGCCCGTTCCGTATCTGTCTGGTCGGGATGGAAGACCTCCACCCCGGCCAGGCCCACGGCGGCCAGCCTGGCGATCTGGGAGTCCGAGACATGCCCTTGGCGGCCCGCGCGGGGGTGGGCCAGCACCGCCGCCCCGCCCGCGGCCTGGACCAGCCGGATCGCGCGGACGGGCTCGAGCGCGTACCGGTCCACGTAGGCCCGCCCGCCGTCCGCGATCCAGTCGAGGGTGAACGCCTCGCGGGGCTCGGCGATGGCACCGCTCGCCGCCATCGCGCGGGCGATATGCGGCCGGCCGACCACGGCCGGGCCCGCGATCGCGGCCACCTGGTCCCAGCTGACCTCAACGCCGAGCTCGGCCAGACGCCTGACCATGGCCCGCGCGCGCAGCACGCGGTCATCCCGGATCCGGCCCAGCTCGGCGGCCAGCTCCGGGTGCCCCGGGTCGAAAAGGTAGGCCAGCAGGTGCACGCTGTGGTCGGCCAGCCGGCAGGACAGCTCCATCCCGGGCACCAGGGTCAGCGCGTCCGGCAGCGCCCGCCGGGCCTGTTCGTGGCCGGCCACCGTGTCATGATCGGTCAGCGCGACCACGTCCAGGCCGGCCTGCGCGGCGCGGCGGATGACCTCGGCCGGGGGGTCGGTCCCGTCGGAGGCGTTGCTGTGCACATGCAGGTCGGCGCGCACGGGCGTCAGCCGGCGGGCAGGCGCGGCGAGGCCGCCCCGAAGGGCAGGTCCAGGTCCTGGCCCGGGTCACGCAGGTCACGCAGGCCGATCGGCTCGATGAGCAGCGCACCCGCGGAATCCGGCCACAGCACGAACCACAGCCAGTAACCCTTGATCTCACCGGCGAAGACGGCGCGATCCGGCGAGTCCACCTGCCAGAGCGCGAAATCATGGTTGCCGAACGAGGCCACCGCCACCGGCGGCGCGGTGGCGAACCCCGCCCCCGGGTCCACGCCCGCCAGGCCGGCCAGCCCCGCACCGAGGCCGACGCCCGGCTCCTCGGCGACGACCAGCATGTCAGCGGGACCGCCGAGCGGGTTCGGGCCCGACAGGGCCACCGCGCAGCCGCGGACGCCGGTTCGCTCGTCGCCCGCGCCGGCGAAACCCGTGACCAGCCAGCCGGCCGGCAGCGGCCACGGCAGCCAGACCGGAACGCCCGGGGTGCGGAGCAGCCCGTCCAGGCCTTCCCGGGACGGCCGGAAGGCAGGGAAGACAGGATGGACCTCGCCGTGCAGGTCACAGCGCCAGGCGCTGGACCACGCGGTCGGCTCGTGGACAGCCCGGCCGCAGCGCGGACAGCCCGCGGCGGGGTGACGGTGACTGTCCCGGCCCATGTCTGAACCTCATTGCGACGGAAGGTAGTTGCGCTCGCGGATAAGTGTGAGCGGTCTTACCCGGTTGGCGGGCCGAACATGCCGCCCGCGCCGGTGATCGTACCTGTCGGTCCTCCATGACAAGGCGATGGCGCCGGCCCTTCGAGAAGGGCCGGCGCCACCTTAAGTGAGGGCCCAGCCTGGTGCAGACCCTCGCCGAACCGTTCGTTACGGGGCGGTACCTTCGTCGTTGCCCCACAGCTCGGTGGCGTTGACGACGCCGTGCGAGTCGATCTGCAGCGTCTGGGTGATGAGCTGCGCCCGCGGCATGTCGGTCGGGTAGGAGTTCTGCGGGTAGGCCAGCACGGCCGGATGGGAGAAGTTGGTCCCCGAGCCGTTGATCAGCGGAAGGTAAACCGCGCCAGCGGGCGCGGCGTCGATGGCGGGGCGCACGACGGCGGGGGGCGAGGTGTCGGTCGGGATGGGGGTCGGGGTGGGCGTGATATCCGCTACATCGATGATCCAGGTGGTCTTGGCGGTCACGCCACACGGCTGCAGCGAAACCTTGGTGCCGTTGACCGCGGTGGTCGCGGTGCCCATGCACAGGCCGCTGTCCACGCCGTACGGTGAGTACTCGAGCTCGAAGGCTGCGTCATCGGGGTAGAACGTGATGCACTTAGCCGTCGTAGCGTCGTAGTCCTCGCAGCCCGCCCCGCCGTAGTGCAGATCCAGCGCGTTGGAGACCAGGCCGGCCGTGTTGAAGTCGGACACCAGTCCCTGGAAGGCGACGGTGAAGTCTTCGGCCGGGTCGCTGTTGGCCGTGCGGAACAGGATGAGCGGCTGGCCGACCTTCTCGCTCCGGCTCAGCGTGTCCAGCAGGAAGCCCGGGTCCGGGTACGTGCCGAAGTTGCGGCTGAAGAGGTCGGCGCAGGTATTTCCGCAGGCCGGCGTGGCCGCGCTGGCGGTCCCCGCGATGAACACGCCCGCGGCACTGGTGCCGCCGACCAGGGTCAGCGTCGCCGCAGCGACGAAGACCTTGCTCTTGATGGACATAGAAGTTCCTCCTTGGAACGGCAGTCGTACCCTGCGCACGACTATCGACCTACCTAGGAGGACGCGCCGATAACCCGCGCGGTTGACACGCTCAGTAATTGACTAGTAACAGTTTGTGAACTATTCATTCGGAGCGAGCGGCCCGAAAGCAGTAACGCCGGCCCTCGGGTCGAGGGCCGGCGTTACTTCGTCACTCAATGATTGTCAGAACAGGGCTCCCTACGTGTGGACGCCCGAGTCCTGGCCCCACAGCTGGTGGTCATTGATGGTGCCGGGATCCGGGAGGCCGTTAGCGCCCTGGAAACCGGTCAGGTTGGCGACGGTCAGCGCCGGCCGCGGCATGTCGGTCGGGTAAGCGTTCGTCGGGTAGGTCAGCACGAACGGCTGAGAGAAGTTGTTGTCCGAGCCGTTGATCAGCGGAGCGTAGTCGTCGTCGACCGCGTCCGTGGAGTCGATGATCCAGACCGTCCGGCCGGAAACGCCGCAGGGCTGCAGCGTGACCTTCTCGCCCGCGGTGGCCGTGGCGGCCACACCGGCGCACAGACCGCTGTCCACACCGTAAGGCGAGTACTCGACCTCGTACGCCTCCAGGTCCGGGAAAGGGTCGGCACACGGCGGCGTGTCCCCTGGAATGATGGTCCCTTCGCAGCCCGCCCCGCCGTAGTGCAGATCCAGCGCGTCGGAGACCAGGCCGGCCGCGTTGAAGTCCGACACCAGGCCCTGGTCGGAGACGGTGTAGTCCTCGGCCGGGTCGCCGTTGGACGTACGGAACAGGATCTGCGGCTGGC
>PMST01000298.1:0-7437 GCA_003168295.1 Actinomycetota bacterium
ACGACGAGTCGGTCTGCAAGGAAGGCGTGTTCGACGACGCGGTGGCCGCGATCAAGCTGGCCAAGTCGCGCGGGTTCAAGGTGAACACGAACACCACGTTCTTCAACACCGACACCCCGCAGACGATCATCGACGTGCTGACCTACCTGAACGATGACCTCGGCATCGACGAAATGCAGATTTCCCCCGCCTACGCCTATGAGAAGGCGCCGGACCAGGAGCATTTCCTCGGCGTGACCGAAACGCGGGAGCTGTTCCGCAAGGCGTTCGCGGACGGGCGGCGCAAGAAGTGGCGGCTGAACCACACGCCGCTGTTCCTTGACTTCCTCGAGGGCAAGACGGACTTCGGCTGTACCGCGTGGGGGATCCCCTCCTACTCGCTGCTCGGCTGGCAGAAGCCCTGCTATCTGATGAGCGACGGCTACGTGAAGACCTACAAGGAGCTCATCGAGACCACCGACTGGGACTCCTACGGGCGGGGCAAGGACCCCAGGTGCGCCAACTGCATGGCGCACTGCGGGTACGAGCCGTCGGCCGTGCTGGCCACCATGGGCTCGCTGCGCGAGACGATCAGGGCGGCGCGCGGCTAGGCCGGCCCTAACCGAAGCTCTAGCCGGCCTGGCCGCGGCTAAAGCTGACAAATGGGGCCCCGGACGGCGAAAGCCGCCCGGGGCCCCCCATTTTCTTCGTGGTCCGCTTTCCAGGTCGCGGAAACTCCGTAGGTTACGTTCAGCGCTCGTTCAGGTAACACGGCCATGCTCTGAATCGGCGCGGCGTTCGCTCCCGGGGCGGCCACCGCGCCGCCATCTGTCTCCTGCCGGATACCGCAGAGACAACATCCCATTCGGAACCCGCGCGCCAGCCCTCACCTGGCGCGGGGCCGCGAGGAGTGCGGAATGTTCTTCACCTATCTGCGGCGCGAGCTGCGCCGCCGCATGCGCCAGGCCGTGTTCATCGCGCTCGGCCTCGCGCTCGGGATCGGCCTGGTGATCACGGTGACGGCGGCCGCCGCCGGAGTCAAGAACGCCCAGGGCACCGTGCTGCACGCGCTGTACGGCGTGGGCACGGACGTCACGGTGACCAAGACGCCGGCCGCCGGATCGGACACGCCGGGCTCGTTCGGCTTCGGATTCCGCACCGGGACCACCAAGCGGCCCGCGGCTGGCACCAAGATCGACACCAGCACCCTGGCGGCGGGCGGCGCGCTCGGCTCGATCAGCTCTTCCTCGGTCACCACGGTCGCCGACCTGCATGACGTGTCGGCGGCGGCCGGCGGCCTGACCCTGAACGACCGGACCCTCAGCGGCACCATCCCGGCCATCAACACCTCCGGCGGCGGCGCCGGAGGAACCGGCGGTTTCGGCGGCGGAGGCGGCGGGTCAGGAGGCGGCGGGAACTTCCGCGCCAACTTCAGCACGAACACCTTCGGCGTCGATGGCGTGGACATCGGCACCGGTGAACTCGGCCCGCTCAGCTCGGGCACGATCAGCTCCGGGCGCACGTTCACGACCGCGGACGCCAGTTCCGACGTCGCACTCGTGGACTCCTCCTACGCCACCCAGAACAAGCTGTCGGTCGGATCCGCCATCGCCATCGGCAACAGCAAGGGCACCACGACCAGCTTCAAGGTCGTCGGGATCGTCAGCGAGCCCGCGGGCGACAACCCCTCGGACGTCTACATCCCGATCGGCGTCGCGCAGAGCCTGGCCAACATGAAGAACGACGTGAACACGGTCTACGTCGCGGCCAGCAGCGCCTCGGCCATCAATAGCGTCTCGTCCGAGATCAAGACGGCCCTGCCCTCGGACACCGTGACCACTTCAAGTGACCTGGCCAGCGAGGTCACCGGTTCGCTGTCCAGCGCCTCGAGCCTGGCCAACAACCTCGGCAAGTGGCTCGCCATCGCGGTGCTGATCGCGGCGGTCGGCCTGGCCATCCTGCTCACGATGGCGGCCGTCTCGCGCCGGGTCCGTGAGTTCGGCACGCTGAAGGCGCTCGGCTGGAAGAGCCGCCGCATCATCGGCCAGGTGATGGGCGAGGCGGTCGCGATGGGCATCATCGGCGGCGTGGTCGGTATCGGGCTCGGCTTCGCCGGCGCGGAGCTGGTGTCCAAGCTGTCGCACAAGCTGACCGCCGTCGTCGGCCAGACGACCGGCTCGGCCACGCCCGGAGGAGCCAGGCAGTTCGGTGCCGGCGGCACTGGCGGCACCGGCGCCGGCGGCACCGGTGGTGGCTTCGGCGGGGGCGGAGGCGGTGGGGGCGGTTTCCGCGCCGCGACCCCGGCCAGCCACACCGTGACCGTTCACCTGTCCGCCGCGGTGAGCACCAACGTCATCCTGCTCGCGGTCCTGCTGGCCGTGGCCGGCGGCCTCCTCGCCGGCATGTTCGGCGGCTGGCGGGCCGCGCGGCTCCGTCCGGCGGCCGCCCTGGCCAAGGTGGCCTGACGCTAACTGACCGACCTGGTTCGGCGAGAGGAAAGCCCGATGTACAAGCTCTCCGGAGTGACCAAGAATTACCAGAAGGGCCGCGACACCGTCGCCGCCCTGCGCGGGGTCGACCTGGTGGTGGAAGACGGCGAATGGCTCTCCATCCAGGGGCCGACCGGGCACGGCAAGTCGACGCTGCTGCAGATCCTCGGCGGCCTGGACCGGCCGTCCAGCGGTGTCGTCGACTTCGACGGGCGCGACCTCGCCCAGTTGCGCGAGGCCGAGGTGACCAAGGTCCGGGCCGAGTCCATGGGCTTCGTGTTCCAGACCTTCAACCTGATCCCCACCCTGTCCGCGCAAGAGAACGTGGAAGCCGCGCTGGTCCCGCTGCACGTGTCGGCGACGGCCCGTCGGCAGCGGGCCGCAGTCGCCCTCGAGGCGGTCGGCCTGTCCGACCGGCTGCGCCACGTGCCAGGTGAGCTATCCGGCGGCCAGCAGCAGCGGGTCGCGATCGCGCGGGCCCTGGTCAAGGAGCCGAAGGTCCTGCTGGCCGACGAGCCGACCGGAAACCTCGACGAGGAGACCAGGGACGAGATCATCGACCTGCTCGACACCATGTGGCGGGAGCGCGGCCTAACCATGGTGTTCGTCACCCACGACAGCACCGTCGCCCGCCGCGCCCAGCGGATCGGCGTGATGAAGAACGGCCGCCTCACCATCAAGCAGCCCGCTCGTTCCCAGTCCGCCCGTTCTCAGCCGGCCCGTGCCCAGTCGCCCCTTTCCCAGACTGCTCGTGCCCAGACCGCCGAACTGCCGGTGTCCGATCCCTCCGACCTCGATTCCGGCCCCGTCCCCGCCGCCGACTAACTCGCACCAGGCCCGCCCCCGCGAAGCCGGCGGTCCCCGAAGCCGGCGGCCTCACGCGGCTAGGCCGTCGCTGACCGCTCCGTCCCGGTTGGCGGCGGCCTGGTCCTTCTCGCGCACCGACCTCGCCCCCTGACCTCGCGTACTGACCTCGCGCACTGACCGTCTCGCCCTGCGGTTCCCGCGCCCTGCCCCACTTACCCCACCCACCCCATAGATCTCTCCCATATCGCCTAAAAAGTGCATGAATGTGACAACTTGCACAATAGAGTTGTCTTGGATAAATCCCATATCACTGCGGGCAACCTGCGCGTCGGCTGTGGATCGAAGCGACGTACCCACTTTGATGTTCCGCCAGGGTTTGGCGCCCATCAGCAATTGGCCCAGGACTAGGCCACGGGCAGTGAGAGCGAGGAGGGCCGCGCAGTGCACGCGCGGCCCTCGTTAGCCTGACTAGGTGCTCGGGTGATTAGCTGCCGAGGGGGCTCAGCTACCCGGTGCACTGCTGGCTGGCATAGACCAGGGCGACAGCCAGCGGGCCGGTGATCCCGGCCGGTGCCGTACTACCGGAACCTTGCCCGTGCCTAGGGGTGTGAGGGCTTGGCAAGGGGACTCTCGCTCCTGGCTCATCGAAGATGGACACGCCGGTGCCGCTGGGCAGCGCCGACGGGTTGATGACCAGGTAAGCGCTGCCGTCGCTCGTATGGAAATGGGCGACGGCGCTCAGTATGTCCCGGCCGGTGTCATAGGGCTGGCAGGACGCGCTCAGCGGGGAGCCGGAGAAGCTGACGGTAACTGGCAGCCCGTCAGCGCGCAGCGTCCTTTGCAGGCCCGCCGGGTCTTGCAGCTGGTGGATGGTGACGTCAATGTCGCCGTTGACCTGCCTGGCCACCGTCCAGGCGGCCAGCTGAGCGCTAGCGGGATNNGTCACGGCCAGGGCGGTCCCGGCCGCCACGGCAAGGGTTCCGGCTACGCCAGGAATCCGCCGCCGGGCCCGCACTGCGCGGCCACGGCTGATGACTTGCGCGACCGGGGTGACCGTGTGAACATCGGCGACCGACTCGCGCACCATGGTGATCAACTCGTTGTCGTTCATGATCGGTTCTCCTGCTGTAGTTCTGGCTCAAGGTCGTGCCGCAGCGCGGCCATCGCGCGGCCCAGGTGGGCCATGACCGTTCCGGGCGCGATACCGAGCACTTCGGCGGTGCGGGCGGTGTCCAGGTCNNCGCGATCACCTGCCGCTGCCGGGCGGGCAGCCGCATGACTGCCGCCATGATTCGCGGGTCGACCAGACGGGCGGATGCCCCGCTGACTGCGGGCGGGTTCGCCAGACGGGCCGGGTCGGGTACGGGTACTTCCCGGCGGCGGCGTCGCCACCGGGAGATACCCGCGTTCAGCGCGGTGCGGACCACCCAGGCTTCCGGCGCGGGATGCCTGCTTACGGTGCGCCAGGACGCCCAGGCGCGGGCGAACGCCTCGTCCACAAGCTCTCGTGCCGTGTCCTGGTCACCGACGCTGACCAGGACCGCCCGCAGGCACTCATCGGCGGCGCTGCGGTAGAACTCCGCGAAGTCCAGTTGCTGGTTTCCCACACCCATCCAACGCACCACCACGACATTCCCATTACCTGTCGCCCGGCAGATCGAGTCGGCGACCCAGCACCGATCATCGGCGGCTCGCTCACATCGACTGGGATCACCGGCGAGGGGCACCACGACTGAGGGCCACGATGACTGCTACCGGACAACGTCGCAGGCATCGCGGCCTGGCTTCACGTACGTGAACCTGCTCGACGACACCTGATGCCACCCAAGAGGGCAGATCCGGGGCTGCCCGCTAAGCGTGCGTATCCGCCATCCAGCCCCAGGCCGCGCGAATCGTCTGCCCTAGTCGCGGCAACGTGGCCGCAACAGCCGCAAGAGCGTTTAGGATGTCACAACCACCACAAACCGATCGGTGGTTTTTAGGGGTCGATCATGGCCTCCCTGCGGAGCAGGGCGGCGAGATCCCCGGGCTCCGGGCGGGCGCCGGCCAGGCCGTGCGCGGCGAACCAGTGACCTATGTTCTCCGCGTCACGGGTGATAAAGAAGGCGCCGCGTGGGTTCGCGATCACGTCGACCACCTGCGGTAGGTCGATCATGACCAGCCGCTCCTCGTGGACCAGCAGGTTGTACGCCGACAGGTCGCCGTGCGCCAGGCCGTCTCTGGCCAGCGCGACGAGCGCCTGCACCAGCTGGTCCCACAAGCTGGCGAGTTCGGCCGTACCGGGCCTGGTCTCGGCCAGCCGCGGCGCGGCAATCCCGCCCGGCGAGCCGATGAACTCGAGCAGGAGCTCGGTGTCGAGGATCTGCGCCGGGTACGGAACGGGCACCCTGGCCGCATAGAGCCGAGCCAGCGCGCTGAACTCGGCGGCCGCCCACTGGCCCGCGATGGCCTGCCGGCCGAACGTGCTCCGGCTCGCCATCGCCCGGTTGACCCTGGACTCCCTGGTCCGGCGCCCCTCGAGGTAACCGCTGTCGCGATGGAACATCCGGTGCTCGGCGGACCGGTATCGCTTAGCGGCCAGCAGGCAGGACCGGTCGGTCTGCGGGACGCCCCGCCGGAGCAGGAAGACGTCGGCTTCCTTGCCCGTCTTCAGGATGCCCAGCTCGGTGTCGACGGCGGCCAGTTCGGTAACTAGCCATTCCGGGTACGGCTTCGGGCCGCGTTCGGTCGGGACCGACTGGTCCCAGGTGGTCCAGCGGTCGCCTTCTGGCAGGCTGTCGGTCGCGTCGAAGCTCTCGATGGACGGCAGGGCCCGGCGCCGCCCGACGCGTTTGACGGTGGTCGGCTCGTCGTCATCGAAACGCTGCTTACCGCGGCGGTAGCGGGATCCTTCGTAGTCTGCGGAGGGAAAGTCGTGCACGGGTGATGCTCCTCGGCTGAGCGGTGAACAGGGCAGGCGGCAACGCGCCCGCGACGGGCATAGACATGCAGCGCCTCCCTCCACTCAGCCGGCAAATACCGGCACGAACCTGTAGCAGGTTGCCACGTGGTCCCGGTCCGCGCAACCGAATTTCGGTGCGGCTCGTCCCGGCAACTTCGCTTTCGACCCACCTCGGATCCTGCGACCAGACCACCACGAACCCTGCGACCAGAACACCACGAGCTCAGCGACCGGACCACCACGAACCCTGTGACCAGAACACCACGAGCTCAGCGTCAAGGATCTCTTCTGCCCGGCGGGAACAACAAGTAGAGACGGGCTACCCGGTAATCGCCTGACCAGTGTCAGGGTCGAAGAAGTACAGACGCGCCGGGTCCAGGGCGAAGGTGATCCGTCCGCCGGGCTGGACCGCGACGCGAGGATCCAGCCGGGCCGCGCCGTTGGGGGCGCTGCCGAGCAGGATGCCCGCCTCCGCGGATTCGTCCGCCACGACGGCACCGGCCGCGGCGCCAGCCGGCGTCGCGTCGATGGAGAAGTACACGTGCTGCTCGCTGCCGAGCACCTCGACGAACCGTACGTCCGCGACGAGGGCGGAGCCGCTCGCGGACACCGTCAGGTCCTCGGGACGGATGCCGACGAGGACCTTGCGTCCCTGGAAGGCAGCCACCCGGGCGGCCGCAGGCGCGGGCAGCTCAAGCCGCTGTGAGCCGAGCACCAGGGTCCCAGCCGCTTCCAGGCCCGCCTCGTACAGGTTCATCGCCGGGGAGCCGATGAACGTGGCCACGAAGACGTTGGCCGGGTGGTCATAGAGCGACCGCGGCGTGTCGTACTGCTGCAGTAGCCCGCCCTGCAGCACGGCCACCCGGTCACCCATCGTCATCGCCTCGGTCTGATCGTGGGTGACGTACATGGTGGCCGCGCCGACGGACTCGTGAATCCGCAGCACCTCCGAGCGCATCTGCACGCGGAGCTTGGCGTCCAGGTTGGACAAGGGCTCGTCCATCAGGAACACCGAGGGCTCGCGCACGATGGCCCGGCCCATCGCCACCCGCTGCCGTTGTCCGCCGGACAACTGCTGCGGCTCGCGGCCAAGCAGTTTGGTCAGGCCGAGGATCGACGCGGCGTCCCGGATGCGCCGGTCCCGCTCGGCCTTGGCGACCTTCTTGTTCTCCAGCGCGAAACCGATGTTCTGGTACACCGACAGGTGCGGGTAGAGCGCGT
>PMST01000298.1:7453-7595 GCA_003168295.1 Actinomycetota bacterium
CCAGCACGACGAACTCGCCGTCCGCGACCTCCAGGTCGAGAGAATCGAGCGCCTTCACGCCGGTCGCGTAGACCTTGGTGAGCTCGCTGAGCGTAATGGCAGCCACGCCAGAGCCTCCTCAGTTCGCGATGCTGCCGAGCAG
>PMST01000421.1 GCA_003168295.1 Actinomycetota bacterium
GGACAGCTGCAGATGATGCCCGGGCACCGCCTCGTGGAAGGCCACCACCTCGATGTCCCAGCCGGTCCCGGCCGTCGGCCGTTCGGTATTGAACCAGAACGTCCCTGGCCTGCCTCCGTCCAGCCGCGGCGGCGTGTAGTGCGGGGCCGCGCCGCTGGCGGCCACGACCTCCGGCATGGGCGTCACCTCGCACGGCGGCGGCAGCGGGGCCGGGAAAACCTCCGAGGCCCGCGCCTCGGCCCGCCGCACCGCGATCGTCGCCTGGCGGATGGCTTCGGCCGGGGAGATCTTCCCGGCCGAGTCCCGCACCGCGTCGAAGACCTCGGCCAGCCCGGACAGCCCCAGCCCGGCGCCGAGCTCGGTCGCCCGGGCTTCCAGCGCGGCGATCTGATCGAGGCCGGTCTGGTGCAGTTCTTCGGGGCGCAGCGGCAGGGTCGTGTAGATCCGGATCGCCCGGGCGTAGTCGTGCGCGCCGCCGGGCAGGTACATCAGCCCGGCCTCTCCGGACGGCCGGGCCCGCGGCAGCAGCTCGGAAATGGTGGCGACCCATCTGGCCAGGGCCGGCTTCACCACGTCCTCGGCGAGCGCCAGGCGTTTGTCTTCCCACGCCGCGGCCCGGCCCCACCCCTCAGACCCCTCAGACCCCTCCGACCCCGCCGGGGGCCGTGGGGCCAGGGCCGGCCCGAGGCCGGGTTGGGCCAGGACGTCCTGCGCCCAGCTGATGGCCTGCTCGACGAGCGGAGCGACCGGGAGCCGTCCCTTGCTGGCTCCGGTCCGCAGTCGCTCGCTGATCTGGTCCAGCCAGCCGCCGCTGAGCCGCAGCCGGATCAGGTAGGCCTCCGCCGCGGCCGGATCGACCAGCACCGTCCGGGCCGCCACCGCCAGGAAGGCGGCCGGCCCCGCGTACTGCATGGCGGTGACCATGTACTCCGCCTGCGCCATATCGATGCTGTTCAGCTCCTGGGTGGCCGCCTCCGTCGTGCAGTCGAGCGTGACGGCATCTGCCGGGGTGAGCTGAGCACGGTCGATCGCGCGGGTCGCCAGGAGGAACCCCTCGACCTCGGCGCGCCAGTCCTGATCGCCCTCCTCGCTCTCGTCCGGGACCAGATCGTCGTACCCGGGAATGCCGTACATGGTGGCGGTGAAGGGGTTGTGTTCGAGCCAGCGCCGGTGGAAGTGGTCGGCGAGGTCGCGGGCTGAGGTCATGAGTCCTTCCGCGGTCGGGTCAATGGTCCCCCCATGGAACTGCGCGTCCCCCACCACAGCACGATCATTCCACCGAACGGCACTGCCACCCGCCCCCGGCCCCCTCTTGCGTCCCGCCGCCGGCGCACCGCTGCACCGCTGCCTCGTGGGGCCTCAAGGAGTCAGATCTGGCCGGTCCGCCGTTCCGGTTTGGCCGCGGCCTGGCCCGGGCAGGGTCGGGTACTCGTCACAGAAAGAAGAAAGAGGAGTCCGGAGATGGCCGAGGTTGTGCTCTTCCACCACGCGCTGGGACTGACCCCCGGCGTCGTCGCCTTCGCCGACGAGCTGCGCCGGGCCGGGCATACCGTGCACACGCCGGACCTGTTCGAGGGCCGCACCTTCGGCAGCATCGAGGAGGGGATGCGCTATGCCCAGGAGATCGGCTTCCCCGACGAGGTGATCGGGCGCGGTGTCAGGGCCGTCGAAGGGCTGCCTGCCGGCCTGGTGTACGCCGGCTTCTCCCTTGGCGTGCTCTCGGCCCAGATGCTGGCGCAAACCCGGCCGGGCGCGCAGGGGGCGCTGCTCTTCTATTCCTGCGTTCCGGTCTCGGCTTTCGGCTCCGGCTGGCCCGACGGGGTGCCGGTGCAGGTGCACGGGATGGACGCCGACCCGATCTTCGTCGACGAGGGTGACATCGACGCTGCCCGCGAGCTTGTCGAGCAGGCCAAGGACGCGGAACTGTTCCTCTACCCCGGCGACCAGCACTACTTCGCCGACAGCACGCTGCCGTCCTACGACGCGGATGCCACCGCGCTGCTGCTCCAGCGGGTGCTCGACTTCCTCCGCTCCCGGTAGCCGACCTGCCGTACGGTACGGCAGGTGGACGAAGCAACGGAAGAGCGATTCATCAAGCAGGTCATCGTCATCCGGCGTGACCTGCGGATGCGCCGCGGCAAGGAGATCGCCCAGGGCGCGCATGCGTCGATGGCCTGGCTCCGCCAGCGCGTCCTGCAGGGCCTGACCCCCACAGCGGCCACCGGCCTGGTCGAGCTTTCCGAAGTCGAGCGGACCTGGCTCGAGCGCAGCAACCGGAAGGTGACGGTCAAAGTGGGCTCGGAGCCGGAGCTGATGGCGGTCTACGAGCAGGCGCTGCGCGCCGGGCTGGTGGTGCATCTGATCACCGACGGCGGCCTGACCGAGTTCGGCGGCGTCCCCACCCGTACCTGCCTGGGCATCGGCCCCGACTACGACGACCGCATCGATCCCGTCACCGGCGACCTCGAGCTGTACTAACCCTTCCGTAGCAGGGAAACTGGCCTTTGGGTCTCGCGCAGATCTCTGGCCTTTGGGTCCGGCGCGGGTCTCTGGGCTTTGGGTCCGGTACGGATCTCTGGTGTTCGAGGTGAGCGCGAACCTCGTGCGAAGGTTGAGGAAATCGATGGTGCAGCGAACCGATGTGGACGCCGCTAGGAACGGTCATGTTGTCCTGGCCTCGGCTGACAGCGAGGCTTTCACGTCGCTAAGACAACGGTCGACGTCGCGGTCCGACCGGTATCGGATGGGCCGGGAGCTCCGGCGGCAGGTGCCCCGCCGCTCGCTGGGCGACTGGTCCTCCTCGGCGAGCCGGCCCGATCCGGTACAGCTGATCATCGAGTCGCATCAGGGCAGGCTTGACTGGCTGATCCCGGTGCGGGTCGGGCGGATGACCGCTACCCCATACGGGTTCCTGCGCGGGGCCGCGATCGTGATGGCGGAAGATGTAGCCCGGTTGCCAAGCACCGGGATCACGCCGGTGATCTGCGGTGACGCGCACCTGGGTAACTTCGGCTTCTACGCCTCCCCGGAGCAAGACCTGGTCATCGACCTGAACGACTTCGACGAGGCGCACCCGGGCGGGTGGGAGTGGGACCTTCGCCGACTGGTCGCGAGCATCTGGGTCGCGGGCCGGCAGAACGGCGCCAGCGAGCAGGAGTGCGAATCGGCGGTGCTGCAGTGCGTGGCCGGATACCGCGACGAGGTTCGCGATCTGGCCTCGATGCCGCTGCTGGCCCGGTCCTACCAGCGCCTGGACGCGGATCGCCTGCAGCAGGGCGCGACGGCCAAGTCGCTGCGGGCCGAGATCAGGCGGGCGGCCGACCAGGCGCGCCGTAGGACCAGCGACCGGGCGCTGCCTAAGTTCACCGGCGAACGCGACGGGCGCCGTCGCATCGTGGAGGATCCGCCGCTGATGACCCGGGTCAGCTACGCCGAGGCCGACGAGCTGGCCCGAGGTCTTGATGAGTACCTGCGCACCCTGGCTCCGCACTGGCGGCGGGCGCTCGGGGGCTACACGCTGGTCGATATCGCGCACAAGGTGGTCGGCGTCGGCAGTGTCGGACTGCGCGCCTACGTGGCGCTGCTCGAGGGCAGCAGCCCCGATGACGTGGTCTTCTTGCAGCTCAAGCAGGCCCGCCGGTCGGTTCTGGCCCGCTACGTGCACGGTGATTCTGCCTGGCACGCCCACCAGGGCCAGCGGGTGGTGGAATACCAGCAGGCGCTGCAGACGGTCAGCGACCCGCTGCTCGGCTGGGCCACCGTCGGCGAGCAGCAGTACTACGTGCGGCAGTTCAGGAACATGAAAGGCACCGTGGCCCTGGACTCCATCGATGCCGCGGCGCTGGCCGACTACGCCGCGATCGTCGGGCACCTGCTGGCCAAGGGGCACGCCCGCACCAGCGGGGCATCGATGATCGTCGGCTACGTAGGCTCCTCCGACCGCCTCGCCCTGGCCCTGGCCCGGTTCGCCAGGCGGTACGCCGACCAGACCGAGGCCGACCACGCCGCCCTGGTCAAGGCCGCCGACCGGGGCATCGTGCCCATCGAGCGCGGCCTGTAGAACGGCCGTCAGCGGGACGTGATCAGGGCCGCAGCCGGGCGATGGTGTCCAAGAGCAGGGCGAGGAGCTCGGCGCGGCGGGAGGACAGCGCCGACACCAGATACGTCCAGATCGGCGCGCTCGCCGGGCCGGAGGCCGCCGTCCCGTCCGCGGCCGGAACGGTGTCCTGTTGGTCGAAGGGCCGGTTGCCCGTCAGCCTCGTGGGTATCCTGACGGTATACGGCGAACACCGTGTGGGGCCGGGCCCTGGGCCCGGCCCGGGCGTGGCGGGAGAGTGACAGCGTGCAGCGGGTGCCCGGCGAATGTGCGACTCCGGTTACCCGCCTAGTGGAGCTGCCTGGCCGCGGCACGACGCGGGTGTGGGAGTGCGCTGGCCCGCGCGGCGCCGAGACGCTCGTGCTCATCCACGGGGTGACGTTTACCGCGGAGCTGAACTGGCGGGGAGTCTTCGCCGCGCTCGGACGTCACTTCCGTGTCGTCGCCGCGGACCTGCGTGGCCATGGCGACGGGATCCGCGCCGGTTCGCGGTTCCGGCTCGAGGATTGCGCTGATGATGTCGCCGCGCTGGCGGGTGTCCTCGGCATCGGCAGGTTTACCGTCGTGGGTTATTCGATGGGCGGCATGGTCGCCCAGCTGGTGTACCGGCGGCATGCGGCGCTGGTGTCGGGACTGGTGTTGTGCTCAACCGCGTGCGACGTCCGCGGGTCCCCGGGCGAGCAACTGGCGGCTCTGGCCACGCCGGCGGTGGCGGCCGCCCTGCAGTGGAATCCGGTTCTGCATCTGGTCGGCGCCGAGGTTTTTGGCACGGTACTGCTTGACGGCGTGGCCGATCCGGCCACGGGCCGGTGGGCCCGCGCCCAGTTGAGCCGGACCACTCTGGCCACCGCGGTCTCGGCCATCCGGGCCGTCTGCGAGTTCACCTCGGCCGGCTGGGTCAGCCAGGTCGCTGTCCCCACCGCGGTGGTGATCACCTCCCGGGATCGGGTCGTGCCGCCGGGCCGCCAGCTTCAGCTGGCCCGGGCGGTCCCTGGCGCATCGGTACACGAGCTCCGCGCCGGACACGGGGCCTGCATCAACGCGCCCGAGGCGTTCGCGCGCACCCTGCTCGAGGCGTGCTGGTCGCTGGAGTCAGGCCGCGACGGCACGCTGCGCACGCCCGCTTGATGCGGCCGGCCCGCGGTACGGACCCGCCATTAAACCGGCCCGACGGGACCGGCCTGCCGGGACCGGCCGGTCAGCACATACCCGCTGCCGAACGCCACCTCACGCAGCTGAACGTCCTCGATCAGCGGCTCCAGATGATGCCACGGCCGGTCGAATCCCTCGAAGCTCTGCACGAAGGGAGCATGCAGCATCCTGGCTTGCATATTCACGCCGACCAGCCACGGCGCGGCCCACTTGCCGCCGCCCGCGGCCACCGGTGCCTGCGGACGCAGCTGATCCATGACGTTCTGCAGCGCGTCCGGGGACTGCAGGATGTCGTGGACGGCGCAGAACAGGGCGGCATCCGCGGTGCCCGCGATCTGGGCGTCCTGCGCCCCCGACTGCACGATCGTGACGTTAGGCCAGCCTTCGCGCGCGACGCGCTCGCGGGCTATCGCCGCCATCTCGGGTGATGCCTCGATGCCGATGACGGCACCCTGCGAGCCCACTTTCTCGAGCAGCAGGCCGCAGCACAGGCCCGTTCCGCATCCCACGTCGAGGACCACCTGCCCCGGGTCGACCGGGAGTGCCTCGACGATGGCCTGGCGGTAGGCCTGGAACGCGGCCGTCCGCTGATCGTAGGAGCAGGCGTCCTCGCTGTAGGCCGCCTGCCGCGGGATCCTCTGGGCCAGCGGATACGCGGCCAACGCGGAATCAGCCGATTTATTCATGACTTTTCACCCGCCTTTCACGCAGTAACACCTCGCAAGGTGTCTTCGGGGCGGTATTCGTGCCAGGATCCAACCTACCTACGGTTGCGGTCAACCATGTCAACGGCGGGTTAATTTTTATCAGTCGCGGTGAATTTTAGCTTGACTGAGAAACGTTCTCCGTGCGGCGCCAAGATGACGATGGTGCTGAGGTGGCTGAGGGTTTTGGGGTGCGCTGCCCGGCGGGGAGACGGTGAACGTGGCGACCGGGCTCGAGCCGGTGCCGGTGCCGGTGCCGGACTCGGTATAGCGTCGCCCATCACGCCGACGTCTCCGCGGAAACGCTTCGCGGGCCGCGCGTCCGGCGGGCCGGGGAGTGAAACCACCGTTCGTTCTGAAATAGAAAGAGCATCAGCCACGAGAAGGTGCAGCTAAGGACAATGCCGCTTAGCTTGGCCGCGCCCGGAATGCACGGTCGCGCCGCCTCTCCAGGCCCCGGTGGCATCTAACGGCACCAGGCGAGCTTTTCCGAATTTGTTGCGGATCGTTACTGTCCTCATAGGGGAGGTAACGATCCGCAATAACGATTGCTCACGGGGAGCCCGCGATGCCGGCGCGCCGGGCAAAGTCACTCCGATTGGGGTGGCATAATAGAGGCGATGAGTAATTCACGTTCCCGCCGCTTTCCTGTGACCGTTACCCACCTTCCGGTCACGCGTTGCAAGATCTGCCAACGCACCGTCGCGTACCGGCCGGGCAACCTCAGCGAGGTCCTGACCGAGCACTATCGCCGGGCGCATCCCGAAGCACTCGGAATCCCCGTCGATAGCCGCTGACAAACTATCCGCAGGCCTCAGCGACCCGGTGCTTCGGCAGCGGCTGCCCGTGGCCTGCGGCGCTTTCGCCGGCGCCATGACCGAGTTCAAGCGCGCGCTCATTACGCTATGACTCGGTCGGGTCAATAGACGCTCGATGGGGGGCGGCGGAAGCCCGGAGGAGTAGCGATGAGAACAAGCTCGGATCGAATCCTGACCACTCACACGGGCAGCCTGCCGCGCCCGGCGAGCCTGACCGACCGTCATGACCGGCAGGCGGTGCAGGCGGCCGTGCGGGATACGGTCGGGCGGCAGCTGGCGGCGGGCCTCGACGTCATCAACGACGGCGAGGCCAGCAAGGCGAGCTATTCGACGTATGTGACCGAGCGGCTTTCCGGATTCGGCGGCGAGCCCGTGTCCGTGCGGCGGTGGGGTTATGAGGACTTCCCCGAGTACGCGCGCAAGCAGTGGGGCGACGCGGCCAGCCCGGTCCGCAGCGTCACCGCCGGCAATCCCAGCTGCGACGCTCCGGTCGCCTACACCGGCACCTCGCTGGTCGCGGCCGACATCGCGAACCTGCAGGCGGCGGCGGCCAGCGCGCCAGGTGCCGCCGAGCTCTTCCTGTCCGCGGCCTCGCCCGGCGTGATCGAGATGTTCATGCCGAACCGGTACTACCCGAGCACCGGGGATTACCTGTTCGCGCTGGCGGAGGCGATGAAGGCCGAATACGACGCGATCTATGCGGCCGGCCTGGTGCTGCAGCTGGACTGCCCGGACCTGGCGTGTGACTGGGCCCGGGGCGAGCAGCGGACGCTCGGGGAGTTCCGCAGGACGGTGGCGCAGCGGCTGGAGGCGCTCGAATACGCCACCCGCGACATCCCGGGCGAGGCGATGCGGCTGCACCTGTGCTGGGGGAACTATGAGGGCCCGCACCACACCGACATCCCGCTGGCCGACATCATCGACCTGGTGCTGCAGGCCCGGCCGATGGCGGTGTCGTTCGAGGGCGCCAACCCCCGGCACGAGCACGAATGGCAGATCTTCGAGGAGGTCAAGCTGCCGGACGGGAAGATCCTGGTGCCCGGCGTGCTGGACTCGACCACGAACTACATCGAGCATCCCGAGCTGGTCGCGCAGCGCATCAGCCGTTACGCCGGCCTNNGCGCGGCTGGCCAGCGCGCGGCTGTGGCCGGACGCGCGGTAACCCGGCCTCGACGTAGCGCTTCAGCTGGGCTATGTGTCGTAGTTCGGCCTTTTCCATCACCCGGCGGAGCTTCCATGATCCATGCCCGTAACCGAGATTACCTGGGGGCACTTCTATCAGCGTGCTACCCGGCTCCGGGCGGAACAGCCCCGCATCGAAAGCGGGCAGCCTGCGCTCCGTGAGTGCGGAGGTAGGAGCCGATGAGGCTGGTCGCCTCCGGTCCGCCCAGGCTGGGGGCGACTAGTGTGGGCAGTATCGCCAGGAAGCTGGTGGGATCCTGGGGATCTAGTCCGGGACAGAATACGCGGACAAACGCCTCCTGGGTATCGGGATACCTCAGGTCCGCCACTTGAGATATTTCCATCGCTTCGATCCGGTACTGAATGTTGTAGCAGTATCCCATATCGGCACGGTATTCGATTCCCGGAGAAAGCGTAAAGGTATTCTCGCCCCCCAGGAGCAAGTGACCGCCACCCCAGTTATCCGGGGCGAAAAAGGCATCTTTCTCCTGCTCTGCGTAAAGGACATCTACGATGCTGCGTGAGCCGGGAGCCCGGAGGAACAAGACCCGAAGGCAATCTGGCATAGCCGGCGGCGGTATGCTACTTAGCTTCTCTGAAAGTACTTCTAGTGTCCTGAGTCGCTGAT
>PMST01000424.1 GCA_003168295.1 Actinomycetota bacterium
GCGGGCTCGGGGCTGACGGCGGCCACGGTGTCGACGACGACGGCGCCGCCGCGCCGCCGGCCGGCTAGCCGCCGCACCAGGCGGCCGCCCGCGGTGCCTGAGCTGAAGGCCATGACCGCCGCCAGGCAGGCGAACGGCACGGCGGGCAGCACATACCGGTAGTCGAACTCGGCGGTGGCCGCCGGGATGACGATCAGCGCGAGCGAGATCGTCCACGGCAGCAGCGCGTCGCCGCCCAGCCGGCGCCAGTCCAGCAGGATGCCGCCCGCGCCGAGGAGCAGGATGAGCCCGTACACGGTGCCCGGGAGCCACACGTACCGCTGGTAGCCCCGGATGATGCTGGCGAACGGCGCGACGACGTTGGTCGCCGGGTTGCCGTGGACGTAGGCGGCCGCGTAGGAGTGATACTTGCCGAGATTCGCGTCGTCCCAGGCCGGGATGGGCAGCGAGTGGTAGCCGAAGAGGTACTCGTCGTAGGTCGCGGCGTTGGGGAAGATCACCCGCTTCCAGCCGAACACCCGCCAGGTGTCGTCGAGCACCGCCTTGGCGTAGCTGAGCGGCTGCGCCTCGATGGCCCGGATGGCGAAGTTCTCCGCGAGCTGGTTGGGCACCGGGGAGAACTTCGACGGCGGGAACCGGTCCAGCGGGCTCTCCGACGTCCAGATGTAGGCCTGCGCGATCGGCCGCTTGTCCGGCGGCACGGTGGTGCACAGGGACAGCTCGTCCTTGGGGACGCTCATCTTGGCGCACTCGGCGAACGTCATCACCCGCGAGTAGAGGAACACGCCGGTGGCGTCGCTCATCGCGAGCTGGCCGTGCTCCAGGTCGAACACGCCGGCGTAGCCGACCACGGGGATGAGGCACACCACGATGGTGGCCGCGACCTTCCGCCAGCTGACCCGCCTGATGATCATGAAGACGGCGAAGACCACGAGCAGCGGCAGGCCGACGGCCCGGAAGCAGTCGGCGAGGCCAAGTAGCAGGCCGACAAGCACGCAGGTGCGCAGCGACGGGCCCGCCGGGTTCCACAGCAGCATCGTGGTCGCCAGCACCAGCAGGAACAGCAGCGGAATGTCGGACAAGATCAGGTGCTCGAGCTGGATCTCGAACCCGTCGTAGAGCACCGGCACGGTGGCCAGCGTGGCCAGCCAGGCGGGGGCCCGGTAGCGGTGCCGGGCCAGCGCGTAGACCATGACGGCCACCGCCAGCCCCATCAGGTGTTGCAGAATCGTTACAACAGCGTAGCTATGGAACGGCTGCAGGATTTTCAGGAAAACGGAGTATCCGGACGCGCGAGTCGGGTCGAGATTGAACTTAACCGTGTTTTGCACGTATTCGAACGAGTCGTTGAACCAGGCCTGCCACCGGTAGCCGAGTTCGGCGTCCACGCGGAGCAGGACGGCGGGGATGGCCACGATGAGGAACAGGCGATGACCCGACCACGTGCGCGCGGCCAGCGAGCGGGTACCGGTCCAGCTGGGCTTGACCTTGCGGATTGACCAGGCTCGCCGCGCCGATGGCTCACGTGACGGGGCCGCAGGCATTACCCTCAAGCCGTACCCTCCTGTGCTGGGTTGATGACCCTGACCATGAACAAGCGGCCAGTTCGCTGCGTTCGTCCCCCGCCTACGGTAATACCAGGCGGGAGGCGGGACGGCCCGAAGGGGGCGGATTGCTGTTGACGATGAAGGAGAAGGAAAACGTGGAGCTGACCGTGGTCATGCCCTGTCTCAACGAGGCAGAGACCGTGGCGACGTGCGTCCGCAAGGCTATGGGATTCCTGACCGCGAGCGGTATTAGCGGTGAGGTGCTTGTCGCCGATAACGGCAGCACGGACGGCAGCCAGCAGCTGGCGACCGACGCGGGCGCCCGCGTCGTGCCGATCAGCGAGAAGGGTTACGGCAACGCGCTGATGGGCGGCATCGTCGCGGCCCGGGGCAAGTACATCATCATGGGCGACGCCGACGACAGCTATGATTTCACCAACTTGATGCCGTTCGTTAACGAACTGCGCGGGGGCGCGGACCTGGTGATGGGCAACCGCTTCGCCGGCGGCATCGCCCCCGGCGCCATGCCGCCGCTGCACAGGTACCTCGGCAACCCGGTGCTCAGCTTCGTCGGCCGGCTGTTCTTCCGCAGCAAGATCGGCGACTTCCACTGCGGGCTCCGCGGGTTCAGCCGGGACGCGGTGATGGACCTGCACCTGCAGGCGACCGGGATGGAGTTCGCCAGCGAGATGGTGGTCAAGGCGGCCCTGGCCGGGCAGCGGGTCACCGAGGTGCCGACCACGCTGGCCAAGGACGGCCGGAGCCGGCCGCCGCACCTGCACACCTGGTCGGACGGCTGGCGGCACCTGCGGTTCCTGCTGCTGTTCAGCCCGCGCTGGCTGTTCTTCCTGCCCGGCCTGGTGCTGCTCATCGCGGGCCTGGCCATCGGCGCCATCGTGATCCCGCACCCGTTCACCGTCGGCGCGGTGACCTTCGACGTCGACACGCTGGTCGCCGCCTCGGCGATGGTCGTCATCGGGTTCCAGGCCGTGCTGTTCTGGCTGTTCACCCAGGTGTACGCCGGCTCGGAGGGCTTCTTGCCCGAGGAGCCGAAGGTCCAGCGGCTGCTCGAGAAGCTGAGCCTGGAGCGCGGCCTGATGCTCGGGTTGCTGATCGGTCTCGCGGGCCTGGCGGGACTTATCATCTCGCTGGCGTACTGGAACGGCCAGAAGTTCCACCAGCTCAACTACGAGCATTCGCTCCGGCTGATGATCCCGTCGGTGACCGCGCTGATCGTGAGCTGCCAGGTGATCCTGGGCACGTTCTTCCTGTCCATTCTGGGCATCAAGCACGCGCGCCATCCTGTGATGGTGTCACCACCGTCCGTTCCGGTCGATGATGTTAATTATCGTGAGCAGCAGGCGGCTGCCCCTAGGCTTTAGCCCATGCGCAATATCTTGTCGGCCCCGGCCTGGCCGTACGCGAACGGCCCTCGTCATATCGGTCACGTCTCGGGTTTCGCGCTGCCCTGCGACATGTTCAGCCGGTATCAGCGGATGGCGGGGAACCGGGTGCTGATGGTCAGCGGCACCGACGAGCACGGCACGCCGATCCAGGTGCAGGCCGACGCGGANNATGACCTACGACCTGTTCACCCGGACGACCACGCTGAACCACCGCGCGGTGACCCAGGAGATCTTCGTCCGGCTGCTGGAGAACGGCTACATCTTCCCCAAGACCACGCTGGGCGCGATCTCGCCGTCCACCGGCCGCACCCTGCCCGACCGTTACATCGAGGGCACCTGCCCCATCTGCGGTTACCCCAACGCCCGGGGCGACCAGTGTGACAACTGCGGGAACCAGCTCGATCCGGCCGATCTCATCAACCCCCGGTCCAAGATCAACGGCGAGACGCCGTTGTTCACCGAGAGCGAGCAGTACTTCCTCGACCTGCCCGCGTTCGCCGAGGTGCTCGGCGGCTGGCTGCAGGCCAAGGCGGGGCAGTGGCGCCCGAACGTGCTCAAGTTCTCCCTCAACCTCCTGGACGACCTGCAGCCCCGGGCGATCACCAGGGACCTGGACTGGGGCGTGCCCGTCCCGCTGCCAGACTGGCGGGACCGGCCGGACAAGCGGATCTACGTCTGGTTCGACGCGGTGATCGGGTACCTGTCCGCGTCGATCGAGTGGGCCAGGCGCAGCGGTGACCCGGACGCCTGGCGGGCCTGGTGGAACGCCGACGACGCCGAGTCGTACTACTTCANNACCTGCCGTCCGAGGTGGTCTCGAGTGAGTACCTGACGATGGAGGGCCGCAAGTTCTCCTCGTCCCGTTCGGTGGTGATCTACGTCCGCGATTTCCTGGCCCGCTACGACGTCGACGCGCTGCGGTACTACGTGGCCATCGCCGGGCCGGAGAACCAGGACACCGACTTCACCTGGAGCGAGTTCGTCCGCCG
>PMST01000379.1 GCA_003168295.1 Actinomycetota bacterium
TCCCCGGCGCGCGGCCGTCAGGGCGTTCGAGCCGGCCCGGCCCGTTGTAGGCGGTGGCCGGAACCGGCTGCTGCCGGAGCCGCGGGGCGACCTCCAGGCCGACCCGAACCCCGGTGACCGGCTCGGTCGCCTCCAGCTGAGTCCCCCGGAGCTCGGCGGGCACGCCGAGGCGGCCCAGGCTGGCCCCGGCCCGGGCCAGGTCGTCGGCGTCGTCGACGCCGACCCGCAGGCTCAGCAGCCGGCGGGTGGGCGCGGGCAGGATCTGCAGCTGGCGGCCGGCGTCGCGGGTGCTGAACCAGCCGCCGGCCTCGGGGGTGAGACCGAAGTCGGCGTAGTACGCGGCGGTCTGGTCGACGTTCGGCACGCCGATCGTGACCGAGAGCAGCCCGTGCAGGCTCATCGCANNACGCCCGACGGCGTGCCGGTGAAGATGATGTCGCCGGGCAGCAGCGGGGTGACCCGGGACAGCTGCTCGATCAGCTCGGGCACGCCGAAGATCAGTTCCCTGGTGCGGCTCTTCTGCATCTGCTCGCCGTTGATCGAGCAGGACAGCTCCAGGTCCCCGGGGTTGTCGAACTCGTCCGCGGTGACCAGGTACGGGCCGACGGGCCCGAAACCCGGGTAGGACTTGCCCAGGCTGAACTGCGGCGGCGTCGAGGCCATCTGCAGGATCCGCTCGGAGACGTCCTGGCCGATGGACAGGCCCGCCACGTGGTCCCAGGCCNNGTGATGCACGAGGGGAACTTGGTGAACACCGGCGGGGCCGTGTCGGGCTTGGCGAACCCGGACTCGGCGGCGTGCTCGCTGTAGTTCAGCCCGATGCCGAACACCTGACGCGGCGCCGGGGACGGCGAGCCGAGCTGGGCGGGCGTGAACGGCTCCGGGTCGGGCAGGTCCGCCGAGGCGGCCCAGTCGGTGAATTCGGCCCAGCGCTCGTAGGCCGTGACGGCGCCCGGCCCGAACCGGCCGCCGCTGGCCGCGTGGACGTCGACGGCGCCCGTGCCCTGGATCAGGCTAAGGCGCTGGTTGATGACGGCGATGCGCATGATGCTCCTTCGTAGCGGGCGGTCAGGGTCGGGCGGTCAGGGCCGGGGCGACCTCGACGCCGCCGCACCAGATGCGGCGGATGGACTGGGTCGCGGTGATGTCCTGCAGCGGGTTGCCTTCGATGAGCACCAGGTCGGCCCGGCGGCCCGGTTCGATCAGGCCGCGGTCGGCCAGTCCGAAGTAGTGCGCGGGGCGCGAGGTGGCGGCGCGCAGCGCGTCCAGGGTGGACAGCCCGGCGTCGACGAGCAGTTCAAGCTCGTGATGCAGGCTGATGCCGTGGCCGATCGCCGCGGGCACCCCGACGGCGGCGTTGGCGTCCGTTCCGGCCAGGATCGGCACCCCGGCCCGGTACATGACCGTCACGCTCTGGCGGGCCGCGGCGTAGTCGGCGCCCGGCGGGGCGGACTGCGCCACGACGCCCTCCATCATGGCCAGGGTGGGGATGAGGATGCGGCCGTCGGCGATCGCGGCGGCCGCGGCGGTCTCGTCCAGCGCCTTGTCCAGCGGCACATGGGTGAGGACGTTGACCCGGGCCCGCTGCGCCATCTCCACCGCCTCATAAGAGGCGGCGTGCGCCACGGTGAGCTTGCTGTGCTCGCGGGCCGCGGCGGTCAGCGCGTCGAGGGTGGCCTGGTCGTGGCTGGGCCCGGGGTTCCCGACGATGATCTTGATGTAGTCCGAGCCCTCGCCGATCCGGTCGGCCACGAACCGCGCCGCCTGATCCGAGCCGGCGATCAGTCCCCGCTGGCCGGTGACGGGGATGCGCGAGTGCAGGCTGCCCGGGGCGACGGCGGGCGTGCCGGCGCTGCGGATGTCGGTCAGCCCCGGCACGCTGCGCAGCGAGTCGACCAGCTCGGGCGGCGCGCACGCCATGTCAAAGGCGGTGGTCACGCCGAACCCGCTGAGCAGCTCGAGCGTGTGCCGGTCGTGCAGGTGCACGTGCGCGTCGATCAGCCCGGGCATCAGCACACCGCCGCCCCCGTCGACGACTTCGTCCGCGACGCCGCTGGAGATGATGCGACTGCCCTCGATCACCACCGTGCCCAGCGACTGCAGCTGCCGGCCATCGAACACGCGGACGTTGGTCACTGCGGTCCGGACGCCGCGCTGCCTGCTGTCCATGAGGGTCTCCTCGGTCCGTTCCATCATTTCACCGCACGGGGCCCGGTGGCCGTCCCGGTAGAGCACGGCAGGTGAAGGAGGAGTGATTCCTGTGCAAATAGCGCTAGCCGACCTCATCCCCTGGGATGTTGGCCGTCTCGGCGTGCTGCTCGGGCGCACCCGTGATCGCGATCGCCGCGCGGGACTCCAGAGCCGCGTCGAAAAGCTCGGCCACCGACTTGCGGATCTCCTCGCGGACAGCCGCCCTGTCCTGGCAGAGGTTCTCGATGTTCCGCTGNNCGCTCGACCCGCGACTTGTCCGGCAGCAGCACCACGTCCGCAAGGCCGCCGGCTGAGCCGCCCGTCTCGGAGTCATGAACCCTGATCTCTGCATCAGCCGTCGCCTGGAAGTCAGCACCCGCCATCCGGTACGGCACCACCCAGGTGCCCGAACCGGAGGTCAGCGCCGCCGCGGCGGCGAAGTCGGCCCGCCCCGCCTCAGGGTTGCCCGCGTCGAGCCAGACCTTGACCTGGCCGCGTAGCGCCCACCCGGGAGCGAACCGGCTGGCCACTTCCAGCAGGTCATCGAGGCGTTCGCCCGCGTCAGCGAACCGGCCCTGGCGGTACAGCGCGACCGCGAGGCGCCACAGCGCCTGGGC
>PMST01000672.1 GCA_003168295.1 Actinomycetota bacterium
ACAGCCTGCACAAAGGAATGTGTGTGCGCGTTGTGACAACCATGCAAACCGGCCTGATACGCACGAGATCGAAACGCATTTGTGGTGCAGGCGGTACACGGGCCGCCTCGGATCGTCGGGCACAAACCCCGGGCACAAAAGCCGGGCGCCAGAGCTGAAGCCAGAGCTAAAGCCAGAGCTAAACAAGCACGGTCACTGCGCCGCATCCAGCCGGGTCCGCTGCTCCGCGCTCAGCTCCAGGTCCACCGCCGCCAGGCTCTCGTCCAGCTGAGCCACCGACGACGCCCCCACCAGCGGAACTACCGGTACTTCCCCTCCCATCAGCCAGGCCAGCACCACCTGGTTAGGCGTCGCCCCGGTCTCAGCGGCGACGGACCGCAGCACGGCCAGCCGCGCCGCAGGTAGGAGTGCTGGTACTGCAGCACCTCATACCCCGGCAGCCCGGCCGCAGCAGCCAGCGCCCGGGCCCGTTCCACCTGCCACGCCCAGTGGTTGCTCACCCCGAGCAGCCCCACCAGGCCCAAAGCCACCAGCTCCGCGAACCCCTCCACGGTCTCGGCCAGAGCAACAGCAGGATCTCCGATGTGCGCGTACATCACCTCCAGCCGGGAAACTCCCAGCCGCGACATGCTCCGCTCCGCGGACTCCCGGATCACCTTGGCTCCCAGCCCCTCCAGCGCCACCAGTTCCTCGCCGAGAGCTCAGCACCGAGTCTCGGCCATGAAGCGCGCTCTAAGTCAAACCGCCCGTGCCGGGCCGTCCGCCGCAAGGCACAATGGCCAGATGCCTCGTTGCCCCCGCCCGGGCCGGTCACGCTGGCCGCTCGCGGCTGGGCTGGCGGCCGGCGTGATCATGGACGCGCTGCTCGGCGACCCGCGCCGCGGTCATCCGGTGGCCGCCTTCGGCCGCGCCGCCACCGCCCTCGAGGCCCGCGACTACGCCGACAGCCGCCGCCGCGGCACCGCGCACGCGGCCACCTGCGTCCTGGCCGTCACCGCGCCCGCCGCGCTCCTGCACCGCCGCACGCGGACCTGGCCGCCGGCCGAGACCGCCGCGGTCGCGGCCACGGTGTGGGCGGTCACCGGTGCCCGTTCCCTTCACCATGAAGCGGAACGGGCACTGGTCGCACTGTCCGGCCACGATCTTCGCTCGGCCCGCGAGATCCTGCCCAGTTTGTGCGGCCGTGACCCATCCACCCTGGACACCATGGAGATCACCAGGGCGGTGGTGGAATCGGTCGCCGAGAACACCTCGGACGCGGTGGTGGCGCCGCTGCTTTGGGGTGCGGTGGGCGGGATACCCGGCCTGGTGGCCTACCGCGCGGTGAATACTCTCGACGCGATGGTCGGTCATCGTTCGGCCAGGTACCTGCGGTTCGGCTGGGCCTCGGCCCGCCTAGACGACGTGGCCAACTGGGTTCCGGCCCGGGTCACCGCCGCGCTGACGGCAGCTTGCGTCCCGCTGCTGCCCGGAACCACGCCCGCCGCGGTACTGCGGGTGGTGTGGCGTGACGGCGGCCGCCACCCCAGCCCGAACGCAGGCCGGTGCGAGGCCGCCTTCGCGGGTGCCCTCAGGATCCGTCTAGGCGGAACGAACGTCTACGACGGCGTCGCCGAGAAGCGCCCGGAACTGGGGGAGGGCCGTAACCCGGAACCCGGCGATATCCGTCGGTCCATCGTTCTCTCCAGGGCGGTCACCGTGTCGGCGACCGCCCTGGCCGTGCTCATCGCGCTACGCCCGTGGCGGGCGCTCGTTACCGGCGGAGCAGGAAGCTCAGCGCCCATACGATCAGCGCCGCGATAGCGACCCACCACAGCAGGTGCAGAGCGAATCCCGCGCCGGCGATGATCAGGATGATCAGCAGTGCCAGCAGCAATATCATGTCGGGCCTCCTTCTTAAGCCTGAACGGCTATAGGGGTACCCCCCTGGACTGGTCCAAACATGCGGGTTTCCTCCGCGCTCGCTGAGGGATAGTCCGGTGCTGCTGAGGTATCTAATTGACCAGGGGGGCCTAGTCCGAGGAGGAACCATGAGCAGGCTGCTGCTGATCATTCTGTGCTTCTTTTTTCCTTTCATCGCCGTGCTGATCCATGACGGGCTGAGCATCAAGGTGCTGTGGGCCTTCCTGCTTCAGCTGGTCGGGCACATTCCCGGCGTGATCTACGGCATCTACCAGGTGACCCGCGACTAAGACCCGGACCGGGGAGCAGCCCCGCTGAGCCGGCTGCTTACCGAGGGTTCCCGCCCCCGGGATGCCATCGGGTCGCATCCCTATCCCGCGATCGATAAGGTTTCCCCATGCCCGATACGGTCCTGTACACCGCGGTGGCGACGTCGACGGGGGACGGCCGCAACGGCCACGTCGTTTCGTCGGACCATCGCCTCGACCTCGACCTCGCGCCGCCCGTGGAGATGGGCGGCAGCGGCGAAGGCACCAACCCCGAGCAGCTGTTCGCGGCCGGGTACGCGGCCTGTTTTCACAGCGCGCTGCGGGTCGTGGCCCGCCGGGCCGGCGTCGATCCCGGCCAGTCGACCGTGACCGCCGAGATAGGTATCGGGCCCGAAGGCGAAGCCTACGGGCTGGTCGCCACGCTGGTGATCCACATTCCCAGCCTGGACCGGGAGCGGACCAGGGAAATCGCGGAGGCGGCGCACCAGGTGTGCCCGTACTCCCGGGCCACCCGCGGCAACATCAGCGTCGAACTGCGCGTGCCCTGACCCGTTCCTCAACTCGTTCTTCCGGATCTGAAGGGGCGCCATGTCTATTGATCTCACCGCTATCGAGGCGGAGCGTGCGCGTCTGCACGCCGAATACGTCCAGGCCGACCGGCCGGAAAGCAGCGCGCGCGGGATCCATCACACCGCGCTGCTCAGCTCCGACGTGGAGCGGACGATCCGCTTCTACGCCGGGATACTCGAGTTCCCGCTGACCGAGATCATCGAGAACCGTGACTACGCCGGGTCCAATCACTTCTTCTTCGACGTCGGCCACGGCAACCTGCTGGCCTTCTTCGACTTCCCCGGCCTGGATCTCGGCCCCTACGCCGAAGTCCTCGGCGGCCTGCACCACCTGGCGATCTCGGTGACGCCGGAGAAGTGGGCCGCGCTGCGCGCCAACCTGGACGCGGCCGGCGTCGAGTACCTAGAAGAGAGCGGCGCCTCCCTGTATTTCCGCGACCCCGACGGCGCCCGCCTCGAGCTCCTCGCCGACCCGCTAGGCGAGATGTATGGCAGCCACGTCCTCTAGCGCCCCCGTGATCACGAATACCTCACAGTCTGCGCAGACTGGGAACTCTTCGGGATCATGAAAACGCACGCCCGCGGCGCGTTGTACGGGCTGGCGGTGGGGGACGCGCTCGGGATGCCGACGCAGCTGCTGTCCCGCCGCGAGATCGCCGACCGCTGGGGCGGGTTGCTGCACGGCTTCGAGCCCGCTCCGCCCGGGCACCCGATCGCCGCCGGCATGCCCGCAGGCTCGGTCACCGACGACACCGAGCAAGCCGTCCTGCTCGGCCGCTTGCTGGTGCGGGGCGGCGGCGCGGTAGACCCCCGCGAGCTGGCGACCGCCCTGGTCAGCTGGGAGCACGACATGGCCGAACGAGGCTCGCTCGACCTCCTCGGCCCCTCCACCAAGCGGGCGGTCGCCGCCGTCATGGCGGGCACGCCCCCGGAAGAGGCGGGCGCCTCCGGCGACACCAACGGCGCAGCGATGCGCATCGCCCCAGTGGGCATCGCCGTCGCCCTCAACCTGCCGCCCTCCCCGGACTCGAGGCCCTCCCCGGACCCGAGGCCCCGCGACGACCTGTCGACGCTGGTCGACCGCGTGGTCGCGGCCAGCGGGGTCACGCACAACACCGGCCTCGCGCTGGCCGGCGCCGCCGCCGTGGCCGCCGCGGTGAGCGCGGGCGTCTCCGGCGCCGGGATAACCGGAGCGACGGCGCTGGCGATCGACGCGGCGCGGATCGCGGCCGATCGCGGCCGCTGGGTGGCGGGCGCGGACGTCGCGGCCCGGATCGAATGGGCGACGGGCCTGGTCGCGGGCCGGAACCAGGCGCAGGCCGCCGAGCTCATCTACACCCTGGTCGGCACCAGCCTGGCCACCCAGGAATCCGTGCCGGCCGCCTTCGCCGTGCTGGCCGCGGTGCCGGACGATCCGTGGCACGCCTGCCTGCTGGCGGCGTCGCTCGGCGGCGACTGCGACACGATCGCGGCGATGGCCGGCGCGATCGCCGGGGCCTGCCACGGCGTCACCGCCTTCCCGCCCGAGGCGATCGCCGTCATCGACGCCCAGGGTCTCGACCTCGCCCCGCTAGCCGATGCCCTGTACGCATTGCGCTCACGGCCGTCCCGGTGAGCCGGCCCCTGAACCGGCCGCCGCTGCAGCGCCTGCTGTTCGCCGGGGAGGCGATTGTCGACCTGCTGATGCGGGTTCCCGCGCTGCCCGAGCGCGGCGGAGACATGCTCGCGGAGTCCGCCGCCATCGAAGTCGGCGGCGGGTTCAACATCATGGCCGCCGCCGTCCGGCAGGGCCTGCCCGTCCTGTACTGCGGCGGTCACGGCACCGGCCCGTGGGGCGGCAAGGTCCGTGCGGCCCTGGCCGCCGAGGACATCGGGTTGCTTCGCGCGCCGGACCCGGACCTAGATACGGGTTTCGACGTGGCCCTGGTCGAGGCGGACGGGGAGCGGACGTTCATCACTCATCTGGGGGCCGAGTCGCTGCGCGAACCAGACGCCTGGAACCTGGTCCGGGCCAGGCCCGGCGACGCGGTCTACGTGTCCGGCTACGGCCTGGTTCCGTCCGCCTCGGGTGCGATCCTCGGCACCTGGGCCGCCGCCCTGCCGCCCGGCATCCTGCTGTTCGTCGATCCCGGTCCGCTGGTCGCGGACATCCCCGCGGCGGTCCTGGACCCGGTGCTGGCCCGCTGCGACTGGTGGAGCTGCAACCAGCGCGAAGCCGGCCTGCTCACCGGGACCGCCGACCCGGCCGAAGCGGCCCGCCGCCTGATCAGCCGAACCGGCCGCGCCGACGTCATCGTCCGGGCTGGCCCGGACGGCGCGGTCCTGGTGCTGCGTGCGGGCGGCGGATCCGACCCGCTCAGCCACATCCCGGCTCCCGCGGTCACGGCGGTCGACACCACGGGCGCGGGAGACGCCCATTCCGGGGTCTTCCTGGCCGCCCTGGCCGCCGGCTTGACCGCGAGGGACGCCGTCCGCCGGGCCAATGCCGCCGCCGCCCTGGCCGTCACCCGCTCCGGAGCGGCCGTGTCCCCGTCCCGCGCCGAACTAGACCAGTTCCTCGCCGCCTCCGGCCTCGCGTGCTGACCGGCGGTCAGGCCTTGACGTCGAGCACGACCGTGACCGTGAGGTTACCAGGGGTTACGGTGACAGCGGTCTTAAGCGCGACCTTGCTGGTCACGGTGACGGTCACCGTCACCCATCCGCCTTCCCCCAGGGAGCCCGTGGCTGGCGACACCGTCATCTTGCTGCTCACGGCGGCCGGGACCTTGATCGCGTAGTGATCGACCGGGCCGCCCACGGCGGAGAGGAGAAAAGTCCCGCTCGCCGCCTTGCCGCCGGTTGAGGTGAGCACCAGTTCGTCCGGCACCGCCTCGAGGACGCCCTGCGTGAGGGTGGGCGTGGGCGTGGGTGTCGGCGACGCGGACGGGGACGATGACGCGGTCGGCGACGCGGACGCCGAGGGTGAGGATGTCCCGGACGCAGGCACCGAGGCCTGCGGCGTTCCGGGGCCGGTGGAGAAACCTGGGCTGACCGTGCCCTGCGGTGTGGTTGCCGAAGGCGTCGGCTGGCCCTTCGGGGACGAGACCTGATGTCCCGGCGATGGTGACGCGCTCGCGGCGCCGGGCGAGCTCGCGGAGGCCCCGCCGCCGTTCTTGAGGGTGGAGGCCTGGGCGCGGTGTGAATCGCCGACCGGCAGCATCACGATGATCCCGGCCGTCACGCCTACCGCTACCAGCGCCGCCACGGCCGCCGCCGCGCGGGGGTGCCGCCGCAGTTGCCGCCGCCACGGCGGTCCCGGTGAGTCGCCTGCCTTCGGGAATCCCGTCGGGCCGAACGCCCCCGCGCGGTGCGCCGTGCTCGCACGCTCCGCGCGCCCGGCCGGCGTACTGTCGGTGCAGGCCGTCAGTACCTGCCCGCGCAGCCCGGCCGGAAGCTCGACGGCTGGCAGGGCGTCATCGCCGCTCGCCGACCGGGGCATCTTCGGCAGCGGTGACGTAACGCCCGCCGCGCTGCGCCGGCGCAGGCATTCGCTCCGCGCCACCGCGAGCAGCCAGGAGCGAAGCTTGCCGGGGTCGCGCAGCCCTTCGAGCCTGGAGGTGGCGATGAGGAAGGTATCCCGCACGACGGCGGCGGCGTCGTCAGGGCCGCGCAACATCAAGGTGCAGTACGCATAGAGCGGCGCGGCGTACCGGTCGTACGCCTCGGCGATCCCGCCTGGGTCACCTGCGACGATGGCCGCGACCACCTCTTGGTCCTGCATGCGCCTAACGCTAGTGGCGTCTGGTATCCCGCTCAGTCGGAACGAATAACCAGACAGCGGAAAAAGGGCAACAAGGTCATCACGGGCACCCCTCCGACCCGACGGCGATCGTTAAAACGGATTTGGCGGGGTCTCGGTGGGCGTGGGCGTGGTCCCGGTGGGTGTCGGCGTGGGCGTGGGCGTGGG
>PMST01000265.1 GCA_003168295.1 Actinomycetota bacterium
AGCAAGGTGATCGCGGCGCCGCGCTCGGTGTTGCCGGTGGCCACATTGAGCCCCAGGGCGACGCTGCCGCCTATGGTCGCCATGATGCCGCCGAAGGTCGGCGAGACCGAGTTCGCCATCACCAGCTTGTCCTCGGCCACGACATGCGGCAACGCCGCCGACAGCGAGGACAGGAAGAACCTGTTGACGCCGAGTATCAGCAGCACCGCGACGTAGAGCGGCACCCCGCGGTTGCCCGCGGCCATTCCCGCCGCGGCCAGTACCACAAACGAGGACCGGAGCAGGGCCGACCAGACCAGGATCTGGCGCCGCGACCAGCGGTCAATGAGTACCCCGGCGAACGGGCCCACCAGCGAGTACGGCAGGTAGAGGACCGTAAAGGCCGCTGCGCCTGCCGCCGGGCTCGGGAACGAGGTCGCGTTGAAGAACACGTACGTCCCGACCCCGGCGGTGACGATGCCGTCGCCGGTCTGCGAGACCAGCCTGGTGGCAAAGAGACGGCGGAAATCTCGCTCGGCGAGCACCGTACGCAGATCGCCGAGAAATGACGATGTGGAACCGTTTGCCGTGGTGGACTGGGGGACTTGCGGACGGCCAGCTACGACGCCTGTGTCAACGCGGCGACGGCCCACCCGTCCAGCTTAGGGTTCGCCCGTCAGCGGGCAACCTCCCCGAGGATGAACTTCTCCACCAGGTCGCGGCAGACGTCGTCGCCGAACTGCTCGGGCGGTGACTTCATGAAGTAGGAGCTGGCGGAGGTCACGGGCCCGGCGATGCCCCGGTCAAGTGCGATCTTCGCGGCGCGGACCGCGTCGATGATCACCCCGGCCGAGTTGGGCGAGTCCCAGACCTCGAGCTTGTACTCCAGGCTCAGCGGCACGTCGCCGAACGCGCGGCCCTCGAGCCGGACGTAGGCCATCTTGCGGTCGTCCAGCCACGGCACGTGGTCCGACGGACCGATGTGCACGGCGGCGCGCTCCATCTCGTGCGGGATCTGAGAGGTCACGGCCTGGGTCTTGGAGATCTTCTTCGACTGGAGCCGCTTGCGCTCCAGCATGTTCATGAAGTCCATGTTGCCGCCGAAATTCAGCTGGTAGGTGCGGAGCAGCTCGACCCCGCGGTCCTCGAACAGCTTGGCCAGCACGCGGTGCGTGATGGTGGCGCCGACCTGGGACTTGATGTCGTCGCCGATGATCGGCACGCCGGCCTCGGTAAACTTCGCAGCCCAGGCAGGGTCGGAGGCGATGAACACCGGCAGCGCGTTGACGAACGCGACGTGCGCGTCGATCGCGCACTGGGCGTAGTAGCGGTCCGCCTGCTCGGAACCAACGGGCAGGTAGGAGACGAGAACGTCGGCGCCGGACTCGCGCAGCGCCTGCGCCACGTCCACGGCCCGGTCGTCTGATTCGGTGATGATCTCCCGGTAGTACTCGCCCAGGCCGTCATAGGTCGGGCCGCGCTGGACGATCACCCCGGTCGGGGGGACCTCGGCGAACTTAATGGTGTTGTTCTCGCTCGCGCTGATGGCGTCGGAGAGATCACATCCGACCTTCTTCGCGTCCACGTCGAACGCGGCTACGACCTCCACATCACTGACGTGGTACGGGCCGAACCGGACATGCATGAGGCCGGGCACCCGGGCGCCGTCGTCGGCGTCTTTGTAGTACTCCAGTCCCTGCACCAGGGAGCTAGCGCAGTTACCCACCCCCACGATGGCGATGCGCACCTTACCCATCAGGATGACTCCTTATCGGAAATGTTGTCTGGTCCTCCGGCTTGCCGCTCTGATGCGATCAGCTCGTTCAGCCATCGGACTTCTCGTTCCACCGATTCCAGGCCGTGCCGGTGAAGTTCCAGGGTGTAGCTGTCGACCCGCTCCCTGGTGCGGGTAAAGGCCGCGCGGATAGCTTCCATGCGCTCCTCGAGCCGGCTGCGGCGGCCCTCGAGGATCCGGAGCCTGACGTCGGCCCTGGTTTGCCCGAAAAACGCGAAATGGACGCCGAACCCGTCGTCTTCCCAGGCTGCGGGACCGCCCTCGCCGAGCAGTTCGGCCAGCCGTTCCTTGCCTTCCGCGGTCAGCCGGTACGCTTTCAGCGACCGGCGGCCAGATCTTGATCGCCCGGTCCCGGTCGCGGCGGCCAGGGTGCGCGGCTCATTCTCGTCATGCTCCTCCGCGATCAGCCCGGCGGCGAGAAGCTCGTGCAGGCACGGATACAGCGAGCCGTACGAAAGCGCGCGGAACGCGCCAAGCACGGCTGAAAGGCGTTTGCGCAGTTCGTAGCCGTGCATTGGGGTTCTGTTCAGCTCCCCGAGCACGGCTAGCTCGAGTATGCCTGAGCGGTTGCGTCCCACGCTTTCCCCCGAAGGTGGATGTATCCCTATGATGTGTCGGTACGATGCCTCGCAGCGATACCTTTACTCGTTAGATCGCCTCGATGTATCGCACCGATATATAGATGGTATGTGCTGCTCCGCTTCCTCGCAAGCGCTTGCCGGTTTTCTGCTGCTCCGGGGGCTTCCCGGGCCAGTGGGCGGCAAAAGATGATCAAATCTGGGCTCGGCTCAGGCGCGGTTCCGACGTACGCTGGCGGATATGACGTCAAGGCGTTCCGTTGTGGACTACGGGCTGGCCCGCCGGGCCACGCTCGCGGCCGTCTTCTCCGGGCGCACCACGGTCACCGACGTCTGCGATGCTCACCCGTACCTGCTGCGGGCGGCCAAGTTCCACGGCGAGCCCACCGGCGACCGCTGCCCGATCTGCAGGAAAACCAACCTGACGCACGTTACCTATGTCTACGGCGACGAGCTTGGCCAGTACGAGGGACGGGTAAAGCAAGCACGCGAACTTGCGGAGATGGCTACCGAATACGGCGAATTCCGGGTCTACGTGGTCGAGGTCTGTCAGAGTTGCGGGTGGAACCACCTCGCTTTCTCTTACGTTCTCGGCACTGGTGAGCCTGCCGTACGCCGGAGACGGCGTGCGCGGACCAGCCAGTAAACACGAGGTCCAGGAGGTAGCGTTTGTTTTCAGCGGGCTCCAGGGATGGCCGGGCCCGCTTTTCGGGTAGAGGTCGCATTCCCGTCAGCCGCGACCTCCGAGCCACCAGCGAGGACGCGTGAGCAGCAAAGCTGATGACTTTGACGTTCGGTATCGCGATGCGGGGGCAACGGGCGCAATCGAGGACGGCCGCCCGGCGGCCGGCCACGGCTATGGCGTAACTGGCTACGGCGGGAATATCGATTACGACCTCGGTTATGACGCCAACGGCTGGGACACGAATGGCTTTCGCAGCCCGGACGCCGACTACCTGGACAGCCACGAGTCCGTAGCCGTCACGCACGAGGCCAGGACCACCGCCGCTACCGGCCCCAGGACGGCCGGCGCGCACGCGGCGGGGACTCATGCGGCGGGGACTCACGCGGCCGGAACTCACACGGCCGGAATGCATCCGGCCAGCGCCCAGGAGACCACGCAGAGCTGGGAGCCGGAATCACCCGGCCAAGATGATCTCTGGTCTCCCGAGGCACCCGGACCAGGACACCGCGGCGTCCCGCCTATCGGGCCCGGGGGACCCGGCGGCCCCCGAGGCCCCGGCGGACCAGGCGGGCCGCGGCGGCCAGCCGGGCCGGGCGGGCCGGGCGGGCTGCGAAGGTCGGGCCACCGGAGCCTGCCCCAGACCAAGGTCAAGGGCAGCTGGTGGCGGCACTGGACGCTGCGCAAGGCCCTGGGCGTGCTGCTCGCGGGCGTCGGCGCCATCGTCGTGCTCGGCGCCATCGCGGTGGCGGTGGCGTACGAGGAAACCCCCGTCCCCACCGACGCGATGGCCGCGACCAGCTTCACCCAGTCCGTGGTCGAATCGAGCAACGGCACCCTGATCGGCCGGTTCGGCACCACCAACCGGCAGCTGCTGACCTATAACCAGATCCCGAAGAGCGTCCGCGACGCGGTGCTCGCGGCCGAGGACCGGAATTTCTTCAACGAAGGCGGCATCTCACCCACGGGCATCGTGCGGGCCGCCTACGAGGACGCCAGGGGCAATGACGGCTCGCTGCAGGGCGGCTCGACCATCACCCAGCAATTCGTCCGGAACTACTACTCGGGCATCGGCACCCAGCAGACGTTCAGCCGCAAGATCAAGGAGATCTTCGTTTCGCTGAAGGTCGGCAAGGAGAAGTCCAAGCAATGGATTCTCACTAACTACCTCAACACGATCTACCTGGGGGACGGCGCCTACGGGGTGGAGGCCGCGGCTGAGACGTACTACGGCAAGCACGCGTCACAGCTCGACGTGGCGCAGGCCGCCGTTATCGCCGCCATGATTCAGCAGCCGAGCTCGTACCCGCTGGCGCAGTTCCGGCCCGAGCTCGAAGTCCGCTGGCAGTATGTGCTCCAGGGCATGGTGCAGCTGGGCGACCTGACTCAGCAGCAGGCCGCAGCGATGAAGTTCCCCGCGCCGGGTGACAACGTGCCGCAGATCTTCGGTTCCGACGTCTGGGATCCGTACGTCCTGGCCATGGTCAAGAACGAGCTTGTGCAGGTGTACGACTTCAGCCAGCAGCAGATTGACGACGGCGGCTACGTCATCCGCACCAGCCTCGACGACGCCAAGATGGCCGAGCTCTACCGGGCGGTCAGCCAGAACGAGGCGACGATCGACGAAGACAGCTCGGTTTACTCGTTCAAGAGCTACATGCGCGCCGGGGCCGTCCTTGAGAATCCGGCCAACGGCGCGATCCAGGCGATGTACCCGGGACCTGGGTACGCCGGGTACAAGTACAACGGGACCGGACCCACCATCACGGCGAAGGAGTGCGCGAAGATCTTCTGCCGTTACAACCTGGCGTGGCAGGCCCGCGAGCAGGTCGGGTCCTCGTTCAAGCCGTACATCCTGGCCACCGCGGTCAAGCAGGGAATGGACGTGCAGACGTCCACCCTGGACGGCTACAACTACCAGTTCATCCCGCCTGACGGGGACCCCAAGACCTATCCGGCGACCACTCTGCCCACCGATCACAGCGGGTGGTCAAAGCTGGTCACCAACGACGACGCGGGGGAGAACGACCCGTACACGCCGCAAATGGCGATGGCTGAGTCGATCAACACCGCCTACTCGGACCTGTGGCACGTCGTGGCCGGCGTGGGCGGCAAGACGGTGACGAATAACGTGGGCGCCATGGCACAGGCGTTCGGCGTCGACACCGTCGCGGCCAGCATTACCGGCAAACTTGATTTCCAGGACGACTACGGCGTCGCTCTCGGCCAGGCGTCGCTGACGGTCATCGAGCAGGCCTCGATGCTGGCCACCATCGACGACAACGGCGTGTACCACGACCCGCACCTGATCACCTCGATCACGCGGAACAACGTGCCGACCCTGATCAAGATCACCAGTTACCCGGTGTTCAGCAGCAGCCCGACGCTGAACGCCGATGAGGCCTCCCAGGTGCAGTACGCGATGTCCGAGGACACCGCCTCGTACGGCACCGCGCCGACCGCCGCGATGAGCAACGGCCAGGAGGTCATCGCCAAGACCGGTACCACGAACACCGCCCAGTCGGCGTTCTTCATCGGCGCCATCCCGTCTCAGGCCCTGGTGGTCGCCCTGTTCACCGCGGACCAGTCGGGGAATCCCGACGAGACGCTGAACAACCTGGGCGGCAACTCCCAGGGCGGCTTCGGCGGCACCTGGCCGGCCGCGATCTGGCACACCTACGCGGAGGACGAGTTCGTCCCGCTGGGGGTAGAGCAGTTCCCGACGCCGGTCTTCACCGGCACGGCCTGGAACCTGGTCCCGCCCAGCTTGCGGCAGGTCACGCACAAGAAGGCGCCGAAGAAGCATGCCCACTCGCCCGGGTCGCCGAGCGCGCCGGCGAATCCCTACCCGTTCCCCACCTACAGCTGCGATCCGTCCGTGGTGACCTGCGGTTAGATATGGGGGTGGAGGAAGCCCCGGGACCGGCGGATACGCGGATCGGCGGCCGCGTCGCGCGGCCGGGGCTCGCGGTGGCCCTGGGCAGCACCAGCGTGCTCGTCGCCGCGTCCGTGGTCGGGATGGTGCTCGCGTTCGCGGAGAAGTACCCGTGCCGCTCGGGCGCCTGGAATTACTACGCCAAGCAGTTCCAGGACGCCTGCTACACCGACATCTACCCGCTGTACTACAACGAGGGGCTGGCGGCGGGGAAGGTTCCCTACACCGGCCATAAGGTCGAGTACCCGGTCCTGATCGGCGCCGCCATGCAGGCCGCGGCCTGGCTGGTCAGGAACGTCAACCCGCTGATCAGGGGCCGGGAATTCTTCGACGTCACCGTGCTGCTGCTCGCGGTCTGCGCGGTGGNNCTGTCCCCGGCGCTGATCCTGAGCGCGTTCGTCAACTGGGACCTGATCGCGTTCGCGCTGACCGCGCTGGGGATGGCCGCGTGGGCGGCCCGCCGCGGCTGGTGGGCGGGGATCCTGCTCGGCCTCGGGGTGGCGGCCAAGTTCTACCCGCTGGTGGTCTTCGGGCCGCTGCTGCTGCTCTGCCTGCGGACCGGCCAGCTGCGGCAGTTCGCCAAGACCTTCGCCGCCGGCGCCCTGGCCTGGCTGGCGGTGGACCTGCCGGTGATGATCGTCGCGCCGTCCGGCTGGGCCTGGTTCTACGTCTTCAGCGATAACCGCGGCGCCGACTGGGGCTCGATCTGGTACCTGTTCGAGTACTTCCGTGTGCCCGAGCTCGGCGACGCCCAGCTCAGCACGCTCAACCGGATGTCGGCGCTGTTCTTCATCGTCGCGTGCGCCGGGATCGCCTGGCTCGCGCTGGCCGCGCCGCGCCGGCCGCGCCTGCCGCAGCTGTGTTTCCTGGTGCTGGCGGCGTTCCTGATGACGAACAAGGTCTGGTCACCGCAGTACGTCATCTGGCTGGTGCCGCTGGCGGTGCTGGCCCGCCCCCGGCTGT
>PMST01000607.1:0-21296 GCA_003168295.1 Actinomycetota bacterium
CCCGACGGCCGGGAACCCCGAGCCCCCGAGCCCCCGAGCTGCCAAGGCCCCTGGAGTCCTCGTAGCCCCTCTGCCCCCAAAGGCCGCCCAGCCTTCGGCCACCGCTCCGCCCCCGGAAGCCACCCAGCCCACCCAGCCCACCCAGCCCGCTCAGGCAACTCAGGCAACTCAGCCTTCGCAGACCCTTCCGGACTGGTACGACGCGCAGACCCTTCCGGGCTCGTTCGACGCGCAGGGCCCGCAGGGCGCGTACGACACGCACGGCTGGTGGGCCCAGCAGGAGGAAGCCGCGCGCGAAGAAGAGGCACGGCGTCAGGCCGCCGCCCAGGAAGCCGACCAGGCCCTGCCTGATGAGGCCAGCCCGCTCGACGCCGGTGCACCCGAGACCGACCCGCTCGAGGCGGACCCGCTCGGGCCCGACCCGCTCGAGGCGGACCCGCTCGAGGCCAGTGCACCAGAGGCTCGCGCACCCTCCGGCCCAACCGCAACGGTGCCCAACCCAGTGATCACGTCCGCAGCCGGAACCGCCGCCTCCTCAGACCATGGCGATCGGCCCGCAACCAGCTCCGTTCAGCCGGTCCAGCCGAACGATGACACTATCGCCGGGACGGAGGAACAGGCTTGGTAAGCGACCAGCCACCCCCGGAAGCGACAGCACCGGACGCGACAGCACCGGACAAGGGCGCGGTCCCGGGAGCAGACGGCAAGCTGCGCTGCCCATGGGGCTTGAGCGCCCCGGAGTATGTCGCTTACCACGACGAGGAGTGGGGCCGCCCGGTCCGGGGTGATACGGCCCTGTTCGAACGGCTCAGCCTGGAGGGTTTCCAGTCCGGGCTTTCCTGGCTGACGATCTTGCGTAAGCGGGAGAACTTCCGGGCGGCCTTCGCCGGATTCGACGCCTCGGCGGTGGCGGCCTTTGGTGAGCAGGACGTGGCCCGGCTGATGGCCGATACGGGCATCGTGCGGAACCGAGCGAAGGTCAATGCCGTTATTGCCAACGCACGGGCCATGCTGGACCTGCCCGACGGCCTCACCTCGCTGGTGTGGAAGTACGCGGAAGAAGGCCCTGCGCCGCGGACGCTGGCCGATGTGCCGTCGCAGACGCCCGCGTCCAAGGCGCTCAGTGTCGAGCTCAGACGGCACGGTTTCAGGTTCACCGGCCCGGTGACCGCGTACGCGACGATGCAGGCCTGCGGCGTCGTCAACGATCACCTGGCCGCCTGCTTCTGCCGGGCCGATACCCAGGCCGGGTAGACCCGCCCTCGACCCGCCGCAGCCGGTCCAGGTCCTCGAATCCGTTTCGCAGCGGGAAGCCTGCGCATCCTCGCCCGCCCGGTAGCGACCCTATCCCGCCGCCCGGCCCGCATATTATGCCGAACGGGCCCACCTCAAGCTCACGGGAAGGCAGGCAGCCATGAGCGGTGTGATCGTCACGGTCACGCTCAACGCCGCGCTGCACGTCGACTACGCCACGGGTGAGGTGGACGCCGAGGGTATCCGCCCGGTTTCCAAGCCCCGCTATCGGGCCGGCGGACGGGGTGTGACGGCCGCCAGGGTGCTCCGCGCCTTCGGCCATGATGTGCTCGCCGCCGGGCTGGTGGGTGCCGCGCCCGGCGAGCTGATCAGGGAAGATCTCGCTAGATCCGGGGTGCCGACCGCGTTCACGCTAATCCGCGGCGAATCCCGGCGCATCTTCCGTTTCGCCGGACTGGAGGGCGGCGACCCTGACGAGCAGGTCGTGCGGTTCGGAGAGCCGGGCCCGTTCATCACCACCGAGGAGCTGGGCCGGTTCGCGGCGGATTACCGGCGGCTGCTGGCAGGCGCCGCGGCCGTCGTGCTGTGCGGCAGCCTTCCTGACGGGCTGCCGCCGGATACCTATGGCTCGTTGGTGACCTACGCGGCCGAGGCCGGCGTTCCGGTGATCCTGGACGCGGGCGGCGAGGAGCTCAAGCACGCCATCGGCCACGGGCCCGACCTGGTGGTCGTCGAGACCAGCTCCGCCGACCCCGGTCTCGGCAACACCCTGATCCGGCTCGGCGCCGGAGCGGCCGCCGTCACCACGGGTCACGCGGTACACGTCGTCACCCCCGGCGGGGAGTGGACGGCTCAGGTAGCAGCTACGGATGCAGACGTGCGGTCCCATCCGTCCCGGGGCGCGCTGGTGGCGGGCCTGGTGCCAGGCCAGCTTCTCGGCTGGTCCTGGCCCGACCGGCTCAGGCACGCCCTGGCCCTAGCCGCCGGGGGCGCCCGAGTCGGAGCCAAGGTGCCAGGCGGGCCCGAAGGCCGGAGTCACGTCGACCTGGCCACCTACGAGCGGCTGCTCGACGTGGTGTCGGTCGAGGCGGGCTTAGTTTTCGGGCGCCTCCCCGGCGCGCATAAAAACGCGCGCAATGAAGAGCCGATACTTCAAGGCGTAAATGTATAGTTACTGAGAGTGTGCTGTGGTCTGGGCTCGGCTCACCATGGTCGTCAACTTCAGATCCCGGCCCACGTCAGTTCTAGACCCAGCTGGAATGGAGCCATCGTGTGCAGCTGGCGAATCTTGCTCGGAGGCGTTGCCTCGGCGGGCGTCCTCGCGGTCGGTGTCGCCGCGCCAACGTTGGCGCGGCCCGTATCGCATCCTCGCGACCCGTCGGCCTCCTCGCTAACGGGTAACCTGCCGGTCTCCTCGCTGACCCGGGTCGTGCCAGCTTCCCCGCTGACCCGGTTCGCGCCGACCTCCTCGATAGCCCGGGTCGCGCTGGCCCCCTCACTGACCCGGGTCGCGCCGGCTTCGTCGCCGACCCGGGTCCCGGCGTCCTCGCCGACCCGAGCGGCGTCAAACGGCTCGGCCGCCGGCCGCGGCGGCAGGACCGACACGCCCAGCCGCGCCACCAGCAAGCTTCCCGGTCTTTCCGCGGTGACTAGCGCCATCCCCGGCCTGTCCGCGGTGACCAGTGCCGTCCCCGCCCTGTCCGCGGTGACCAGGGTGCTGCCCGGCCTGAGCACCGCCGGGTCGGTCACCGGCGGCCCGGCTGGCGCCCGCCTGGTCACCGGCGCCGTGTTGGGCTTGGGCGGCGTGTTCGGCGGCGCCAAGCTGGGCTCGCCGCAGCCGTAAGACCTGTCCTTCGCTTATCCTGCACGGCATGAGCGTCCACGACAATGGTCCGGAGCCCGATATAGCCACCCTGTTCGCGCCTGTCGCCGTGGAGGAGACCTTCGCCGGAGTACTGGGCGAGGCGCGCGATGTGCTGGGCCAGCTTGATGACCCGGTAGACGCGGAACTATGGGGATCCGACCTGATCGGGGCTTTGAGCTCGTCCGCGGCGGGCCAGGCATCGCTGATGGATGCCCTCACCGGATCGCTGGTACCCGCGGCCGAGGCGGCCTCGACCCCGGAAGCTCTCGCCTTGCTGCGCGTCCTGGCCGCGGTGGGCGCACCGTCCCTGCGGGCCGCCGCCGGGCAGGCCGCGACGCGTGTCCGCGGCCGTGACGTGGCTGACCCCCTGTGGGCGGCGGCGGTCGGCCACCCGCAGGTTCGCGATTGCTGGCACTACGCCGATGTCGGCGGCCGCCAGGAGTCGCTCACTATGACCTTCGCCTATGGCGACAAGCAGCACGCGGTCAGCGTGCTGATCGACCATGGCTGCGGCGGCAAGATCAAGGACGCGTGGGTCGCTAAGGGGACCGAGTTGCGCGCCGACACCGAGCTGGCGGCCAGCAGCGACCCCCTGGTCGTGTTCGAGACGCTGGACGTCCCCGGGGCCCGCCTCCGCCTCGAGCGCGCCATCGGCGCCGGCGAGTGCCCGGAGCAGCCCGATCAGGTCGATGACGTGGTGGCCCACCGTGCTCTCCTGCGCGCCCGTCTCGACCTGCTGACCGAGCCCGCGGCTCCCTAGCCCCACGACCCAGCCACGGGACCGCGGCCACGTGACCGGCCGCTATCCGGCTTCGGCCAGGAATTCCCGAACCAGCGGGCGGATGAGGTCGGCCCGCCGCATGACGCCCATGTGGGTGGTACCGGGCAGGACCGCGAGCTGCGCGCCGGGGATCAGCCCGTGCATCTCTACCGCATGCTCGAGGCGGATGAAGTCGTGGTCGCCGAACACCAGCAGGGCCGGCGCACTGATACCGCCGAGCTGGTCGGCCGTCCAGCCCTTCATGTTCGCCACGGCCTGTGACGCCTTTGCCGCGAACGCCTCGAAGTGGCCCGGGTCAGGCGCGAGACGTTCGTAGGCGTCCCGCATCTGCCGGAAGTCCTCCGCGGTGGGCATGCGCGTCGAGGTCGCGTGCCGGGCCGGATCGGAGATCTCCTGGTGATATCCGTCGCCGGCGTAGCTGACGGATGCGAGGATGAGCCGGCCCACCCGGCCGGGGTGGTCCAGCGCGAGCTGCAGGGCCACGTGGCCGCCGAGGCTGAAGCCCAGCACGTCCGCCTGGTCGATGCCGAGGTGGTCGAGCAGGGCGGCCACGTCACCGGCCAGGTAGCGGAGCTCGATGTCGCGGTCGATGTCGGCGGTGCGGCCGTGCCCCTGCAGCTCGGCGGCGATCACCTGACGCTCGGCGACCAGGTCAGGCAGTAGCGGGCCGAAGGACGCCTCGATGGTCATCAGGCCGCCGGGCAGCAGCACCAGCGGCCGGCCCGTGCCGCGCACCTCGTAGTACATCCGCAACCCATTGACGGGCGCGTACCCGGTTGTTACTACCTGGCTCATGGTCGCATCCTCCGTAATCGTTCACCTTCCAGACGGCTGCGCCCGGCCGAACTCATCGGCCGGTCCGGACGGGCCTACGGGGTGAGCGCGAGCGTCGCTCCGCTGGCGTCCAGGAGCCGGTGCGGGCCGGGCGCGGCCGTCAGCCGGGCCGACCCGCCCCGGACCCTGGCGCACGGCCCCTGCGGTCCGGCCAGCGTCAGGCCGTCGGCATCGATGGCGACAAAGTCGCCCTCGTGGCGAAGCAGCACCGGGCCGTCGCGCTCAGCCGAGATCGCGACTAGGCCCGCCCGCAGGCCGTCGAGCACGTCGCCTGGCTCGGTTCCCGCGCACTGCACCCAGGTGGTCGGCCGTCCCAGCGGCGCATCGGATCCCGGCCGGTGCCAGTCGCTGCCGCCGACCGGAGTCGCGGTGGGGTCCCACGCCTGCCACCAGCCGAGCGGGGTGGTCCAGCGCAGGTCGAGCCAGCTCCAGTGCCAGACCTCGACCAGCGGCGGACGGCGGCGCATCGGGTGCACCCAGCTGACGGGCCCGGCGAACGGATGGTTGATGGACAGCAGGCCGCCGCCCGCCTCGGTGGCGTCCAGCCAGTCGTCGGGCGGCTGGCGGAAGTCGACCCAGCCGATATCGCCAAGCGCTCCTGCGTGCCCGCCGTCGGTTGTCACCTCCTGCCCGGGGAGCAGGGTGATTCCGTACCGCCTGGCCGCGGCGGGCAGTTCGGCGTGGTGGCTGATCGTGTTGTGGTCGGTGACCGCGATGAAGTCGAGGCCGCGTTCGACCGCCAGAACAGCCAGTTCTGAGACGGTCAGCACCCCGTCGGAGTGCACGGTATGCGCGTGCAGGTCACCCGCGAGCCAGCGTCGGCCCTCGCTGGCCGGCAGCGGCCGCCGGGCCGGCCGGTCGGCAGGCGAAGGCGGTGCGGGCGGCCGCCGCAGCTCCGCGCCGCCCGGCCCGGCCGCGCCTGCCAGTGACCCTGCCCCGGCCGCCAGCGACCCAGTCCGCGGGAGGGCCTCGGCGGTCAGCTGGTAGCGCACGCCGTCGGGCGGAACGCGGTGCACGCCGATCATCACCTGCCATGTCCCGGCCTCGAGCTCGCCGGGCAGGTAACCGGGCGTGGCCGTCTCGCTAGTGATCACGAACGATTCGCGTGCGCTGCCGGACCAGCCGCGGAACCCGTTCGGGCCCAGGCAGCCGAGGTCGAGCACGGTTCCGCCGACCCGCTCGTAGTCAAGCTCGACCCGCAGCCCGGCCATCCCGGGCCCGACTTCTACTGGCAGGTAGTGCCAGGGAGCGGCGAAGCGGTCCTCTAGCGTCCACCGTCCGGTGTGCCGTGTGGAGTTCCCCATGCCATCAATCTAGATGGGGAAGGAACCGGTGCCGTCCCTGGTGGTGATCCACTGAAGCTCGGTGAAGTCCGCCATCGAGGCCGGGCCTGACCGACCCCAGCCGCTGTCCTTGACCCCGCCGAGCGGCAGCTGCGGCTCGTCGGCCACGGTCTGGTTGTTGACGTGCACCACCCCGGACTCGATCTGCCTGGCCAGCGCGAAACCGCGCTGGTTGTCTCCGGTGATCAGGCCCGCGCTCAGCCCGTACCTGGTGGAGTTGGCGATCGCGACCGCCTCGTCGGCGGTGTCCGCCGCCTGTGCCACCACCACCGGCCCAAACGTCTCCTCGGAGTGGATCCGGGCCCCGGCGGGTACCTCCGCGAGGATGGTCGGCTGGTAGCACGGCCCGTCCGCGCGGCCGCCCGCGAGGACCTTGGCGCCAGCATCAACGGCCTCACCGACCTCACGGGTCACGCGTTCCACCGCGGCCGCGTTGATCAGCGGCCCGATCACGGTGCCCGCGTCAGCGGGGTCGCCGACCGACAGCGCGGCGGTCCGCGTGACCAGCCGCGCCACGAACTCGTCGTAGACCGGCCGCTCGATGATCACCTTCCGGGCGTTCATGCAGATCTGGCCCTGATGGAAGAACGCGGCGAAGGTCGCGGCCTCCACCGCGTAGTCCAGGTCCGCATCGGCCAGCACGATAAGCGGGTTGTATCCGCCCAGTTCGAGCACGCACCGCTTCAGGTGCCGCCCGGCGCGCTCGGCGAGCAGGCGTCCGGTGGCCGAGGAGCCGGTGAAGTTGATGCACCGCACCTCGGGCCGCTCGAAGAACTCGTCCGCGATCGGCACGGCCTCACCTGGTGCGTGCGTCACGACGTTCACCACCCCGGCCGGGAAACCGGCTTCCGCCATGATCTCCGGCAGCAACAGCCCTGCTGACACCGGCGCTTCCTCCGAAGGCTTCAGCACCACCGTGTTGCCGAACGCCACCGGGTTCACCACCGTCCGCCACGCCAGCACGTGCGCCCCGTTCCACGGCGTGATGCCGGCCACCACGCCGATGGGCTTGCGCAGCGCCATCGCGAAGGTGCCCGGCGAATCTGACCGGATGATCTCGCCGACCGGCAGGTATCCCCAGTTCGACGCCTGCCGCAGCAGCCGGATCGCGGTGATCACCTGAAAGCCGGCGAAGGCGCCGGCGCAGCCGGTCTCGGTGGCGAGTAGCGAGACGATCTCGTCCCGGCGCCGGTCCACGATGCCGGCGGCGCGCAGGAACATGGCCTGTTTCTCGGCCGGCGGCAGTTCGGCCCAGGCCGGAAAGGCGGCCGCGGTCGCGTCGACCGCCCGGGCGGCATCAGCGCGGGTACCGGCCGGGATCCGGGCCATGACGGTGCCCCGGTACGGGTCGAGGTCGTCGAACAGTCTGCCCGCGCTTATCCATTCACCGCCGATGTGCTGCTGGTACTCGCGCAACGCTCCCCCTGGGCTCGTTCTCAGCCTCGCTACGGCGGCCTAACGTGCGGGTCAGGAAGTAAACCGGGGCAGGCTCGGAGCTGCCCCGGACGGATCGGCCGGGCCGGCGAGCACCCAGTCCACGCCGTCGAGCCGGATGTACCTCATCTGGAAGCCGTTGGCAGCGCCCGCGGCGCCGCCTGCCGCCCTGGGCCGGCGGGCCAGCCGGGCGCTGACGAATTCGCCCGGGCCGGGGCGGGGCAGCCCAAGGGCCGCCGCGAGCAGCTGGTCGCCCGCGTAGTCCCCGAAGATCACGATGCCCTCGGCCCGCAGCTGGTCGCGGGCCCCGCCGCCGTCACGGACGCGTTTCATGTAGTCATCCTGCATCGCCACCGTGGCCACCACCGTGCGGCTCACCTTCATCTGCTGCGCGCGCCGGAAGAGCTCGTTCACCCGTTGCTGCCCGGAGGGCAGGGCGAAGACGGCCGCCACGTCCCGTTCGGGCAATTTAATCAAGACGTTCTCCGGCAAGGCCGAACGGAAGTGCAGCCAGCCCACCGCGGCGCGGCCGCGCTCGTTGAGCGTGCGCTTGCCGTCCCGGTTGCCGGCCGGGCTCAGGTTTTCCTCGCTGGCCCGGATCAGTCCGGCCGACCAGGTGCCGTCCTCGTCGCTGGCCTGCACCAGCAGCAGCAGCTTCGCCTCGGCCTCGGGCGGGATCATCCAGCCGCCCAGCCGGTGCGAGAACTTGCAGTCCACGTCGGCCCCGGCGATGGTGTAGTCCAGTGCGGTGCCGTCGGCCAGCGACAGCGCGCGGGCCAGGGCGATCTCGACCAGCGTTCCGGCGTGGGTTTTCTCGGTCTTGTGCAGCTGATCCCAGCGGTAGCGGCCGGTGTGCTGTCCGTCGAGCAGCATGTCGAGCGCGCCGCGGATCGCGGCGGCCATCTGGGTGCCGTCGCGGTCCAGCGTGGTCAGTTCGGCGGCCACCGCGGCTAGCTCCGCCTCGCCTGCTCCCGGGCCACTCGCGGCCACGAACTCGAATCCGGGCAGCACGGGCTGCCCGGGCTGTCCGGGCTGCCCGCTGGCCGGTTCGGCGGGCGAGGGCATGCCGGGCAGGGGGAGCTGCCCGGGGATGAGCTCAGAGTCGGGGCGGATCTCCCGGCGGTCGGGGCGGATCTCCCGGCGGTCGGACTCGGCGGACGGCGGCCGGGCTGGCTTCAACCCGGCGCCCCGGGCAGCTGGAGCCGGACGGCTTCTTCGGTCCGGGTGCCCGAGCTGCGCTGGGAAGGCACGGCGGCGGTGCGGAGAACGTCCATGAGCAGTTGCACCGCGGGCGGGTCCGGCGGGTCGCCGTACCGCACCGCGAACACGTAGCGGCGGGTTCCCGGCAGCGCGACGGTCCTGACCCCCGGGTGGCGCGCGGCGCGCAGGCAGAGCGCGGGCAGCGTCGAGACCCCCAGGTCCGCCGCGACCAGGGCCTGGACGGCTACGTAGTCGTCGGTGGTGAACGCGATCTTCGGGGTGAACCCGGCCAGCGCGCACTGCCGGAGCAGGTGAGCGCGGCAGCGGTCGCAGCCCGCGATCCAGCGGTGGCGCGCGTACCTGGACAGGTCGGTGCAGGACGCCTCGGTGTCGTGCACGGAGGTCACCAGGTACACCGGCTCCTCGAGCAGGAGCCGTTCGCGCACTCCGTCGGTGATGTCGATGGCATCGTCGTCGTCGGCCGGGTTCACGCCGCCGTAAAAGTCCGCCCCGGCCTCACCCCTGCGGTATTCTCCTGCGGCCTCCGGGGACCCCGTGGCCTCCTGAGCCTCGGGAGCTTCCGCGGAGTAGCGGAACACGAGCGCCACGTCGACGTATCCGGCGCGGAGCATGCGCAGCGCCTCGGGCGGTTCGGCCTCGGTCAGCCGCAGGTCAACACTGGGCTGGTGTTCGCGCAGCAGGGCCGCGGCGGCCGGCACGATGGTGCCGAGCGCGGACGGGAACGCCGCGAGCCGCAGCCGTCCGGCCCGCAGCCCGGTGTAGGCCGCCAGTTCGTTCTCGGCGGCGTCGAGCCTGCCGATCACCTCAGCGGCCCGCTCGGCCAGGAGCCGGCCGGCGTCGGTGAGCCGGATCCCCCGGCCCGCCCGCTGGATCAGCTTGATCCCGGTCTCGGCTTCCAGCCGGGCGAGGTGGTGGCTCACGGACGGTTGCGCGTAGTTCAATGCCTTCGCCGCCGCCGTGACCGAACCGTACCTGGCCACAGCGACCAGAACGCGCAGCCTTGTCACGTCGAGCATGCACCGACTATAGATCCTGTTGATCTATTCGCCCAGAGTCCCAAGTCCGGACCATTACGAACCAATCGGGCCTATCGGAAAAGACCCGTTGACCTGGCCAAAGACCGCTCGCCGGACCAAGCCCGTTAGCTTGGAAAAAGACCGTTAGCGGCCTTCGAGCAGCGGCGCGTCCGGCCAGCGGACCGGCGAGCCGGCCTGCTGCTTGCGCCGCCAGGCGATGCCCGACAGGGCTTCGAGCACCACCCGGTTGGCCAGGAACGCGGTCACCTCCGCGTGGTCGTAAGGCGGCGAGACCTCGACCACGTCGATCCCGGCCAGCGGCACCGACATCGCGATCCGCCGCACCGCGTCGAGCAGCTGCCGCGTGGTCAGCCCACCGGGTTCCGGCGTGCCGGTGCCCGGCGCCATGCCCGGGTCGACCACGTCGACGTCGACCGACAGGAAGACGCCCTCGCAGTCGGATACGGCGATCTCGAACGCCTCGGTCAGGCAGTCGTCGAGCCCGCGGGAGACGATCTCGGTCATCTCGAACGAGCGCATCTGCTGCCCGGCCATCCACGCCAGCGTCGGCGGCTCCGGCCAGTACCCGCGCAGCCCGATCTGCAGGAACCGGTCGCCGCGCACCGCCCCGGACTCGATCAGCCGCCGCATCGGGGTGCCGTGCCCGTACAGCGACCCGAACTGGGTGTCCCCAGTGTCGGCGTGCGCGTCGAAGTGGATCAGCGACACCCGGCCCCAGCCGACGTGCCGGGCCACCCCGGTGGCGTCGGGCAAGGTGACGGTGTGGTCGCCGCCCAGGATGACGGGTATCGCGCCCGCCGACGCCACCGCGAGCACGGCGGCCTCGAGCCGCCGCAGCGATTCCTCGGTATCCCCCGGCGGCATCAGCACGTCGCCGGCGTCCGCCACGCGCAGCTCGGCCAGCGGGTCCACGCCCAGCGCGAGGTGCGGCCGGGATCCGTCGTGCGGCAGGTAGTCGGTGGACCGGATGGCCTGCGGGCCGAACCTGGCGCCCGACCGGTACGAGGCGCCGCTGTCGAACGGCGCGCCGATGAACACGACGTCAAGCCCGTCGAGCGCCTCGAGTTCGGCTCGCGGCACCCCGAGGAATGTCACGTCAGGCCCGAACATGCCACGGACCATGCCGTCCGCACTTTCCAGATCGTCCGCCATGACGACGCCTCCGCCTCGCTAGTCCCGGACTGACCGCTGCCCTCGAACGATAACAGCGGCCGCCCGGTCCCCTCAGCGGAGCCGGGCCAGATCGCCCGCTACCGCCTGAACCACCCCACCGGCCCCCGTTCCCGCCCCAGCGGCCCCCGTTCCCGTCCCAGGCAGCCACCGGGTCAGCCACGCTCCGAGCCAGCCAGGCAGCCACCAGTTGGCCCGGCCGAGCAGTTCCATCACCGCCGGCACCAGCACCAGCCGCACCACGGTCGCGTCGATGAGCACGGCGGCGGCCAGGCCCAGGCCGATCTGCTTGACCGAGACGTCCGGGGTGAGCACGAAGGAACCGAACACCACCACCATGATCGCGGCGGCGGCCGAGATCACCCGCGCGGTGGCGGCCAGCCCGCGCCCGACCGCGAGCGTGTTGTCACCGGACCGGTCGTACTCCTCCCGGATCTTGGACAGCAGGAAAACCTCGTAGTCCATGGACAGGCCGAACAGGATCACGAACAGGAACACCGGCACCCACGTCGTCACCGGCATCTTCTCCGGGAAGCCGAACGCGTGCCCGCCCCAGCCCCACTGCGTCACCGCGGTCAGCACCCCGTAGGCCGCGGACACGGACAGCAAGTTCATCGCCGCCGCCTTGACCGCGATGACCACCGAACGGAACACCACCAGCAGCAGCACCATGGACAGCGCGACGACCACCCCGATGAGCCACGGCAGCCGCGCGCCGATCAGGTTGGTGAACGCCACGTTGGCCGCGTTCGGCCCGGTGACGTAGACGGTCAGCCCAGGCTCGGCCCGCTCGAACCGCGGCAGCACCGTGTCCTGCAGCCGGTTGACCAGCGCGTCGGTGGCCGCGTCCTGCTCCCCGGTGTCCGGGTAGGCGATGAGCATGGCCGCCTGCCCGTCCCGGCTGAGGACCGGCGCCGTCACGTCCGCCACCCCGGCCGTCCCGGCGATCACACCGCGCAGCGACCCCAGCGCCTGCCCATCCGACGGCGTCACCTTGGCCGCGACGATAAGCGGCGCGTCGAACCCCGGCCCGAACCCCCGCGCCATCGTCGCGTAGCTGGCGTACCCCATCGTCCCCCGGGCCTGCGCCGACTCATCCGGCATGGACAGCTTCATGACCAGCGCGGGCGCCGCCAGCACCAGGATAAACACCACCGCCGCCACGACCGCCAGCACCGGGTGCCGCTGCACTACCCCCGCCCATCGCTGCGCCGCCGGCAGTTTCTTTTGGGCGGAACGAAGCCGCCCGCGTGCCCCCGCCCCCCTTTCAAGCCGCCCCGCCCGCCGCCGCCCGAACAGCCTGTCCCCGAGGAAGCTGTTCAGCCGCGACGGCCGGGCCAGCCGCAGGCCGGTGTACCCGAGCAGCGCGGGCAGCAGCGTGAGCGAGGCGAGCACGGTCATGGCCACGGTGGCCGCCGCCGCGATCGCGACGCCGTTCAGCAGCGCCTGGCGCAGCACCAGCAGCCCGAGCATGCCGATGACCACGGTTGTGCCCGCGGTGAGCACGGCCCGCCCGGCGGTCTGCATCGCGGTGACCACCGCGTCCTGGGGCGGCGCCCCCTCGTCCAGTTCCGCCCGGAACCGCGTCACGATGAACAGCGCGTAGTCCACGCCGACCCCCAGGCCGATCATGGCGGCGACGATGGGGGAAAACGAGGGCGCCGGGAAGACGTGCCCGAGCAGCGCGATCAACGCCAGCCCGGAGCCGATGCCCAGCACCGCGGTCGCGATCGGCAGCCCCATCGCCAGCAGCGACCCGAACGCGATCAGCAGCACGATCGCGGCCGCTCCGACGCCGATCCCGTTGGACGGACCGCCGTACGGTGTCTCCGCCAGGTCCACGGCATCGCCGCCCAGGCTGAATGTCACCCCGTGCCCGCTCGCCACCGTGGCGTCGTGCATCAACCCGGTGGCTTCGCCGCCGGAGATGCCGGCCGTCGGCACGCCGAACTGGACGCTGGCGTACGCGATGTGCCCGTCCGCCGACAGCTGGCCCGGCGTGGTGTACGGATCGGTCACGCTGGTCACCCCCGGCGCCGCCCGGAACGGCTCAAGCGCCCGGTCGACCCGCGCCCTGACCGCCGGAGACGTCACCTCCGCCTGCGACCGGATGGCCAGCGTCAGCGTGTCCCCCGACTGCCGCGCGAAATGCTCGTTCAGCAGCGTCTGCCCCGGATCGCTCCCGGTGAAGTCGTTCTGCGCCGCCGCCCCGAACCGCATCCACAGCGTGACCAGACATGCCACTCCCACCACCCAAGCCAGCACCGTCACTCCCCGGTACCGGTAACATGCACTCCCCGTCTTTCCCAACACCTTCGTCTCCCACCGCCAGAGAACTACTAATGAGCTCTCCCACCCTCCCGCCGCCCCGCCCCCACCGCGTCCTTCCCACGAAGACACTTCCCCCGCCCCACCTACTCCCCCCGTAGTACGCCCCCTTCCTGCCGTCGGCGGTTTAGCCCTTGGTGAGGCCGTATTCGTAGGCGAACACGACCAGCTGCGCCCGGTCGCGAGCGCTCAGCTTGATCATCGCCCGGCTGACGTGGGTCTTCGCGGTGAGCGGGCTGATCACGAGCTGCCGGGCGATCTCGTCGTTGGACAACCCCGCCGCGACCAGTGCGACGACTTCGCGCTCGCGTTCGGTCAGGGCCGCGAGCCCCGGACGGGTCGGGCCGACCGGACGAGTCGAGCCGATCGGACGGGTGGAGGTGACCGGGGGAGTGGGCGCGGGAACGAGCCCGGCCGCGTCAGTCCTGCCGGTGCGGCCGTCGGTGAACGCGGAGATGACGGCCCTGGTCACGCTGGGGGAGAGCAGCGCGTCGCCGCGGGCGACGACGCGGACGGCCTGCAGCAGTTCCGCTGGCTCGACGTCCTTGACCAGGAATCCGCTGGCTCCGGCGCGCAGCGCCGCGAACACCGTCTCCTCGTCGTCGAACGTGGTCAGCACGACGACCTTGGTGGCGGTGAGATCAGGGTCGCGGGCGATCAGGCGGGTGGCCGTGACCCCGTCGACCTCCGGCATATGCAGGTCCATCAGGACCACGTCGGGGGCGTGCTCACGTGCTAGCGCCACCGCCACCCCGCCGTTCCCGGCCTCGCCGACCACCACGATGTCGCCCGCCGACTCGAGCAGCAGCCGGAACCCCGCGCGGACCAGCACCTGATCGTCGGCGAGCAATACCCGGATCACGAGGACTCCCGCCGGGCGGCCGGTGCGCCGGCGGCACCGCGAGCCGGAGCATTCCCGGCCGCGCCCGCCGCGCCCGCCGCGCCCGCCGCGGTGGGCAGCGTAGCCTTCACCCGGAATCCGCCGCCGAGCAGCGGTCCGGCGGTCAGCTCGCCACCGACCGAGGCGGCCCGCTCCCGCATGCCGCTAATCCCGTTGCCGCGCACCACGTCCACGCCGTCCGCCGTCCCGCCGCCGGTGGTCGTGCTGCCGTCATCGGTGACGGTGATGATCAGGCTGTCCGGCTGGTAACGCAGGCACACGTGGGCTGCGGCGCGCGGGCCCGCGTGCCGCAGCACGTTGGTCAGCGACTCCTGCAAGATCCGGTACGCCGAGTGGTCTGCTTCGGTGGACAGCGGGGCCTGGGCTCCCTCGACGTCGACCGTCACCCGCGCCCCGGCCGCGGTGACTGCCTCGCGCAGGGCATCGAGCCGGTCCAGCCCCATGGCACCGCCAGCACCGCCAGCANNGCCAGCGCTCCCCGGCGTCTCCTGATCAGACCCTCTAAGCTGCCCGAGCACCGAACGCATCTCCATCAGCGCACCCTTACTCGTATCCCTGATCGCGGTGAGCGCGGCGCGCAGGATGTCGGCGTCAGGCCGTGGTCGCGAGGTGGTGGCCGGGGAGCTTGAGGCCGGATCGTTCCGGATAAAGGGTGTGACCGCCGGGTCGGCGGCGAGCAGGACATGCAGCGCGGAGCCGGCCTGCACCGCGATCGTCGCCATGCCGTGCGCCACCGTGTCGTGCAGTTCGCGGGCGATGCGCAGCCGTTCCTCCGCGACCGCCCGGCCGGCCTCGGCGGTCCGTTCCTCCTGCGCCAGCCGGAGCCGCCTGGCCGTTTCCGCTGTCAGAGCCCGGCGGCTGCGCACCACCTCGCCGAGCAGGACGGCGAGCGCGAGGATCACGATCTGGGACAGGAATTCCGCCGACAGGGCGGCTATTCCTTGCCTGACGCTCACCTCCACCACGAACAACCCGATGACCATGAAGACCGCGGGGATGGCGATGGCCAGGGCCAGGTACCCCACCACCGCCGCGTCGTACAGCGGCACGAAGAACAGCGGGGCGGGGGAGATGTTCCTGCGGGCGAAGATGTAGTAGAAGAACATCACCACCGCGCTGGCGATCAGCACCTGGAGCGGCCATCGGTGCCGGAACAGGATCGGCACCGCCAGCAGCGCGCCGAACAGGTACGCCCAGGCATTCAGCGGGACCGCACCGGGGCCGCCGCCGGTGACGACGTTGACCTCGATAGCCACGATCACCAGCGCGACGACACCCACGTCAAAAAGCCGAATGCCGAACGGGCCTTCCCTCACCCCCCAGCCAGGCAACGTGCGTCCCGTGGCGGTCACGACGACAGGGTCCTCACGCCGTCACGCTATGCGATGACGGCCCGGAGCGGAATGCCGCCCGCGGCGCCAGCGAAGGCCGCCAGCAAAATGCCCCGACCAAATGCCCGGCCAAAATGCCCGGCCAAAATAACCCCGGCAAAATAACCGGAGTAGATTTCGAGGTTTGCCCGGATCGCGTCAACCGGCGCGGCGGGCTCCGCGTCTGACCTAATGAGGCTCGGCGCAAGCGGGACGCCGAGCCTCTCTGCGTGCCGGGAAAACGGCCCGGAGCCTGTCCGGACCTGCGCGGCCTGGCCGGAACCGGCCCGGAGCCGGGTAAGGTTTGGCCCCGTGGACAGGCACGTGAGCGGGCGCCGTGGATANNAACGAGGTCGGGCTGTCCGCTCCCGCGGTGAAGCGGCGGGTCGACCGGCTCAGGGCGGCCGGCGCGATCACGGGCTTCTCCGCCCGGGTGGATCCGGTCGCGATGGGCTGGACGACCGAGGCGTACGTGGAGCTGTTCTGCGGTGGCCGCACCTCTCCGGAGGAGATCGCGGTCGGGGTGCGGCGGTACCCCGAGGTGGTGGACGCGTGTACGGTGACGGGCGAGGCAGACGCCCTGATCCACATCCGGGCCGCCGATGTCAGGCACTTCGAGGACGTGATGGAGCGCATCCGCGCCGAACCGTTCGTGGTCAGGACCCGGAGCGTAATCGTGCTGTCGCGGCTGGTCGACCGGGCCGACGCGCTGGTGCCGTTGCGCGGAGCCTGATCATGCTGGTTCTGCCCATTTCGGCCGTGCTGAACAGCTACAGTCGTGCACATGTCGGAGTTCGAGCCAGATCCGAGTGCCAGTACCGGACGTTTCCGCGCCTTTGTCGAGCGCGGGGATGAAGACGCTCCTGCGCCGCGGCGGACCGCCGTCTCTCCTGTCGTATGGATCATCGCGGTTGTGGTGCTCATCGCGATCGTCCTGGTGATCGTGGGCCTAGCCTAGGACGGCGCGTCGTTAGCCGACGGTAATCCCGCGTCCCAGGTCTAGCCAGGTGCTGGTGACATCCTGTTGCTATGACTACCGAGCCTGCGAGTAGCGGCGCCGCGGAGCACGAGGATCATGAGGAGCAGCACCGGCTGACCGCCGTCCAAGGGCTGGCCGCGCTGTCCCTTGACGCGCTTTCCTCGGTCGCCTACGGTCCCGAGGCCATCCTGGTCGTGCTGGTCGCGGCCGGCGCCACCGCGCTGCACTACTCGATCCTGATAACCGGCGCGATCGTCGTCCTGCTCGCCGTGCTCGTGGTGTCCTACCGCCAGGTGATCGCGGCGTTTCCCAATGGCGGCGGCGCGTACGCCGTTTCCAAGGCGCATCTGGGCACCCAGGCCAGCCTGGTCGCCGCCGCGTCGCTGATCGTCGACTACGTGCTGAACGCGGCCGTCGGCGTGTCGGCCGGCATCGAGGCTCTGTATTCTGCCTTCCCCGCGCTCTACGGGGCCAGGGTCTGGCTGTGCCTGGCCGTGCTCGCCCTCATCACCGGGCTGAACCTGTGGGGCGTGGCGGAGTCCGCGAAGGTGTTCACGGTCCCGACGCTGCTGTTCATCTTGTCGATGGTCGCGGTGATCGCCGGCGGCCTGATCCGGGCCAGTCCCGCGGTCGCGCTCAACCATCATCTCGGCTCATCCACCGAGACGGTCGGCATCCTGCTGCTGCTTAAGGCGTTCGCCTCCGGCTGCTCGGCCTTGACCGGAGTGGAGGCGATCGCGAACGCGGTGCCGGAGTTCCGCACGCCGCGGGCGCGCCGTGCGCAGCACACNNCTCGGTCACAACATCGTCTTCTACGCGATCGGGCTCATCACCACGGTGCTGCTCGCGCTGGCCGCCAATACCTCGTTCGGCGGCCTGCCGGTGCTGGCTTCCCTGCTGGCCAAGGACAATTTCCTGCCGCACATGTTCGGGCTGCGCGCGGACCGGCAGGTGCACCGCACCGGCGTCGTCGTGCTGGCTGTCCTGGCCGCCGCCCTGCTGGTGGCCTCCAATGGCAGCACCCAGGCGCTGATTCCGCTGTTCGCCGTCGGGGTGTTCGTCGGGTTCACGCTTTCCCAGCTCGGCATGGTCAGGCACTGGCGGGCGGCCCGGACCCGTGGCTGGAAGAGCCGGGCCATCATCAACGGCTTCGGGGCCTTGCTGACCGCGCTGACCACGATCATCGAACTGGTCAGCAAGTTCACCGAGGGCGCCTGGCTCATCGTGCTCATCATCCCGGGCCTGGTGCTGCTGTTCGGCCGGGTGCACCGCACCTACGACCGGATCGGCGCGCTGCTCGGGCTGGGCCAGACGCCGAAGCCGCCGGCCAGGCAGGCCTCACTCGTCGTCGTTCCGGTGACGGGATTGTCGCGGCTCACGACCGAGGGCATCTCCACGGCGCTGTCGCTCAGCGATGACGTGGTCGCGGTCACCGTGGTCTTCGCCGACCCCGACGAGGAGGCCGCCGACGTCTCGTTCCGCCAGCGCTGGGAGGACTGGCACCCGAACGTCCCGCTGGTCACGCTGCATAGCGTGCACCGCTCGATCGCCAAGCCGATCGTGAAGTACCTCTGCCAGCTTGAGGCTGACGATAAATACCACCGCCTGGTGGTGCTTATCCCCGAGGTGCAGCCCAAGAAGTTCTGGTATTACCTGCTGTTCAACCAGCGTGGCGTGATCCTCGACCGGGCCATCAGACGGGGCACGGGCAACGTGGTGCTGTGCCGGCTCCGCTACCGGCTCGAACAACTCGTCTCCGACGCCGCTGCTCCGGCCGCTGCTCCAGACGCTGAGCAGGCCGGTTCGCCGACCGTGGTTCCGCCCGGCCCGCCGCCTTAGATGACGATTTGAGTAATACGGGGTCAGGGTGGTGATCGGCGGATGGCAAGATGACAGCCATGAGAAACGTCACGGTCATGGCGATCGCTGGTGATGCGTGTGTACGCTGATCTGCCGGTGGCTGTGGTGACTGGTGGTAACCGCGGTGTCGGCCGTGAGGTGTGCCGCCAGCTGGCCCTGCTCGGTTTCGCGGTGGTGCTCGGCTCCCGGGATCTGCGGAAAGGGGAGCTGGCCGCGAAGGAGCTTGATCCGGAGGGTAACCGGATCGTCGCATGCCAGCTCGAGGTGGACAACTCCGACAGCGTNNGGCACGGTCGCGGAGGCGATTGACGTCAACCTGTTCGGTCCCTGGCGGGTGATTCACGCGCTGCTGCCGCTGCTGCGCTCCAGCATGCGACCGAGGATCGTGAACGTGAGCAGCGAGGGTGGCTCGATCGCCGTGATGACCGGCGGCTCGCCCGCTTACGGCGTTTCCAAGGCCGGCCTGAATGCGCTCACCCGCCTGCTCGCCGCGGAACTAGCCAGGGACGGCATCCTGGTCAACGCGGTCTGCCCGGGCTGGCCCGCCAGCGAAGCTCGCCCTGACGGCCGGTCACTGGCCCAGGCCGCGGCCAGCGTCATCTGGGGGGTCACGATTCCGAACGGCGGACCCACCGGCACCCTTACCCGCGACGGCCAGCCTTTCCCCTGGTAGAGCCGGCTCCCTGCCACGCTGTCGGCAGGACGCGCTGTTGCCAGGACGCGCTGTGGTCAGGACGCGCTGCTGTCAGGAAGCCCTGGGTCAGGAGTGTCGGCCTCGGGGCTGGGCTGATAGCGGTAGCCCATACCGGGTTCGGTGATCAGCCAGCGCGGCCGGGCCGAGTCAGGTTCGAGTTTGCGGCGCAGCTGCGCCATGTACAGGCGCAGGTTGCCCGTCGCGTCGGCGTATCCAGGACCCCACACCTCGGTCAGGAGCTGGTTGCGGGTGAGCAGCTTGCCCGGATTGCGGAGCAGCACCTCGAGCAGATGCCATTCGGTCGGGGTGAGCCTGATGTCTTCCTGGGGCGGCGCGGAACCGGCGTCGGCACCGTCCTCCGCCGGAACCGCGGGCTGCCGGGTGACACGCTTGGCGGCCAGGTCGACGATCACGTGACCGAGCTGGATCCTGGGCAGGTTCTCCGCGGTTCCGGTGCGCCTGACAGCGGCGCGCATGCGGGCGAGCAGTTCCTCCACTCCGAACGGCTTGGTCACGTAGTCGTCCGCACCCGCGTCGAGCGCCTCGACCTTGTCGGTGCTGTCGGCTCGCCCGGACAGCACGATGATGGGCACCTTGGTCCAGCCGCGGAGTCCCTGAATGACCTGGACACCGTCCAGGTCGGGCAGCCCGAGGTCAAGGATCACCAGGTCGGGCGGATACCGGCTCGCCACCTGGAGCGCCTCGCTTCCGGTGGCCGCGACATGGACCTCGTAATCGCGGACCCTCAGGTTGATCCGCAGCGCCCGCAGGATCTGGGGTTCGTCGTCGACGACCAAGACCCTGGTCATGGCTCGTTTCCCCCCGTCGATTCACGCTCCCGGTGGCCTGGCTCGCGCTGACAGTCCGGTTCCGAGACGACCGGTACCGATACCGTCATGGTGAGGCCCCCGCCGGGCGTGTCCTCCGCGGTGAGCGTACCGCCCATCGCCTCGGTCAATCCGAGTGACAAGGCGAGCCCGAGTCCAACTCCGGTCGTGTTGTCGGTGTCCCCCAGCCGCTGGAACGGCACGAACATCCGGTCCCTGTCCTTCTCGGGTATGCCCGGGCCGCGGTCCACGACGCGCAGCTCAACCCGGTCGCCCAGCGCGCTGGCGGTCAGCATGGGCGGCGTGGAGGGCGGGGAATAGCGGAGCGCGTTTTCCGTCAGGTTCACGATCACGCGTTCGAGTATCGCCGGGTCGACGTTGATCTCAGGCAGGGATTCCGGTATGTCGACCGTGATACCGCGGGCCGCGGGGTCCAGGTTGTCAAGCGCCCGGGACACGATCTCTTCCAGGGCCGCCGGGCGCGGGAACAAGGACAGGGCGCCGGCCTGCAGCCTGCTCATGTCCAGCAGGTTGTCGACGAGGTGAGCTAGCTGGTCGAGCGACTCGTCCGCGGTGGCGAGCAGCTCGTCGTGGTCCTCGGCCGCCCAGTTCACGTCCGCCGAGCGCAGGCTGGTCACGGCCGCCTTCGCGGACGCCAGCGGCGTCCGCAGGTCGTGACTGACCGCCGCGAGCAGCGCGGTCCGCATCCGGTCGGCGGCCGCGATCGGCTTGGCCGCCTGGGCCTCGGCGGCCAGCCGCTGCTGATCGAGGGCGACCGCCGCGTAGGAGGCGAACGCACCAAGCACCCGGCGGTCAGTGGCCGGAAGCGACCGGCCGCGCAGCGCCAGCGACAGGGTGTCGGCCACCGGCACCTCGACGTCAGCTTCCTCCGGCCGGGTGACGGCCGGTTCGCCGCGGCTGGCGACGACGTGCCAGCTTCCCGACATGCCCCTGCTCTCGCCCGCGGTGCCGCCCGCGGGCTGCTGGTCGTCAAGTGAGGTGCGCTCGAGCAGCGTGACCGAATCCATGCCGAACGCTTCCTTGGCCCGGTCGAGCAGCGCGCTGAGCCCTTGCTGGCCGCGCAGCACGCTGCCGGCCGTGGTGGTCAGCAGCTCAGATTCGGCGTTGGCCCGGGCCGCCTGCTTGGTCCGCCGGGCCGCCGTGTCGACCACCGAGCTGACCAGCAGCGCGACGATGACAAAGACGCCGAGCGCGAGCGCGTTGTTCGCCTGCGAGATCGTGAACTGGTGGATAGGCGGGGTGAAGTAATAGTTGAGCAGCAGCGAGCCGACGATGGCGGCGAGCACGGCGGGGGCGAATCCGCCGACCAGGGCGACCAGGATCACCGCGACCAGGATCGTCAGCACGTCGCTGGTGAGGTTGAGGGCGCTGCGCAGGC
>PMST01000607.1:21304-26669 GCA_003168295.1 Actinomycetota bacterium
ACGATATGCACGTCGATGTCACCGGAACCCTTGATGGTCCTGGAACCGATGCCGGGGCCGGTGAGCATGACGGCCAGCCACGACCGGCGGCTTGCGCCGAGCACGAGTTGGGTGGCGTTCTCCGCACGGGCGAAGGTGAGCAGGGCCTCCGGGATGTTGTCGCCGATCACCTGGTGATAGCTGCCGCCCACGGACTCGGCCAGCCGCCGCTGGCTGGCCAGCGCGGCCGGATCCGCGCCGGTCAGGCCGTCGGACTTGGTGACGTGCACCGCCAGCAGGTCGCCGCCGGAGGAGCGGGCGGCGATTCTCGCGGCTCGCCTGATCAGGGTCCGGCCTTCTGGGCCGCCGGTAAGCGCGACCACCACCCGCTCCCTGGCTTCCCAGGCGCCTTTGATCTGGTGTTCGGTGCGGTATCGCTGCAGCCCTTCGTCGACCTTGTCGGCCAGCCAGAGCAGCGCGAGCTCGCGCAGCGCGGAGAGGTTCCCTGAGCGGAAGTAGTTGGTGAGAGCGGCGTCGATCTTCTCCGGCGGGTAGATGTTGCCGTGCGCCATCCGCCGGCGCAGCGCTTCCGGGGTCATGTCGACCATCTCGACCTGGTCGGCTGCCCGCACGATCGCGTCGGGGACCGTTTCCCGCTGAGGTACGCCGGTGATCTTCTCGACCACGTCGTTGAGGGACTCCAGGTGCTGGATGTTGACCGCGGAGATCACGTCGATCCCGGCGTCGAGCAATTCCTCAACGTCCTGCCAGCGCTTCTCGTTGCGGGAGCCCGGGACGTTCGTGTGCGCGAACTCGTCCACTAGGGCGATCTCCGGCCGCCGGGCGAGCACGGCGGCCAGGTCCATCTCCTCGAAGGTCGACCCGCGGTACTCCAGCCGGGCCCGGGGGACGGTTTCGAGGCCGTCAAGCAGCGCGCTAGTCTGCGGGCGCCCGTGGGCCTCGGCGAACCCCACCACCACGTCGGCGCCGCGTTCGGCGCGGCGGTGCCCCTCACCGAGCAGTGCGTAGGTCTTGCCGACCCCGGCCGCCGAGCCAAGATAAATCCGCAGATGCCCGCGTCCGGGCCGGCCCCCGGACCCGAGCCCGTCGCCAGACTCGGCCAGGCGCGCAGAGTCCGGACCGCCGCCAGACTCGACCGCGCGGCCAGATACGGCGCGTCCGTGCGAGTCCGGGTCTTGCCCGTCCGGCCCGCCTGTCCCCGTCCGGCCGTCGCTATCAGCCATTTCCGGCCCGTTTCCTTGTCCGCATGCCTAGCCCGCCTCTTCCTCGGCGGCTGATCTTCATTGTGGAGCACGCCGCGCGGGTCCGGAATTCCGCATGTCGCGGTTCGCCAGTCTTGAGATCACGATGGCGCGTAATTGGTGGCAAAGGGGACATTATTAACAACATCCATGCGCCCACCGCCGAAATCAACACACCCCGGACACGCCGCCGCAGCTCTCAGCCGGCTGAGCCGGTATCCCGGGAGTCTTTTAGCGGCTGATGGAAGCCCGGGAGCTGAAGAACGCGCTGGATGGACGCTGCCAGAGGAACACCACCGCGCCGCAGGCGATCAGCCAGCCGATGATGTCAAGCAGCTTGGCCAGCCCGATGCCCGGATGGGAATTGCCGATTAGGGCGATGGTGCTGAGCGTGTGGATGGCGAATAGCACCGTGCCGGTGACCCGGGCCCAGTTTCTCCCGTTCTTGCAGGCCCGGGCGATCCAGAGCCAGACCGCGATCTCGATCAGGGACACCAGTACGACCAGGACCGCCACCGCACCCAAGCCGGTATGGGCCGGGGTACCGACGGCAGGATGATTGAGGACAGACCTGACGACCGCCGCGAGGCCGATCGCGTAGATCAGCGTGAAAACGGCCCCCGCGTACATCAGCCTGACCGCGGTGACCATGGTGCCTGGTAGTTGATAGATCGGTCCGCGCGATCCTAGCTGATACGGCTGCGCGTAGCCCATCGAGCCGCCGCCCGCCGGAGGTCCGCCGTTGGCCGGAGACCCGCCCCTACCGCCAGGCCCGCCGTCGACGGGCAGGTAGCCACGTGGCGCCGCAGGCTGGGCCTGCGGTGCTTGCGACGCGCGCGATGGCTGAGCGCCGCTGTAGCCCTGTGGCTGGGGATAGCTCTGAGGACTGGAATACCCCTGCGACGGCGGGAAATCCTCCGGCCCGGAGCCCGCCTGAAGCTCGACGTTGCCCGCCGGGTTGCCACCGCCTGCCGAGCCCGCAGCGTCCGCCGAGCCGAAGCCGGTGTGCGAACCCGGTCCGGCGTACGGCCAGCGGGACCCGGGGTCAGGAGAGGGCGAGGGTGGTGGCGGCTGCTGTGGCGGCCTCTGCGGTCCCTTGCTCCGTCCCGGATCCGATGGCGTGGTCGGCGGATGTACCGCCGTGGCCCAGGAAAACCCCCGGGCTTCGGCGGCGTTGCCGCTCGCGCTCGTCTCCCGCTCGATCCTGGCCTGATAGGCGCCGATGATCCCGGCCACCGAGCGAGGCCAGAAGGCCACTGCGGAGGGCCCGGTCGCGTGCCCCCCGCCGGCGATCGCGGTAGCTAGCGTCCGCAGCGCGGGCCGGGCGGAGGGGTCTTTCGCCAGGCAGGCGGAGACGATCTCGCGTAGCTCCGGCGGTACCGCTTCCAGGGCGGGCTCGCCGTAGACGACCCGGTACAGGACGGCAGCCGCGGTCCCGGAGCCGAACGGGCCTGCGCCGGTGGCCGCGTAGGCGATCACGCACCCGAGTGCGAATACGTCGCTCGCAGGCCCGGCGGCCTTGCCTTCCGCCTGCTCAGGTGACATATAGCCGGGCGTGCCGAACACCACCCCGGCCGCCGTCAGCGCGGTCCCGTCGGCGGCGCGGGAGATCCCGAAGTCGATGACCCGGGGGCCGTCGGTGGCCAGCAGCACGTTGGCGGGCTTGAGGTCGCGGTGCACGACCTGGCAGGCGTGTATCGCCTGCAGGGCCTCGACCAGGCCGGCCAGCAGCGGCCACAGGGCTAGCTCGGGCAGCGGCCCGTGCTCGGTCACGACCTGGTCCAGGGAGGGGCCGGGCACGAACGCGGTGGCCAGCCACGGCGGACGCTCGTTCAGCCCGCTGGACACGACCGGCGCGGTGTAGATGCCGCTGACGGCCCGCGCCGCGGCTACCTCCTGACCGAACCTGCGCAGGAATTCGGCGTCGCGGGCCAGGTCGGGATGCACGACCTTGATCGCCACCGCCCGGCCGCCGGGCGAAAGCCCCAGGTAGACCCGGCCCATACCGCCGGAGCCGAGCTGGGCTCGCAGCCGGTACTCGCCGATCACGCGCGGGTCGTCCACGGCCAGCGCCTTCATCTCCGCCCCCTCGCCCGCACCAGATCAAGCACCAGATCACGTCAATCCGACCACGGCAGGTTCTCGCGGTCTGCCTGGGCCACCTGGGTTAGTCCCGCGCTTCACATTTTGCGGCATATTCGGTGGGCAGCGTACCGCCGATGCGCCGGAATGTTGCCAAGCTGTTGAAAGCGTGGCCAGTCAGGGCTGGTAACGATAGCCCATGCCGGGTTCGGTGAGCAGATAGCGGGGCCGGGCCGGGTTGTCTTCCAGCTTGCGGCGCAGCCGCGCCATGTGGAAGCGGAGATAGCTGGTGCGCTGCTGGAATCCGGCCCCCCAGACGTCGGTCAGCAGCTGCGCCGAGCCGACGAGCTGGCCGGGCCGGTCCAGCAGGATGGTCAGGATGCGCCATTCGGTGGGCGTGAGCCGCAGCGTCCCCTCCGAACCACCCGAACCGCCGTCAGCACCGCCCGGACCGCCGTCACTACCCTCGCGCCTGACCTGGTGTGCGGTGAGGTCAACGAGCCACTGGCCGATGATGACCTGGCGCGGCTGGTCCTGGCCGAGCCCGCTCTCGTCGCGGCGCAGCGCGGCGCGCAGCCGGGCCAGCAGCTCGGCCATCGCGAACGGCTTGGTCACGTAGTCGTCGGCGCCGACGTCCAGGGCGCCGATTTTGTCGCCGGGGCTGGTCCGGCCGGAAAGCACGATGATGGGTGCCTTATACCACCGGCGCAGCTCGACGATGACTGCGGTGCCGTCGATGTCGGGCAGGCCGAGGTCCAGGATGATCGCGTCCGGCGGGTGGCTGGCGGCCGCGGCCAGCGCCGCCCGGCCCGTGCGCGCGGTCAGCACGCTGTAGTGCCTGGCCCGCAGGTTGATGTCGAGCGCGCGGACCAGCTCGAGCTGGTCTTCGACGATGAGGATCTCACTCGAGCGAACCGGGCCAACCGGGCGAACCGGGCGGGCCGGGAGGCCCGGGCGGCCAGCAATCGCCGGGTGAACCGGGTCCTGGGGTCCTGGCTGGGCCGGGATTTCCCCGGCCGGGACCTCGGGCCCCGGCCGGGGGTCTCCCGGCCGGGGCCCTGAGGCGAGCTCAGCCATCGCTGGTTCAGCTGCCGGACTTCGCCGACAGCTGGTCGAGCGCGATGTTCAGCGTGAGCACGTCCACCCGCGGTTCGCCGAGGAAGCCGAGCGTCCTGCCCTGGGTGAACTTGGCGACGAGGGCGCGGACTTCGGCCACCGGCAGGTGCCGGGCCGCGGCCACCCGGTCGACCTGGATGGCGGCGTTCGCAGGCGAGATGTCCGGGTCGAGCCCCGAACCCGACGCCGTCACCGCGTCTGCCGGTATCGAAGAGACCGGCACGTGGTCGAACGCGGAGATCGCCTTCTGCGCCGCCGCGATGTTAGCGATCTCGGTTGGGTTGGTCGGGCCTAGGTTCGAGGCCGCGGAGTACAGCGGGTCGCAGCCGAAGTCGTTCTTCTCGCCGCTGACGACCGCGTCCGACGGCCGCGGCTGGAAGTACTGCGGCAGCGGGTTGCCCTTGGCGTCCACGAACTCCTGGCAGAGCAGGCTGGAGCCCACCACGTGGCCGTTGTAGGACACCAGCGAGCCGTTGGCCTGGTTGTGGAAGGCCAGCTGAGAGACGCCCAGCATGACCAGCGGGTAGATGAACCCGCAGACCACGGTGAACACCAGCAGCATGCGGAACCCCGCGATGTGCTGCCTGACGATAACGGGAAGGCGGTTCATGCCGGTCACTTTCCAAATCCGGGAATGAGCTGGACGATCAGGTCGATGGCCCAGATCCCGATGAACGGGATGATGAGCCCGCCGATGCCGTAGATCACCAGGTTCCGGCGCAGCATCGACTGCGCGGAGGCCGGCCGGTACCGCACGCCGCGCAGCGCCAGCGGGATCAGCGCCACGATGATCAGCGCGTTGAAGATGATCGCCGACGTAATCGCCGACTTCGGGCTGTACAGGTGCAGGATGTTGAGCTTGCCCAGGTCCGGGATCACGGACGAGAACATGGCGGGGATGATGGCGAAGTACTTGGCCACGTCGT
>PMST01000072.1 GCA_003168295.1 Actinomycetota bacterium
ACGAGAATCACTCGTACCTGGCGCAGGGCCGTTACTTGGATATGCTACCAAGATGGTTCAGCCTATTCTCGCGCGAGCAATTCCATATCGCCGTGAGCGAGGAGTTCTACGCCGACCCTGACCGGCACGTCAACGAGGTATGGAAGTTCCTCGGACTGCCACCCCGCCGGCTTCAGAGCCGGGTCAGGCATAACTACCTGCCCTCGGCCGGCATGGCACCCGAGACACGCCTCCGCCTTCAGGAGAGCCTGATAGAGCACAACCGCGAGCTGGCCGATCTGCTTGGCCGCCCGCTGCCCTGGCCAGCGGCCGCGGAATCAATCTGTTGAACGCTGACAAGCAGGAAGATGCAGGCGGCTGGCCTGCGGTAAGCGTCGTGGTCGCCACCCGGCACCGGCCAGAACTGCTGCTCCGCGCCGTGACCAGCATCCTTGGCCAGTCTTACCTCGGTGAGCTGGAGTGCCTGGTGGTCTTCGACCAGAGCCAGCCGGAGCCGCTGCCCACCGAAGTACTGCCTGGGCGGCAGTTGCGCGTGCTGAGTAATACCCGCACTGCTGGTCTGGCCGGAGCCCGGAATGCCGGTATCACCGCCGCCGTCGGCACCGTGATCGCCTTTTGCGATGACGACGATGCCTGGCAACCAGACAAGCTCACCTGCCAAGTGGAGTTGCTGAGAAGGTCAGCCGCCGACTTCGTCGCATGTGGCGTTCGGATCCGCTATTCAGACCATGCTGTGGTGCGGATGCCGCCGCCCCGGACCGGGTTCGCCCAGCTGTTGAGCGACCGGGTGACGGCGCTGCACCCGTCGACGTTCGTAATCCGGCGGTCGGCGCTGGACGATATCGGCTTGGTCGACGAGGAAATCCCTGGCTCCTATGGGGAAGATTATGATCTCCTGCTTCGGGCGGCCCGGCGGGCACCCGTGCTTGCCGTCCAGCAGCCGCTCGTGGATGTGTTCTGGCACGAGCAGTCGTTCTTCGCCGAGCGGTGGCAGACCATCTCTGACGCGTTGCGGTACATTCTCGCCAAGTACCCCGCGTTGAGAGCGGACAGGGCCGGGCGGGCCAGGATCGACGGTCAGATCGCCTTCGCCGAAGCTGCGCTGGCCCGTCGGCGCGAAGCGTGCCGATTCAGCTGGCAGGCACTGCGCGGCAATCCCGCCGAACGCCGTGCCTACCTTGCTCTGGCGGTGGCCGCCGGCGTGATTCCCGCCACCTCAATCGTGCGCGCGGCTAACCGCCGCGGCCACGGTATCTAGGACCGGTTGAACGTCAAAACGACCATGGAGGACTCGTGAGATTGATCCTGACAGCCGGGACGCTCGTACTCACCCTGACCGCGTGTAGTAGCGCTTCCCATCCTGGCCCGGCGCCGACCACCAGTGCGGCGGCCGTTACCCCGACCGGTGCGGCGGCCGTTACCCCGACCGGTGCGGCGGCCGTTAGCCCGACCAGTCGGGCAACCCGCGTGTCTGCTGCCGAGTCGGTCCCCAGCCCCAAGCCAATCGGCGAATGGTGCCACGGGACGGGCTACCAAAGGTGGCAGGCGGTCACCAAGGACCTGGCCGCCTTGCAGGCGGACTCGGCTTCAGGAGGGGCGAGCGCGACCAAAATTGCGATGGAGGGGCGGCGGCTTGCTTCCGACGCGGCCGCGGCAGCGTCTTACCCCCCACCTGGGGTGAGCGCGACCGCCTACAAGAAGGGCATGGAAGAACTGACTGCATCCGGTGGCGATGACGAGCGCGACGAGGTCACTCGCGCGACCACGGAGACCGCAGAAGCAGAAACGTACCTTGACAATATCGGCTCGTATGTGAGCGTGAAGCGTCCATGACCCGTGTCCACACGGCCGCAATCTTGGCTCCGGCACGAATTCGTGACTGGTTCCAAGGTGGGGTGTCGGCGCTATTAATTGCCGCGGGATTCGGCTACGGCCGAGACGAGTTCATCCACCTTGGTCAGGGTGCGCAGAATCAGCCATCCCAAGACCCAGCCGCCAAGGACGTCCTCAGGCCAGTGCCGTCCCAGATAGACCCGAGAGCCGCCCTGGGCCACCACCAGCACTGCGACTATCGACCAGATCACCCGTCGCTCAGCGGGGCTATCCCAGTGTTGTGTCAACAAGTGCGCCAGCAACCCGAAAGTGATGACGGTGCGGGCCGCGCCGCCTGATGGGAAGTCGCCGGGCGATCCTATGGAATATTCAATCGGGGGCACTGTTCCGTTGACCAGTCGCTTGAGCGCCTTCTGCAGGTAGACCTCGGAGACTACGCCGCTGGCCAGCAGCGGCACTGGCGTCCATTTCCGGCGTTCGTAGGCGAGCATCCCTCCGACGAGGACCGAGAACGGTCCGACCACGCAGTAGTCGCCTATCGTCGTTACTACCTGCTCCAGTCGCCGCGACACGGTCGCGGAACGGTGCTCGCGGCAATATTCATAAAGTCGGCGTGATGGCCGTGTCACCGCATCGCATTGGGCTAGCTTTCCCAGGCCCCAGGACACCAGCAGCGTGGCCGCACCGCCCGTTGCCGCAATACGGAGGGCATTTCCTGGCTTTGATATACGCATTTTTAGCACCCACTAACGATATCGGAGACCGGACATGATCCGTTGGGCGATGGGGAAGGGTGGTGGAGGAAGTTAGTACGCTCCCGCCCCCCGCACGAGTACCGAGATCGTCTTCCACAGAATCTGCAGGTCCAAGGCAAACGACCAGTTCTCGACGTACCGCAAGTCGAGTCTGACCGACTCATCCCACGAAAGATCCGATCGGCCGTTAACCTGCCAGAGACCGGTCAAGCCTGGCTTGACCGCAAGCCGACGGCGAACATGTTCGGCATATCTTTCCGCCTCGTCAGGAAGAGCCGGGCGCGGTCCCACTAGCGACATGTGGCCAAGGAGCACATTGAAGAGCTGCGGCAACTCGTCAACCGACCAGCGCCTGAGATGCATCCCGGCCGACGTTACCCGGGGATCCTTGCGGAGCTTGAACAGGACTCCATCTGTATCGTTGCTCGCGAGCAACTGCACCTTACGTTGCTCAGCGTCCACGACCATGGTACGGAACTTATAGATCTTGAAATCGTGGCCGCCCTTGCCCACCCTGAGCTGGGTGAACAGCACTGGACCGCCGTCGGAGAGCCAGATGGTCCCGGCCAGGACCGCCAGTAGCGGGGCGAGCAGAATCAGCGCCACAGCGGCTATGCACCGGTCGAACAATCCCTTGATGACGAGGCGGCCGCCGCTCAGCTGCGGATGATCCACGTGCAGCAGGGTGAGCCCAGCCGTCGACCTGATCGTGGTCCGCGGACCTGCTACATCCAGCAGGGCGGGCGACACGCACAGGTCCGTCCCTGTCTTCTCAAGCTCCCAGGCCAGCCGACGAAGCCTGAAATCGCCCATCTCCGGGCAGGCGAGAACTGCGACGGTATCCGCGCCGAAAGCCTTGACCGCGGCCGTGGCATCGTCCAGGCCACCGAAGACGGGCACGCCGACCACCTCGTCGCACTCTCCCGGCCTTACCACGCAAGCGCCAACTACCTTCAGCCCGTGGTATTTGTCACGCTGGAGTTCGGTGACCAGATTGGCCACGGACAACTGATGTCCCACCGCTACCACGTTGTGCAGGCACTGCCCAGC
>PMST01000663.1 GCA_003168295.1 Actinomycetota bacterium
GGTCACCGTCGGCGATCAGCGACGGGGGCGGAAGCAGGGCGGCCGGAGCATGCTCTGGGTACCGGCCGTGCAGCACCGGCTCGAGGTAGAGGCCGTTCGCCGCCGCATCGGTGATCAGCCGGCCCTGCTCGAGGGCCCCGGAGTCGCCGCCGTCGAGCACCCGGACCGGATGCACGTCCAGGGTGATGCCGACCTCGGCCGCGCCCAGGCTACGCAGGGCCTGAGCCGCCAGTCCGTGCCCGAGCAGCAGGTGATGGGTGGCCGCCACCGCCGCATCGGCGTCGCGCAGGCCGGGGGCGTGTTCGCCGGTGCGATAGCCGTTGTTGGACACGACCTGCGGCTCGTTCAGGGTGATCCAGCGCGTGACCCGGTCGCCGAGAGCCTCCGCGGTCAGCGCGGCGTACTCCGCGAACCGCTCGGCCGTGCTGCGCACCGCCCAGCCGCCCTCGTCCTGGAGTTCGGCGGGCAGGTCCCAGTGGTAAAGCGTGGCGGTGGCCGCGATTCCGTTCTCGGCGAGCTCGTCGAGCAGCCTGCGGTAGTAGTCCAGGCCCCGGGAGTTCGCGGGGCCGCGGCCGCCAGGCTGGACCCGCGGCCAGGAGATCGAGAACCGGTAGGAGGTCAGTCCGAGCGAAGCCATCAGCGCGACGTCCTCGCGGTAACGGTGGTAGGAGTCGCAGGCGATATCGCCAGTGTCGCCGCCGCGAACCTTGCCCGGCGTGTGGCTGTAGGTGTCCCAGACCGAAGGGCCCTTGCCGTCGCTGCTCGCTGCTCCCTCGATCTGGTACGCGGCGGTCGATGCTCCCCAGATGAACCCTTCAGGGAAGTCGAGGGCGCCGTCAGCATCTGTTGCCGGTCCCGTCATCAGCCTCTCCTTTTTCACGGTTTCGGTGTGGTTACGGACCTTGACGGCCCTTGTGCTGAGGGTTAGTGTAAGCGCTTAGATTTCACTTGTAAACGCTTACATAACTTGTTTATGTCGCACGGATGTCCAGCTTGTAGACCTGGTACCTCGGCTCGTAGGCCTGGTATCTGAAGGAAACACCAATGCCGCTGATCGGTAAATCGTGGTAACTCTCTACGACGTCGCCCGCCTGGCCGACGTCTCCACCGCGACCGTCTCGCGGGTGCTGCACGGCCAGGACCGGGTGCGCGAGGCCACCAGGATCCGGGTGCAGCAGGCCATTGAGGAACTCGGCTACGTGCCCGACGGTGCCGCCCAGAGCCTATCCCGCCGGCGTAAGGACGTCATCGGCCTGGTGTGCGTGGAGCGCCCGGCGCAGCAGTACGACATCGAGAACATGAACCTGCTGTTCTATGACGAGGTGCTGCGCGGCGTCGAAGCGCGGATCCGCGATCACGAATGGTCGCTGCTGATCACCTTCCTGCAGGGCGCCAACGATCCCGGCTTCCCCCGCCTGGAGTCGTTCACCGGCAAGGCGGACGGGATCTTGATCGGCGAGGGTATCGTTCCCTCCCCCTTCATCGAGCGGCTCGCCGCGCGCGTTCCGGTGGTGATCTTCGCGGGCACCCCGGACGAGAACGCCGCCGACGTGGTGACGGCGGACAACCTGTCCGGCTCGGCCGCCGTGGTCACCCACCTCATCCGCGATCACGGCAGGAGGCGGCTGTTCTGGGTGCACGGGCCCGCGGATTCGCCCGACTCCCGCGAGCGGCGGCTCGGCCTGGACCACGTGCTGCGAGCCAACCCGCAATGCGAGCTTGTCGGTTACTACCAGGGCTACTACAGCGTGCAAAGCGGCGAGGAAGCGGGCGAGGCGCTGCTGGCCCTGCCCAGGGAGAACTTTCCCGATGCGGTCGTCTCCGCCAACGACCAGATGGCCATCGGGGTGCTCAAGGCGCTGGCCCGGGCCGACGTCCGGGTGCCGCAGGACGTGGCCGTGGTCGGCTTCGACGACATCTTCCCCGGCAGCTTGTGTGACCCGCCGCTCACCACGGTTCACCAGCCGATGCGCATGCTGGGCGAGCGGGCCTGCGCCCGGCTGCTCGATCGGATCGCCAACCCGGCGATGCCTCCCGCGGTCGAACTGCTGCCCACCGAGCTCGTGCTGAGGTCAAGCTGCGGCTGCCCGCCCGGGACCGTCATCCGCACGCCTGTGCCGCCGCTCAACTTGCCGCGCCCGGATCCGGCCGCCCCGACGTCCCTGCTGATCCTCCCGCCCGGTCTCAAGCCAGCCCGCCGGCGTGCCCGGCAAGCAGCGAAGGCATAGGAGCCGCCATGTCCTTTATCGTCCGCCGCCTGGTGTTCTACATCGTGGCCGCCTGGGTGGCGCTTACCGTGAACTTCTTCATCCCTCGCGCGATGCCCGGCAACGCGGTCCAGGCCATCATGGCGAAGTTCCCCAGCCTGCAGCCGTCGGCCTACAAGGCCCTGGAGGCGTTGCTCGGGGTGGGGCACCCTGGCTCGATCTGGAGTCAGTACGGGTCGTACCTGGATGACGTCTTCCACCTCAACTTCGGTACCGACGTCACGCAGTATCCCGCCCCGGTGTCCACGCTGCTCGCCGAGACCATCCCGTGGACCCTCATCCTGGTCGGATCGGCGACGGTCATCGCCTTCGTCGTCGGTACCGCGCTTGGCATCGTGGCCGGCTGGCGGCACGGCGGCAGGCTAGACCGGGTGCTGCCGGGCCTGATGTTCCTGCAGGCGATCCCCTACTTCTTCTTCGCGCTGATCCTGCTCGAGCTGTTCGCCGCCAAGCTGCACGTGTTCCCGCTCGGTCAGGGGTACGCGGAGGGCCTGGTGCCGGGATGGCACGCGGACTTCATCGGCAGCGCCATTTACCACTCCCTGCTCCCGGCCCTGACCATCGTGCTCACCTCGATCGCCGGCTGGATGCTGCAGATGCGCAACGTCATGATCACCACGGTCGGCGAGGACTACGTGATCGCGGCCCAGGCCAAAGGCCTGCACAACCGCAGGGTCATCTTCACCTACGCGGCGCGCAACGCGATCCTGCCCCAGCTGCAGGGGTTCGGCCTGGCGCTCGCCTTCGTCGTCTCCGGCGCCCTGATCATGGAGATCGTCTTCTCCTACCCGGGCATCGGCGAGCTGCTGCTCACCGCGGTCACCTCGAGTGACTACCCGCTGATGCAGGCGATCTTCCTGGTCATCACCTTCGCCGTACTGCTCGCCAACATGATCGTCGACGTGATCATCGTGCTGTCCGATCCTCGGGCGCGAGCTAGGGAGGCCACCTAATGACCGCCGTCCTGCCCCTGTCCGCCGACGCCGCCGCGCTGCCCATCCAAGACGTCCAGCCCGGCCGGTGGCGGCGGATGCCGCCCAAGGCCAAGGCCGGCGCTGTCCTGCTCGGCGTGTTCGTGCTCGCCGCCATCATCGGTCCCCTGGTTGCGCCGTACGACCCCTCGTACCAGAATCCCTTGCCCGCCCTGTCGCTGCACGCGCCGTACGGCGCGCACCTGCTCGGTACCACCCAGAGCGGGCAGGACGTTCTGTCCCAGCTGCTGATGGGGATCCGGCTCACCCTGGAGCTCGGGTTCATCGTCGGGGTGATAGCCACGGTGCTCGCGGTGATCGTCGGAGTGACCTCCGCTTTCCTCGGCGGGGTGTGGGACGAGCTGCTGTCGCTGGTCTCCAACGTGTTCCTGGTCATCCCGGCCCTGCCGCTGCTCATCGTGCTGCTCGGCTCCCTGCAGACCAAGGGACAGACCGCGACCATCGTGGTGCTCAGCGTGCTCGGCTGGCCGTGGGGGGCCCGGGTGATCCGCGCGCAGACCCTGGCCATCCGCAATCGCGACTTCATCGCGTGCGCGCGGGAGACCGGGGAGAGGACCTGGCGGATTATTGCCTTCGAGATCGTGCCGAACGAGGTGAGCCTGATCGCGGCGAGCTTCGTGAATACCGTCTTGTACGCGATCGGCGCGTCGGTCGCCCTGGCGTTCATCGGCGTCGCCAACCTGAACGCCTGGAGCCTGGGCACGATGCAGTACTGGGCGGAGAGCCAGCAGGCGCTTGAGCTCGGGGCCTGGTGGTGGTTCGTGCCGCCGGGCCTGGCCGTGGCCCTCATCGGGACCGGCCTGGTGCTGCTGAACACCGGGATCGACGAGCTCGGCAACCCGCGCCTGCGCGACGCGACCAGCGCCAGCCGGATCGCCGGGCACTGGCTCCCTCCCGCCGACCCGACGCCGGTGCTGGCCGAAGTGTCGGAGCACCGCGGCAAGCTGGCCGGGTTCCTGCACTCTTTCTCCCGCAGTTCCATGCTCGACGAGACCGAGAGGGCCGGGCACCGATGAGCACGTATCCAGACCAGGCCGCGACCACCGCCTCCCCCGTCATAGTCCCGGGCGCCGTCCCCCCGGACACGGTGCTCGAGATCCGGGACCTGTCGGTCGTCTACCGGACGTCGGGCGGTGACGTCCGGGCCGTGGACCGGGTGAACCTGGACCTGGCGGCCGGGGAGGTCATCGGGCTCGCGGGCGAGAGCGGCTCAGGTAAATCCACGCTGGTCTACGGCGCCTCGCGGCTGCTGCGGGCCCCGGCCCTGATCACCAGCGGGAGCGTCCGGTACTCCGGCCGCCGGGTGACCGAGCCGGTCGATGTGCTCACGATGAAGCCCGACGAACTGCGGCGGCTGCGCTGGCGCGAGATCGCGATCGTCTTCCAGAGCGCGATGAACGCGCTGAACCCGGTGCTCAACGTCCGCGACCAGATGACCGACGTCATGCACGCTCACCTGCGGATTTCCCGGGACGAAGCGCGGGAGAAGGCGGCGGCGCTGCTGGACCTGGTGGGCATCCCGCGCTCACGCCTGCGCAGCTATCCCCATGAGCTGTCCGGCGGCATGCGCCAGCGGGTGATGATCGCGATGGCGCTGGCCATCGAGCCCGAGATCGTCATCATGGACGAGCCGACCACCGCGCTCGACGTCGTGGTGCAGCGCGACATCCTGGCCCAGATCGTGGAGCTCAAGGAACGCCTGAGCTTCTCGATCCTGTTCATCACCCACGACCTGTCCCTGCTGCTCGAGCTGGCCGACCGGATCGCGGTGATGTACGCCGGGCAGCTGCTGGAGATCGGCACGGCCGAGGAAATCCACCACGAGCCGTCGCACCCCTACACCAGGGGACTGCTCAACTCGTTCCCCTCGCTGCACGGCCCGCGCCGTGAGCTGGCCGGTATCCCCGGCTCTCCCCCGGACCTGCGGAACCCGCCGCCCGGCTGCCCGTTCCTGCCACGCTGCGGCTTCGGCACCGCGGCCTGCCGCGAGGTCGACATGCACCTGCTGTCCGTGGCCACCTCCAAGAATCCTGCTCACGTGACGGCCTGCCCGTTCGTGCTGCCGGAGACACCGGCACCGCCGAAGCCGCAGGCACAGCCGGAAACCGTCGGGGAGCTGGGAGCATGAGCGAGCAGACGCACACGCTGACGTCCGCGGCCGCGGCCCGCGGGCCGCTCGCCATGCAGGCGATCTCGGTCAGCAAAGACTTCCGCATCGGCCGCCACCAGACCCTGCACGCGGTGCGCGACGTCTCCTTCAACCTGTACCGCGGGGCGGTCGTAGCCCTCGTCGGCGAGAGCGGCTCGGGCAAGTCGACCGCCGCGCGGATGCTGGCCGGGCAGGAACGCCTCACCTCCGGCGTCATCCAGCTGGACGGCAAGCGGGTCGAGGTGACCAGCCGCGGGGACTTCCGCCGCTATAAGAGCCACGTCCAGCTGGTCTTCCAGGATCCGTTCGCCTCGCTGAACCCGGTGCACACGGTGCGCTACCACCTGGAGCGCCCGGTGAAGCTGCACCAGGGCAAGGACGTCGACGTCGACGCCGAGGTCGTCGCCCTGATGGAACAGGTGCGGCTGACGCCCGCCAAGCAGTTCCTGGTCAAGTACCCGCACGAGCTGTCGGG
>PMST01000611.1 GCA_003168295.1 Actinomycetota bacterium
CGGTTGACGGGCTGGAGATGGTAGAAGTCATGCGAACCGCTTCCTCTAGTTTTGGCTTGAACAAGCCAATCTTGCGCACACTGTTTCTGGCTTGTCAAGGCCAAAATCGGTAAGGTGGGGTCATGGCCACAGCAAACGCATCCGCCGGGCGGCTCACCCGCAAGGGGCTCGCGACGCGAGCGCGGATCGTGGCAGCCGCAGCGGAGCTGATGTTCCGCCACGGCGTAGCCGGCACCAGCAACGAAGACGTCCTCGCGGCCGCGCATGTCAGCAATTCGCAGCTCTACCACTACTTCCCCGACAAGAACGCGCTGGTGCACGCCGTGATCGAGNNTCATCGACGGCCAGCGACCGCTCCTGGACCAGTTGGACTCTCTCGCCGCGTTCCAGCAGTGGCGCGACATGCTTGTCGGCCTGCAAAGACAACGGCACTGCGAGGGCGGCTGCCCGCTCGGGTCACTGTCCAGCGAGCTTGCCGAGACTGACGAACCCGCCCGGACCGCGCTCGCCGCCAGCTTCGACCGCTGGGAAGCCCCGATCCGCAACGGGCTCCGGCGGATGCGGGACAGGGGCGAGCTGGATGACGACACCGATGTCGACCGGCTCGCGCTGGGAACCCTCGCCGCCCTGCAGGGTGGCTTGCTGCTCACCCAGGCCAAACGCGATGCCGGTCCCCTCGAAGCGGCCCTCGACCTCGCGATTGGCCAGATCAGCTGCCACCTCACCTGAGGTCTGGTAGGTCAATAATGCCTGCCTCCGCGGCGATTGGCCGGCCTGTAGTCGCCGTTGGTTCTGGGTGAGGGCGTTGAACGCCATCAGCGGGCCGTCGAGTTGGATGAGCTTGCCGCGGCATTCACCCGGACTCCTCGGCGGGCGTGCTCGATGGCCAGTGGGCGGGCGACCAGTCACCTTCTGGGTCTGTGGTCTGCCCTACTTCGATCAGGTGGCCGTCGGGGTCGCGGATGTAGCAGCGTTTCTCGTACGGGTGCTGTTTCGGCGGGGTCAGGAAGCGGGCACCCCGGGCGCTCCAGCCGCCGATCGGATCGGCCGGGAACCCTTCGCCAGCGGTGTTCTGCGTGGGCGTTCGGGAGTGACCCATCGCTACCTCCGGCTATTACCCAGGCTCAAGACGCCATGTCGATCGAGGTCCCGGCGCCGCGCTCGCCCCTTACCGGCTGGGCGCTGCCCGTGGGTCGCGTCCCGTGAAGGCGGCGAGGCGTTCCCAGTCGTCAGCACCGGGAGCCGGGGAGACCTCCGCCCCGAAAGGGGCTCCTGGCCCGGCCATGTTGCGGTACTGAGGTTTGATCATGGCCCGTGCCCCCTCCAGTGCCGGCCAGGCGAGGGAAGGGTCCAGCTTGCCGAGCTGTCCGGTGGCCCTGGCCAGGTCCCAGGCGTGTGCGGCCAGCTCAGCCAGGTACATGTCCACCAGGGTGGCTCCGGTGTACTCCTCGCCCCACGGCATCGTGTACCGCAGCGACAAGCTGGAATCGTCACCCCATGCTTGTGCCGCCTCTTCTGCGGCGCTGCGTAGCTGACCGGGCGCGTCGCAGAGCTCCACGTGAGGGGACTCGTCTCCGGGCGGGGGTGCCTGCCCGCGGCCCAGAGCGGCCGCCCGGTGGCCCGCCTCGACGAGGTGGTCGATCAGTCCGGCCACGTCGTACCTGGGGCACGGTGTCGGGTGGCCGAGCTCGTCAGCATCTATTCCTGACACGATCACCGCAGCGTTTTCGTAAGAATCCAGCAACGTGCTCCGGCGGTCAGGATTGGCCATGCGGTTCCTCCTCGGTGTGACAGGCTAGCTACGCCGGCCGCCGGTTCGCGAGCGCACTGAAGGACGACTATCTCACCACCCGCACGGGCGCGCCCTGGCCCGGTCGGACGAATCGGCGCCAGCGGATGCCCCGAGAGCCTCCTCAAGCCAGCGGCGCCCCTCCGCGACGTGGCCGCGTACGTACCAGAACCGCCCGAGCGACCCGCCGAGCGCCAGCGCAGCTTGACCCGGGCGGCCGCCAGCTCGATCGCCAGCGGCAGGCCGTCGACCCGGCGGCAGATCTCGCCCACGGCTGGCTCGTTCCCGGCGCTCAGCCGGAAATCCGGCCGCACCGCCTGCGCGCGCTGCACGAACAAGGCCACGGACGGATACGCCGTCAGCCGGTCGCTCTCGACGCGATCACGCTGGCGCACGGGTACCGCAAGCGGCAGCACCACGAACTCGTGCTCACCGGAAAGCCGCAGCACCACCCGGCTCGAGACCAGCACCTTCAGCACCGGGCAGGCGGCCAGCAACCCGCCGATCAGGGGGGCCGCGTCCACTATGCGCTCGAAGCCGTCGAGCACCAGCAGTAGCTCCCGTTCCTGCAGGTACAGCGTCATCTGCTCGAACGCCGTCCGGTCGCCCGCCTCGCCCACGCCGACGCCCCGGGCGATCGCGGCCGCGACGAGAGCGGGATCATCGACCGCGTCGAGCGACACGAAGGTCACGTCGTCGGCGAAGTCATCCCGCGCCGCGCGCGCCACCTCAACCGCCAGCCGGGACTTCCCTACCCCGCCGGCCCCGCTCAGCGTCACCAGCCGTACGTCCCGGCGGCGAAGCAGGCCGAGTGCCCGCGAAATGTCCGACTCGCGCCCGACCAGGGGGGTGCGCGCCGTCGCAGCGCTCCGGCCCTCGATGCCCCCCTCGGAGCCGTAGCTTCCACGACAACAAAGCTTCGCACGAAAGGCACGGCCCTGGTTCAACTCCGGACCGGCGAATGAGCAGTGTCCGGGGCGAAGCATTAGGCCCTACCGATCAGTGACCGCGCCCCTGCGAGGCCGACGACGAGATCGTGAAGGTCGCCGCCGACCTCGAGCCGGCCCGACTGTTCGATCCCGCCGGCCTTCACTGGCTCGAAGCCGGCCGTTCGGATCAGCCGCTCGACTTCCTCGCCAGCACGGTCGTCGTCGGTCACGTAGAACAGGACCGCCGGCTCCGGCGACCGGTTGCTGGCGGATACGAAGAGGTCTGCCTTCAGACTTCCGAACGCCATGGCCAAGCGTGCCCCCGCCGGCAACCATCCGGCCACGACCTTGCCCGAGGATTGCCCTTCCGGCAGGACACGAATGACGTTGCCGTGCCCGTCGACGGTGAGGGGGTTGCTCGGAACGACCACGAGCTTGCCGGTGAGCGGGCCGGCGATCTCGTCTATGACGCCCTTCAACACGGTAAAGCGCAGCGCGAGGACGACGGCGTCGGCACCATGCAACGCGTCGCGGCTGCTGGCCGCGACGACCGCAGCGTGACCGATCTGTGCCGCCAGCGTTCGTGCCGACTCATGGTCGGCACTTGAGAGCCGCAGGGTCTCGCCGCCTGCGGCGAGCTGGCGGGCGATGACCGATCCGAGCCCGCCAGTACCGATGATCGCGGTGGTCATGCCTGCAGACTCCTCGGCCTCATTTGGTGTCTAGGACTGGCTGCCGTCGATGGGAGGGATTTACCGCTGATCCCGGCCTTCACTCAGACTCCTCGGCCGGCGTACTCGAGGGCCAGCGGGCGGGCGACCAGTCACCCTCTGGGTCCGTGGTCTGCCCCACCTCGATCAGATGACCGTCGGGATCGCGGATGTAGCAGCGCTTCTCGTACTTGTGCTGTTTCGGCGGCGTCAGGAATTCAGCACCCCGGCCGCTCCATTCGGCGTACACGGCGTCGATGTCTTTGACCCNNAGCTGCTGACCCGGTCCGGATCACGCGGTGTCTCCAGGGTGACCGTCGGCTTGTCGTCGGTCGGGCCTCCGCCCGAATTGATGATGATCCAGCTGTTGGATAGCGCGACATAAGTCAGCCCTCCGGGACCGGAGAAGGCCACCCGGCCGCCGAGTACTTCGGCATAGAAGCGCCGAGAGCGCTCTACATCGTCCGAGACGATGAAGTGGGCTAGCACAATTCCCTCTGGGGGCGGGAGCTCGGCCATCTGGAACCTCCACTGGTTGGGTCTCACAGCCCGGTTACTCCGGGCCTGCAGTCGTTATCACTCTTTCGTGCCTTAGTGACAAGGCCCAGCCGCCTTGCCGCTGTGATCGCTGACCGCCTGCGCCCGGCAGATCATGATCGGGACGGGGCCTGACGTGCTGCCCTGATGGCATCCACAGTCGCAGCCGGGCCATCGCATCGCGCCGGTGAATACCCTGGCCGGTGCCCTGGTCTGTCGCATCTCCGAGATCGGCGTCACGTCTTCGCTACCTGACGCACCGGCACGGGAAGGCAGGCCGCGCCGACGCGCGGAGCGCGGCCTTGCCGACGGACAGGGATGCGTATTCCTTGGAAGGGTGCAGCGCGAAGCCGCCGCCAGGTGGAGGCGCGCAGGCGCAGGAGCGGGCCCCGCGGCCAGCAGCGCGGCCGCGGCCCATCCCGCCAGCACGCGCCGCGCGTCCTCAGAAGATAAAGGGGATCAGCATTTTCGTGGACTGCTGGTACTCCGGATAGGCACTGGGGAAGAGCCTGGTCATATTGCGCTCCTCCACGAAGGCGCTGTAGATGAAGTATCCGCCGATCAGTGCCACGGCGATCAGCCACCAGACGCTGACGGCGATCGCCGAGCCGATCATCGCCAGCAGGATGCCGGTGTAAATCGGGTGCCGGATCGTCCGGTACGGGCCGGATGTGACCAGCTCGGGGTCTTCCTT
>PMST01000425.1 GCA_003168295.1 Actinomycetota bacterium
GCTGAGGTGCGCGTCAGCAGGTGCCTGGCCACCGCGTCGCTGTCGTTCGCATGGATGAGGACGGTCTCGCCGCGGATCTCCACGCTGTCCGCGCCGGGAATGGCGCGGAGCTCAACCTCTCTGGCCTCGGCCATGGTGGCCCGCACGGTGCGGCCCGCCGACATCGCCTTGATCTCGGACGCGGTGCCGTCGGCGATCTTCTGCCCGTGCCGCAGCAGGATGATCCGGCTGGCATAGGCGTCCGCTTCCTCCAGGTAGTGCGTGGCGAACAGTATCGTCCTGCCCTGCTCGGCGTCCTTGCGGATCGACGCCCAGAAGCTGCGCCGCCCCTCGACGTCCATCCCGGTGGTCGGCTCGTCCAGGACAAGCAGTTCGGGGTCGGAGACCAGTGCCATGGCGAATCTGAGCCGCTGCTGCTCGCCGCCTGAGCACTTTCCCACCCGTCGGTCCGCGATCTGGGTGATTCCCGCCCGGTCCAGCACCTCGGCGGTCGGCTTGCTCTGTGCGAACAGGCTGGCGGTGTACTGCACGGTCTCCTTGACGGTCAGGTCCTTCAGCAGCCCGCCCGTCTGCATCACCGCCGAGACCAGGCCGCGGGTGACTGCCTGCCGGGGGTGCACGCCGAAAACGAGCGCCTGCCCGGACGTCTGCCGGGACAAGCCGAGGATGATGTCGATGGTGGACGTCTTGCCCGCGCCGTTGGGCCCGAGCATCGCCACGATTTCGCCCGACGCGATGCTCACGTCGACATCCCTGACCGCCTGCACCTGCCCGAAATGCTTCCTGACGTCCTTCAGCTCAACGGCGAGCGGGACAGCACCTGTCATCGCCCCAGTCTGGCATCCCCGGGTTAGATGCCACGACTCGATCCGATTACGCTTCGTGGCGTATGTCTGAGACGCCACTGTGGCGGATGCGCCGGGGATCGCGGCGGTGTGGCGGGCGGGCTGGGCCCGATGACGGATTGGTCACCTTCGCGCGGGTTCCTGGTTCCGGTGCCGGGAGGCCCTTACCGTAGGAAGGTCGACATCCGGCGGGACCTGATGCCGTGCGGCGGGAGGCAGCATGCGGTGTCCGGGATAAGCGGCGGTCTGGGCATCGGTACGGCTGAGGCGGCTAGCGGGCGGGACGGAAGTACGCCGTCGCGGCGGCTTGCCCTGGGCCGGGGGCTGCGGCGGGGACTGCGCTGGGTGCGGTCGTCGTGGGTGGACATCGTCTGGGCGGTGTTCGTCGGGGTGAACTTGCTCGGTATGCGCGAGATGGGGGCCTGGTCGACGGTCCCTTTCCTGGTCATCTGGGTGAGCCTGACCCTCGTTTACGGGTTTCGGATGTGGCGGCTGCAGCCCGCCATCCTGACCGTGGCCGTGGTGACGCTGGCGACGGGGGGGATCATCGTGGCCCAGGTTGTGGACGGTCAGCAGGAAGCGGACTACCTGGTCGAGGTCCCGCTGGTCGCGCTGATGTTCCTGGCGATGGTCTGGCACGGGCGGCGGCGGCAGGCGGCGCTTCTGGAGCGGCTCGCGGCCATGGAAGAAGTGCAGCGCGTCTCGCGGGAGAACCTGCGCCTGCTGGAGCAGCAGCAACTGTTCCTGGTCGATGCCTCACACGAGCTGGGCACGCCGATCACGGTGGCGCTCGGCCACGCGGAGCTCATTGAGCAGTCGGTCACTGACAAGATGGTCGCCGCGGACGCCCGCGTGGTCATCGGCGAGCTGGCGAGACTGCGCAGGCTGTCGAGCCGCATGCTGCTGCTGGCCTCGGCCGGCAGTCCCGGCTTCCTTGACCTGGCGCCGGTCGGGGTCGATTCGATCGTGATCGAGGCGCTGGACCGCTGGGGTTACACGTCGCGCAGATGGCGGCTGGGGGAAGTGGCCGAGGCGACCGTCCTGGGTGACCGCGGCCGGCTGGCAGTGGCGCTTGACGCACTGCTGGAAAACGCCGTCGCGCACACGGACAAGGACGACCGCATCGAGCTCAGCGCCCGCGTCGAGGACGGGCACGTCATCCTGGCGGTGGCGGACTCCGGCTGCGGCATCCCGGAAGCCGACCTGGAGCGGATCTTCGGCAGGTTCTCCCGCGCGGCTCCCTACCGGAGCCGAGAGGTCGGCGGGTTCGGGCTCGGGCTGCCGACCGCGGCGGCGATCGCCGAAGCCCACCATGGCTCGGTCCGGGTGAGCAGCACCGTGGGCAAAGGTTCGACGTTCGAGCTTCTGATACCCGCGGGGGGATTCCCATCCACGGTTCCACTCCTGCGGCGAGCAACTGGGGAGTGGAAATCCAGATGAGTCGCGCGTTGCTGCCGGTCACGGTGACGCATTCCCGGAGGAGTTCTCCGATCGGGACTCGGCGGCCGGTCAGGTTGAACACCCCGCCCAGGTTCCGGCGGTAGCTGTCCACGATCCATTCGGCCAGGTCGCGAACGTCGATCACCCGGCTGCGGGTCGGCCACACTGCTGGCCGACGCGGTGCGGTTAGGTTGTTGGACTATCGCTTGATGGCGCTTGCTGCACGCCGTTGATCGGTCTCGAACGCTTCCGCCATGAGGTCAATCTCCCGGCGGAGGAGGCCTAGATCCGTCGCTTCGCTGCGCCATCTGGATGTTGCCTCGTTTACGGCCGAGACCTCCGGCTGCGTTGCTCGCCGTCAGCTGCCTCCAGCATGGTGTGGGCGCTGGCAAAACCGATGCGCTGGTCTGAGGTCCGGTCAAATCGGTTCACGATGAGGACGTGGCGTCCTGCTGCGAGGCTGAGTCGGGAATCGCTAACNNGCTAACTGTGATGCCGGAGTGGCGGGCTAGGCGGAGCTCGACTTCCCGGCTATGTCCCATTCGTCACTACCTGAACGTGGGAACTTGGCGATTGCGAGCCTTCCGGACTCATCGATGACCGCGGCTTTGGGGCGAGCTCCGCCGAGCGAGCTCCCGGCGTCGATCAGGTCCCTCAGGTCCTGGCTGTCCGCGCCGTCGTCGAGATGGTCAACCGCGTTGAGGAGTCGAGGCAATTCGATCAGGCGCGGTACGGCGTTCCGGTGCGTGGAGTAGTAGTCGCGGGTGCCGGGATGCCGGAACCGGATGGCTCCTTGCCTGGTGTCGTCTCGTACGCCGAGCAGGAAGTCACCGTTGCGGAGGCTGCGTGGTGTGCGGCTCGCAGCTGCCGCACGCTCGCGCTCTTCACGGCGCATGAGGTTCTGGCCCCACCGATCAGGAGCGCCGTCCGCGAACGCGCTGAAGAGCGGCTTGCCTGGCGGGGACTGAAAGATGCCAGCCGATTTCGGCAGTGCGGGATCCAGATCGTAGCTAACCGGGCTGGCCAGGTAGGAGTCGGAGTAACGGAAGGTCGCGGTCTCGGTCCGTTGTTCGTGGATCCAGAGGGTGCCTGCGACGGCCTCTTGTCCGCCGATCTCCACGGTGACCTCGACGGGCTCCCTGGCAGCCATTATTCACGTACCCGCCTGGGGAGAATCTCGTCAGCGCGAAGTTTGCCGACATCAGTTTGATACGGGTCGGCGGCATCCAGCACGGAGTCCAGGATGCCGAGGATCCGCAGGACTCTAAGCAGGTTCTCGGTAGATGCCGTCCCCTTGCCCTGTTCGATAGTGCGTAGCGTGTCACGGCTGATACCCGCGCGCTCCGCCACCTGAGCAGCGGTGAGCCGTTGCAGCTTGCGCCAAGTGGTTACGCGCTCGCCAAGCACGCGCAGGCCTCGTCCAACAGCAAGCGGCGTCGTTGGCTCTTTAGTGGCTGCCATAGTAGCCATAATAATGGGTAACACCGATTTTAGTCGTCGTTAGCAGGCCGGATGCTCAACCAGCCTCACACCGCAACGGCGGCCGATCGGGTCATCCTGCATAGAGGGCATCGATGGCGTCGGCGTACTTGGCGTGGACGACGCGGCGTTTGAGCTTGAGCGTGGGGGTCAGTTCGCCGGTCTCCGCTGTCCATTCCACCGGCAGCAAGTGCCACCGCTTCACCTGCTGCACGCGGGCGAGCCGCTCGTTGGCGGCGGCTACCCCGGCCGCCACCTCGGCTAGCACCTGCGGGTCTGATGCCAATGCCGTGAGCGAGCCGGCTGTGATGCCGCGGGCGCGCGCCCAGGCGGGTGCGGCTTCGCCGTCCAGCGTGAGCAGGGCGGCCAGGTACGGCCGGCGGTCGCCGTAGGCCAGGGCCTGGCCGATCAGCGGGTGGGCCACCAGCATGCCTTCGACCGCCGCGGGTGCGATGTTCTCCCCGCCCGCGGTAATGATCAGTTCCTTCTTCCGGTCCGTTACCGACACGAACCCGTCCGCGTCGATCGTCCCGATGTCCCCGGTGTGCAGCCATCCGCCGGCGTCGATCAGGGCGGCGGTCAGGTCGGGCCGGCCGTGGTAGCCCGAGGTGGTGAGCGGCCCGCGGACCAGGATCTCGCCGTCGCCGGCGACCTTGACCTCCATCCCGGGGGTGGGCCGGCCGACCGTGCCGAGCTTGAATTCGGCGGGCGTGTTGGCGGTGAAAGCCCCGGTAGTTTCGGTCATCCCGTACACGTCCAGGATCTTCATGCCCAGTCCGGCGAAGAAGGCGGCCACGTCCGGGGGCAGCGGCGCGGCGGCGCTGGAGACCGACCTGGCCTCGCCGAGGCCGATCAGGCTGCGGATCGGCCCGAGTACCTGCTCGTCGGCCGCCAGGAACCGGGCCGCCAGTTCCGCTGACGTGGCCTGCCCGTACTGGCAGCTCTCCACGTAGCGGCGGCCGATGTCCATGGCCTGCCGCACGGCGGCCCGCTTACCTTCGTCCTGCTCGGCCGCGAGCAGGGCCTGGATACCAGCCCTGATCTTCTCCCACACCCGGGGCACGCCGAAGAACGCGGTGGGGCGCGCTTTCCCGATCACCGGCACGAGCTGTGCGGGGTCAGGGCAGAAATGGACGTGCCCAGCGGTGTGGATAGGAAGGTAAACGCTGAACATCCGCTCGGCGATGTGCGCCAGCGGCAGATAAGAGACCCACCGGACCCGCGGTCCCATCATCCCCAGCACATCGACTGTCACCATCGCGTAGAGGATGTTCCGGTGGGTGAGCACGACACCCTTGGGGTCCCCGGTGGTGCCCGAGGTGTACAGCAAGGCCAGCGGGTCGTCGGGCTTGATCGCCGCGACCCGGCCCGTGATCTCACCGGGCTCGGCGGCGAATCGTTCCCGGCCCAGTGCGACCAGGTCAGTCCAGGTCATATACCGGTCACCGGCTGGGCATGCGGCCGGATCCCGGACAATGACCTTCGTGATGCCCGGCAGCCGGTCCAGGACCGGACGCCAGCGGGCAAGTTCGGCCGCCCCGTCCAGCACCGCGAGGCGGGCATCACAGTCCGCGGCCACGTACGCGATCTGCTCCGCCGCCAGCGTGGCGTACAACGTCACCGCCAGCCCGCCCGCATGCACCGCTCCGAGGTCGGCCAGGACATGCTCGCTGCGGTTCGGGAGCATCAACGCGACCCGCTCGCCGGTGGCCAGCCCCAGCGCGGCGAACCCGGCGGCCACCTCCAGCACCCGCTGCATCGCCTCCTCCCAGGTCAGGGACCGCCAGTCGTCACCGGCTCCGGCCCCAGCCATATCGGAGTACGCGTCGGCATCACCCGCCGTCTCAGCCGCATGCCGCAACTCATCGCACAGGGTGCGATCCGCTATCACACCTTCGATCTCAGCACGCTGCCGGACTATGTCTCTTCCCACCATTACCTCCGAGTACGACACGCCCGTTACCCGGGGCCGGGCGCTCATCCGTTTTCCCCGTTTGAAGCTGATTCGACCACACGCGCGTAGCTGAATCCCCTCGGATCCCCAGACTGCCGAAGGCAGCCGGCCCACCGGATGCTGAGGGCAGCTGCGGATCGAATTCGCATTCTTACGTCACGTCGCGGCTGGCTCAGTGCCGAGCCTGCACGTCAAGCCACGCCCCGTTCAGTAAATCTGAAACGCCGAACGGAGCGTGGTGCCTGCTCCGTACCATCCGTTAGAAAGCCGCANNGTTTTCGTTAACCGTTTCTCCGTGCCGGAGGCCGCACGTTACTGATTGATTTAGTTAATGGTGGCGCTCCTGGTCGTGGCGGTCGCGCTCGGGCTGAACAACTTCGGGGCGGCGATCGCCATCGGGGTCAGCGGCGTGGACCGGCGTACCGAGATCACGGTGGCCACGGTTTTCGGCTTGTGCGACGTCGTGATGCCGGCCACCGGGATGCTCATCGGCACCGGCCTGGCCGGCCCGCTGGGGTCCGCCGCCCGCTGGGCCGGCGCCGGGATACTGTTCGTGACCGCGGTCTGGGGACTCATCGAGGCACTGCGCGGCGGCGNNCGACGCCCCCGGGGCCTGGCACGGGTGGCGGCTGCTGGTCAGCGGCGCCGCGCTCAGCCTGGACGACCTCGCGGTGGGACTCGCCCTCGGGACGGTGCGGTACCCGATCGTCTTGGCCGTGGCCCTGTTCGGGTTCATGAGCTTCGTCATGTCGATCATCGGACTGAAGCTGGGCGCGAAGCTAGGTACGGCGGCCGGCGAACACGGCGAGGTCGCGGGCGCCATCGTGCTGATCGGCATCGCCGGCGCGATGGCGATGGGCTGGCTGTTACCCGGTCAGGAGGCGGGCGCGCCGCCGCACCTGACCAGCCGGTTATCCTGACCTGGTGCGTTTTGGCGTGCTCGGGGCACTGGCGGCCTGGACTGAGGACGCCAGGCTGGTCGAGGTTCGCGAGGCAAAGGTCCGCGCCCTGCTGGCTGACCTCCTGCTCAGCGGCTTGGTGAGATCGCGGGCGAAAGATGATATGCCTGGTTCCACGGACACCGAGGGAGCCCTGATGACGGTACCGCCGGAGTACAGCGAGGAAGAGCTGCTGCGGCAGCAGTACGGGGACGTGCGGCCGGCGGGTCGCGAGGACGAAGGCGAACGCGAGATCCGGGAACACGACCGCGAGGACCGGGAGGTGGAGTATCTCGATCCGGAGGACAACGAGGCGCACGCCGCTGGCCAGGTGTGCGCGCGGTGCAAGTCGGTCATCACCGCGAGCCAGGATGCGCGGCGCCTGCCTGGTGGCCAGTGGGTCCACGAGGTGTGTCCGCCGGATCTTCGATGGCTGCTGCCGGAGGGTGAGCCGACGCCCCGGTGACTGCCGCCTTCGCGCTACCGGGACACTGTGCCTGCCGCCGGCCTGACCGGAGGGCAGTCAGCCGGAGAAGGTGATCACCAGGCCCGTCCGGCCGTCCGGTGAGGTCCTCGTCATACGCCGGGTCATAGCCTGGGTGCATGGGGTACCTGCCAGTACCCGTCCAGGCTCTTGCCGTGGCCGCGGGGGCAGTACCCGAAGCCGCTCTCGGTGACATGCCAGTCCCAGCCCCTCTCCGGCCAGGGGCAAGATCCATCCTGGACAGTTAGGTAAGGCTAACCTAAGCTATGAGGGTCGGCACCGCTGGACACACGCGGCGCTGCCGGCCTGCTGCTTGGCACGTTCAACGGAAAGGTGATGATGAGCGAACCGACGACCACCCTGGCTGGCCGCCCCCGGCCGGCCCGCCCGCAGGCGGTTCTCGCCGTGCTGCACCGGGAGCGGCTCAGCCCGCACACGGTACGGATCACGGCCGGCGGGCCGGGCTTCGAGGCGCTGCGGATGAACGAGTTCACCGACAAGTACGCGAAGATCATCTTCGCTGACCCCGCTCTGGGCCTGACGCCGCCCTACGACCTGGCGGCCCTGCGGGACTCGCTGCCGCCCGGCCGGCAGCCGGTGACCCGCACCTACACTCTGCGGCGGGCCGACGCGGAGCGCCAGCACGTCGCGATCGACTTCGTGGTGCACGGCGACCAGGGAATCGCCGCGCCGTGGGCCGCGCATGCCGAGCCCGGCGACATCCTGACCCTGTCCGGTGCCGGCGGTGCTTACCGCCCGGATCCCGGCAGCGACTGGCACCTGTTCGCAGGCGATGAGTCGGCCCTGCCCGCGATCTGCTCCGCCCTGGACGCGCTGCCCGGCGATGCGCGCGGCATCGCCTATCTCGAGACGTCCGACCCCGGCGAGTACCTCGATGCGAGGCTGCCAGCCGGCGTGCAGGTCAGCTGGCTGCACCGGCCCGAGCCCGGCAGAGCGCCCCGGCTGCTCGCCGGCGCGCTGCTGGCCGGGCCCTGGCTCCCCGGCCGGGCCGACGTGTTCGCCCACGGGGAGCGGGAGTCAATGAAAGCGGTCCGCGCGGCCCTCAAAACCCGGCTCGGCCACGATGACCAGCTATCCCTGTCGGGCTACTGGGCATCCGGCCGGACCGAAGACGTGTTCCAGTCAGAGAAACGCCAGCCGATCGGGCAGATCTAGCATCGCGGCCTCCCGGACAGGAGACGGTTGTGCAGCCCGGGAGCCGGGGCGGCCATGAGCCAGTGTCAGCTCGGCCTCGAAGGTCTTCCCGTTCCTGGTACAGCAGCCCGGGACCGGGGCGCTGCCTGGCGTGCCCGTCTTGACGATGGAACCTGTCTCAGACGGCGACCCGGCCGCCGTCGACCGGGAGCACGACACCGTGAGTGAATGCCGCCTCCGGCGAGGCGAGGTAGACGATGGCTGCGGCGATCTCCTGCGCGGTGCCCAGTCGCCTGGCCGGTGCGAGCGAGGCCAGGTATCCCTGCGCTTCGCGCATGCCTTCGGTGCCCTCGGTGCTGATCGGCCCCGGGGCAACGGCGTTGACGCGGATGCCCTTGGGCCCGAACTCCGCCGACCATGCCTTGGTTAGCAGTTCCAGCGCGGCCTTGGTCGAGCCGTAAAGTGCCATGCCGTCGAGCCCGAACCCGGCGACCATCGTCGAGACGTTGACGATGACTCCGGCGCCGCGCTCGGCCATGCCCGGGACCAGGGCGGCGGTGAGGAAGTATGGCACCTTGACGTTGAGCGCGAACAGTTCGTCGAACGCGGCTTCGGTCGTGTCGGCAGTAGGGCCAAAGGCACCGGACCCGGCGTTGTTGACCAGGATGTCCACGTGACCGAGCACCGCCTCGGCCGCGCCAGCCAGCTGAGTCGCGGACGCGGCGTCGCGCAGGTCGGCCGGGACGAAGTCCGCCCGGCCGCCGGCGGCCCGGATCGCCGCCACGGTTAGATCACCGCGGACTTTGTCGCGTCCCGATACCGCCACGTGAATCCCTGTCGCGGCGAGGGCGATCGCGGTTGCCCGGCCGATGCCGCTGGTGGCCCCGGTGACCAGCGCGGTTGACGGGCTGGAGATGGTCGAAGTCATGCGAACCGCTTCCTCTAGTTTTGGCTTGAACAAGCCAATCCTGCGCACACTGTTTTTGGCTTGTCAAGGCCAAAATCGGTAAGGTGAGGTGATGGCCACAGCAAACGCATCCGCCGGGCGGCTCACCCGTAAGGGGCTCGCGACGCGAGCGCGGATCGTGGCAGTCGCAGCGGAGCTGATGTTCCGCCACGGCGTAGCCGGCACCAGCAACGAAGACGTCCTCGCGGCCGCGCATGTCAGCAATTCGCAGCTGTACCACTACTTCCCCGACAAGAACGCGCTGGTGCACGCCGTGATCGAGCATCAAGCCGACGGGATCATCGACGGCCAGCGGCCGCTGCTCGACCAGTTGGACTCTCTCGCCGCGTTCCGGCAGTGGCGCGACATGCTTGTCGACCTGCAAAGACAACGGCACTGCGAGGGCGGGTGCCCGCTCGGGTCACTGTCCAGCGAACTTGCCGAGACCGACGAACCCGCCCGGACCGCGCTCGCCGCCAGCTTCGATCGCTGGGAAGCCCCGATCCGCAACGGGCTCCGGCGCATGCGAGATAGGGGCGAGCTGCAAGGCAACACCGATGTCGACCGGCTCGCGCTGGGAACCCTCGCTGCCCTGCAGGGTGGCTTGCTGCTCACCCAGGCCAAACGCGATACCGGTCCCCTCGAAGCGGCACTCGACCTCGCGATCGGTCAGATCAGCTGCCACCTCACCTGAGGTCTGGAGGGTCAATATGCGTGCCTCGGCGCGGCCCATCCCGCCAGGACGCGCCGCGCGTCCTCAGAAGATAAAGGGGATCAGCATTTTCGTGGACTGCTGGTACTCCGGATAGGCGCTGGGGAAGAGCCTGGTCATATTGCGCTCCTCCACGAAGGCGCTGTAGATGAAGTACCCGCCGATCAGTGCCACGGCGATCAGCCACCAGACGCTGACGGCGATCGCCGAGCCGATCAGCGCCAGCAGGATGCCGGCGTAAATCGGGTGCCGGATCGTCCGGTACGGGCCGGATGTGACCAGCTCGGGGTCTTCCTTCGTGGACGTCGGCATTCCCCAGTTCCGGCCGAGGTAGATCCGCGCCCAGACGGCCAGTCCCAGGCCGAGGACCCAGATGGCGAGGCCAACGCCCCACAGGACCGGGTCTGTGACGTATCCGACGCCATGCCCCTTCAGCACCCGCAGCCGGACCAGGAGCACGACGACCAGGATGAGCACCACCCGGACGCCCGCGAAGCGCGCCCAGTTGCCCCGCCCCCGCTGTCCCCGCTTGACCCCGGCGGATGCGGCGAACCAGCCCACCCAGAAGATGACCCAGCCCACGCCGATCACGATGTCAACCACTCGCATCGAAGTACCCCTCCGTTCGCTACCGGGCCCGCAGCGGGAAGGCGAAGTCGGCGCCGGCGCGCCTGCTGAGGTCGGTCACTGGCGCGGCGGTAGTCAGGAGGGTAACGCGCAGGGGCAGGTCACCGGACTGCCGCTGCTGCTCGGCCGCCCAGGCCGTGAACGAGTCCCCGATGAGCTGCTCCTGCGCCGCCGTCATCGGGTCCTGTGGCAGCTGAATGTAGGCCTCCTGGTGCGCAGGCTCGGTGCGCAGGGTGAGTCCGGGGAAACTGGCGGCGAGCTGGCCGGCTAGGTCCTGCGGCACCGGCCAGCAGAACTCCACCGGGCCGTCGCTGTCCTGGTTCACCTCCCCGTAGTAGATCAGGAACGCGGCCCCGGCGATGCCGTCTACCCGCGGCGTCGGGTGGGCCTTGATCATGCCGATGACCTCCTTGCCCAGGTCCCAGACTTCCTGCTCAGTGCTGGCATGCCGCAGCAGGCAGAGCAGGCTGCGGGCGGGGATATCGCGGACCTTGACCTCGTACATGACGTTCCTCTTTCCAGCCAGCCGGTCAACCAGGTAGCCGGCCAGGTCCCGGCGGGTACCATGATCGGCTTCCGCCCCTGACCAGTAAGCGCCGACTTGCGCCGCAGCGGCCTCCGGCTCCAGGCTGAGGATCAGCTGGATCTGCGCCAGCGGCACTCCGATCTGGCGCAGCGACGCGACCAGCCGGGCGTTGTCCAGCTGACCGGCGGCATACCAGCGGTAACCAGAGTCCGGATCGACCTGGGCGGGCGGCAGCAGTCCCAGCTCGTCATACAGGCGCAGCGCCTTCGCCGACAGCCGGGACAGCCTGGCGAACTCACCGATGCTCATCAGGTTCACGGACGGCTCCCTCGTGCCGGGCCCACGTCCGGCTCTCCAGACTGTGCGGCTTCCCCCAGGGTCAAAGTCAAATTAGCGGTCTGCCGCCCTGCCGGTCGGAGATGCAGTAGCTTCCTGGCACTGCTTGGGGCAGGAGCCGGCGTTGGTCAGGGTCTGATTCGCCGTGCTCGCACGTGAGCCCGGCCAGCCGGGAAGAGCCCGCCAGCGCGGGAAGAACAGGAGTACCTCCGGATGCGGGCGGAAGGCCCTGGGCGGACAGGACGGAGATTGATCGCGGCTGGACCCAGGACACCGACGATGAGCAGGCGGTCCGGGCTGCTGCTGGTGTGCTGCGTGTTGCTGGCCGCGTGTTCACCCACCCAGGAAGAGGGGTCACGCCAACTCCGCCCACATCCGGCCCGCCCAGCGGCTGGTCATCGAGGCCACTGTGAACCTGTGATGGCTCCGGGCTGTCTCCAGCGGCACATCGTGCCCGCTAGTCAACCAGAGCATCATTTACCGGGAAGATCCGGGCTTCCGGGAGTAAAAAGTGCA
>PMST01000148.1:0-3325 GCA_003168295.1 Actinomycetota bacterium
GAGCCCGGGGACAGCATGAGCGCGGCGGTCACGTTCAGCGGCACCGAGACCTACACGCTGGTCCTGAAGGACAGCACCCAGGACTGGACCCAGACCATCACCGAGAACGAGAGCGGTATGTCGCGCTCCTCCGCCGAGGTGATCACCGAGGCGCCGTCGTCGTCGAGCGGCGTGCTGCCGCTGGCCGACTTCGGGACGGTCATGTCACCCTAAGTATTTTTTAGAATACTTAGGGTAATTTTATGGCTAGTGCGTGGGCGCGACAGCACCCCGATCCAGGGCGACGCGCGGGAACACGCGCGCTGGCGATTTTGTTGCAGCCAGTGCATCGATAGTCTGACCGCAAAGTTACGCTCCCTGCAAGGTTATACTGACTGCATCATGACACTGGCATCTGAAACCACCTCGCTCTTTCCCCCGCACGCGTCGCTGCGGGAGCGCAAGAAGCTGGCCACCCGCCGCGGCATCCGCCGGGTCGCCCTCGAGCTGATCGCGGCGCGGGGCTTCTCGCACGTCACCGTCGAGGACATCGCGGTGGCCGCGGACGTATCGCCGCGCACCTTCTTCAACTACTTCCCGTCCAAGGAAGCGGTGCTGTTCGGCGCCGACCCGGGCCGGGCCGAGGAGGTGCGGGTCCGGCTGGTCCATGACCTGCCGGGGCACAGCGCGCTTGAGGTGCTGCGGGCGGTCCTGACCGACCGGGCCCGGCAGCTGGCCGCGGAGCTCGCCGAGCTCGGCGGCGACCCGGCCCGCTGGGCCGCTCAGATGAAGGCCGCGCACGCCGATCCCCAGCTGCGGGCGGCGCAGGCCTCGCACATGGCCCAGGTCGAGTCCAGCTTCGCCAGTGCCCTGGCCGAGCGGCTCGGGACCGACCCCGACCGAGATCCCTACCCCATGCTGCTGGCCAGCACGGCCACCGCCGTGCTGCGGGCCACCATGTCGTTCTGGGCCGGCGCCGGCGGCACCGTGCCGCTCGAGCAGCTGGTCGACGCCGCCTTCCAGGCGCTCGCCGACGGGTTCCCCGAGAACGGCGCGCTGCGCGACCTGGCGACCGGGCCACCGCGAGCCGCCCCGCCCGCCGGGACGCCGTCAGCCGGGGAACCGCAACCTGTCGCCCAGAACTTCGAAACCGAAAGGACAACCACAGATGAGCATGTCTAGCTCCTCCGCCGGGGGACCCACGCCGGAGCAGGCCGGCGGCGGGACGGCGGCGGTGAGCGCCAACGGGGCGGTCGGAAATGCCAGCGGCAACGGCGCCCGGCCGGACCTGCCCCGCCGCGCGATCCTGCTCATCATCGGCGCGCTGATGCTGGGCATGTCGCTGGCGGCGCTGGACCAGACGATCGTCTCCACCGCGCTGCCGACGATCGTCGGCGACCTTAAGGGCGGCTCGCACATCGCCTGGGTCATCACCGCTTACCTGCTGGCCACCACGGTCTCGACCCCGCTGTGGGGCAAGCTCGGCGACCAGTACGGCCGGAAGATCTTCTTCCAGGCCGCGATCGTGATCTTCCTGGTGGGTTCGGTGCTGGCCGGGCTCAGCCAGTCCATGTTCGAGCTCATCGCCTTCCGCGCGATCCAGGGCCTGGGCAGCGGCGGCCTGATGGTCGGCGCCCAGGCGATCGTCGGCGACATCGTCTCGCCCCGCGAGCGCGGCCGTTACGTGGGCCTGTTCGGCGCCGTCTTCGGCGTGGCGAGCATCATCGGCCCCCTGCTCGGCGGCGTCTTCGTGGACGACCTGACCTGGCGCTGGATCTTCTACATCAACATACCGATCGGGGTCGTCGCGCTGATCGTGGTGGCCAGCCAGGTGCCGGGCACGCTCAGCCGGATTCACCACACCATCGACTACCTCGGCACCGCCGTCCTTTCCCTCGCCGCGACCTCGTTCATCCTGCTCACCAGCCTGGGCGGCACCACCTACGCGTGGAACTCGGCCCCGATCTGGATCCTGGGGGTGGCCGGCGTCGTGCTCGTCGGCGTGTTCGTGGTCGTCGAGCGCCGGGCCGCCGAGCCGGTGCTGCCGCTGCACCTGTTCAAGCTGCGCGCGTTCTGGGTGACCAGCCTGGTCGGCTTCATCGTCGGGTTCGCGATGTTCGGCGCGATCACCTACCTCCCGGCGTTCTTCCAGGTCGTCCGCGGCATCTCGCCGACGCTTTCCGGCGTGCAGCTGCTGCCGCTGATGGCCGGGCTGCTCATCGTCTCGATCGGATCCGGGCAGCTCATCAGCAGGACCGGCAAGTACAGATTCTGGCCCATCGCCGGCGCCGGGATGATGACGCTCGGCCTGTACCTGCTCTCGCTGATGGGCCTGCACACCTCGGCCGTGCTTGACTCGCTGTACATGCTGGTGCTCGGGATGGGCATCGGCGGCGTCATGCAGGTGCTGGTCATCATCGTGCAGAACGCGGTGCCGCACGGCGAGCTGGGCGTGGCCACCTCGGGCGCGACGTTCTTCCGGTCGATCGGCGGCTCGTTCGGGACCGCGATCTTCGGCGCCATCTTCTCCAACGTCCTGGTGGGGAACCTGGCCAAGAACCTGCACGGCGTGCACCTGCCGGCCGGGTTCTCCAGCGCGGACGCCACCCCGGCCCTCCTCTCGCACCTGCCCGCGGCGGTCCACCTGGGCTTCATCACCGGATACGCCGAGTCGATCCAGACGGTCTTCATCGTGGCCACCCCGATCGCCGCGCTGGCCTTCCTCGGCACCTGGCTGATCCCGCAGGTCGAGCTCAGGAAGTGGTCGCCCGGCGAGACGGTCCCCGAGGGCGAGCCGCGGGACGAAGAGACCCTGGAGGCGCTGGACGCCGAGCAGGTGTAAGACAATTTGAACGACCGAACGGGCCGGGGTGACAGCTTCCGCAGAGCTGTCACCACGGCCCGTTCAGAATGAATTACAGCAGGGTCGTGACGGCCTTCACCTCGGTGTAGGCGTTGAGCGCCTCGTGGCCCATCTCGCGGCCCCAGCCGGACTGCTTGTATCCGCCGAACGGCAGGGCCGCGTCGAACACGTTGTAGCNNTCTCGTCCAGGTCGCTGAACGGAGCGGCGACCAGGACCGGCCCGAAGATCTCCTCGCGGACGACCTTCATGTCCGGCCTGGTGTTGGTCAGCACGGTGGGCTCGACGAAGTAGCCGCGGTTGCCGTACCGGCCGCCGCCGGACAGGGCGGTGGCGCCCTCGGCCTCGCCGGATTCCATATAGCCGGTCACCAGGCGCAGCTGCTCTTCTGAGACCAGCGGGCCCATCTGCGTGTCCGGTTCGATGCCCGGTCCCATCTTGATCGACTTGGCGATCTGCGCCACGCCGTCGACGACTTCGTCGAA
>PMST01000148.1:3361-22453 GCA_003168295.1 Actinomycetota bacterium
CCGCGGTGGAACCGGTGAACGCTACCTTGTCCACATCCATATGAGAGGTCAGGGCCGCTCCGGCGGTCTCGCCGAAGCCGGTTACCACGTTCACAACGCCGGCCGGCATGCCAGCCTCGGCGATGAGCCCGGCCAGCCGCAGCGCGGTCAGCGGGGTCTGCTCGGCCGGCTTGAGCACCACGCAGTTGCCCGTGGTGAGCGCCGGGCCCAGTTTCCACGCGGCCATCAGCAGCGGGAAGTTCCACGGGATGATCTGCCCGACGACGCCGAGCGGCTCGCGCAGCGTGTAGGAGTGGAAGTCCGCGCCCGGCATGTAGGGCACCGAGAGGTCGATCGTGTTGCCCTCGAGCTTGGTGGCCCATCCGGCCATGTAGTGGAACAGGTCGGCCGCCAGCGGCACGTCCGCCGCCTGCGCCACGGCGAAGGGCTTGCCGTTGTCCAGCGACTCGAGCTGGGCCAGTTCATCGCGGTGCTCGAGGATCAGGTCCCCGATCCGCCAGATGATGCGGCCGCGCTCGGACGGGGACATCCTGCTCCACGGGCCCTCGAACGCGGCACGCGCGGCCCGCACCGCCCGGTTGATGTCCTCGGCGTCGCCCTCGGCGACGCGGGCCAGCGTCTCGCCGGTGGCGGGGTCAGGCGTGTCGAACGTCTTGCCCGACGCCGCGTCGGTCCACTGCCCGTTGATGAAAAGCTGGCGCGGGGTGGCGACGAAGGCCTCGACGTCCTTGTCCAGGGTCACAGTCACGAAATAGTCATCTCCCTTGGCGGTGCGGCGCAGTCAACCGCCTGATGGCGGGCCGTCAGCACCTGCACGCGTTGTCTACAGCGTAGACCTACGTTCCAGCCTACATCGATCACGAGAAGATAACAACCGTCGCGATTCCGGCATCCGGCGCGGCGTCTCGCCTCGCGCGAATCCTGACGGGCTTACCCGGTCGGGTGATCGACGTCGTGACAGGCTTGAGTAAGGCTGTCACCACTGCCCGTTCTGACTATCCCGGCTCTTCTGCCTGCCAAGATGGAGCATGGGCAGCTGGCGGAGTGCGGGCGTCCGGGTAATCCCGGCGACGCTGCGCGGCTACCGGGCCTCGTGGCTCGGCGCCGACGCGCTGGCCGGGCTGACCCTGGTCGCGGTGGCGCTGCCCGGGCAGATCGCCACCGCCCGGCTGGCGGACCTGCCGGCCGTGGCCGGGCTCTATGCCTTCGCGGCCGGATCGCTGGCCTACGCCCTGCTCGGCACGAACCGCCGGCTGTCGGTCGGGGCAGACTCCACGATCGCACCGGTGCTGGCGACCGGCGTGGCGGCGGTCGCGGTGGGCTCTGGCTACGGCCTGGCCATGGCCTTCACCGCCATGATGGTCGGCGGGGCGCTGATCGCGGTCGGCGCCTTCCGGCTGGGGTGGATTGCGGACTTCCTCTCCACCCCGGTGATCACCGGGATCCTGGCCGGGATCGCCGTCGAGATCGTGGTCCGCCAGATCCCGGCCATCCTGGGGGTGCCCGGCGGGGCCACCACCACCATCGGGGAGATCCGCCGGGTGGCCGGCGAGGTGAGCCACGTCAACGGGTGGTCGGTGGGCATCGCCCTGGTCGTGCTGGCCGTGATCGCCGCCGGCCAGCGCATCGACCACCGGCTGCCCGGACCGCTGGCCGGCCTGATCTTGTCCATCGTCGCCGTGCACGCCCTCGGTCTCGCGTCCCGCCATGGCGTGGCGGTCCTCGGCGCCGTACCTGGCGGGTTGCCGCACGTCCGGCTGCCTTATGTCTCCTGGTCGCAGCTCCGCCGCCTGCCCGGCCTGGTGCTCACCGTGACCTTCGTGTGCATCGCGCAGACCGCGGCCACGGTCCGGTCCTCGGGGTCCACGGCCCGGTCTTCGGCTACGGTCCGGGGCTCGGGCGCCGCAGCGCCCACGGACTTCAACCGGGACCTGATCGGCGTCGGAGCCGGCAGCGTCGTCGCCGGGCTGATCGGGGCGTTCGCGGTGGACGCGAGCCCGCCCAACACGGCCATCGCGACCGCGTCGGGTACCCGCTCGCAGCTGGCCAACATCATGGCCGCGGTCCTGGTCCTGGGCGTGGCGGCGGTGGCGACCGGGCCGCTGGCCGACCTGCCGGAGGCCATGCTGGCGGCCACGCTGGTGTACATCGCCACCAAGCTGTTCCGGGTCGGCGAGCTGCGGACCATCCTGCGGTACGACCGCCTCGAGTTCGCGCTGGCCGCCGTCGCCCTGCTGGCCGTGGCCCTGGTCGGCATCGAGCAGGGCGTGGCCGTGGCCATAGTCCTCTCGCTGGCCGACAGGACCCATCGCACCGCCCGGCCTCAGGACGCCGTCCTCGGGCGTGAACCGGGCACCGACCACTGGATCCCGTGCGACATCGGCCACCCGACCGAAAAACTCCCCGGAATCCTGGTGTACCTGGTCTACGCTCCCCTGTGGTACGGCAACGCCGACTACTTCCGGTTGCGGATCCGCCACCTCGTCGACGCCGCCTCGAGCCCCGTGCGAGCAGTGATCATCGACGCCGGCGGCATGTCCGACATCGACTTCACCGGGCTGCAGGCCCTTCGGGACCTGACCGCCGAGCTCCGGCAGCGAGGGGTGAGCATCGAGATCGCACGGGCGTCGCACCTGGTGCACCACAACCTCAAGCACGGGGCGCTGCTGAAGCAGCTCGGGGCCGACCACCTGTTCGCCTCGGTTCAAGATGCGGTCAATGCCGTCACGAGCCGTCCCTGAGCGCGCTGGCTGATCGGTTCTGGTGATGGGCCGATCTCAGTCAGGCCGTTTCCGCCGGGGCGATGCCGAGGTTGACTGGAGGATGATCAGCTGGGTCTGGTCTGCCTCTCGGAGATAGGGACCATCACTTGGATCAGACCACGCCGGCGCCCCCTGACGGGACGGTCGCGGTGGCGATCGCGGAATCGGTCACGGAGCCGGTCGCGGTGGCACTCGCGGAACCGGTCGCGGTGTCGCTCTTGGAGCCGATCAACGTCACCGCGGTCACCACGACGGACAGGGGACGGCCGCGGGTCCGCAAGATCTTGCGCACCGCGGGTTCGATCGTGCTGGTCGCGGCCATATTCGGTTTCGCCGTCCCGCATTTCGCGTCCTACCGCAGCGTGTGGGCCAGCACGAACGCGATGTCGTGGCCGCAGGTCCTGCTCGTCGCCGTCGCCGCCGTGGCCAGCATGGCCTCTACCTGGATCATGATCTGCTCGGTACTGCCATCGATCCGGCTGCGCGAGGCGGCGGTGGTGAATCTCGGCTCCAACGCCGTGGCGAACACGTTGCCCGCCGGAGGGGCCCTGGCCATGGGGGTCAGCTGGGCGATGCTCTCGAGCTGGGATGTCAGCACCGCCCAGTACGTGCTCTACACGCTGGTGTCGGGCATCTGGAATGTCTTCGCCCGGCTGGGCCTGCCGGTCCTCGCCCTGCTGGTCCTGGCGACGGCCGCCCGGCCCGGTGCCGGGCTGATCGCCGCCGCGGCCGTGGGCCTCTTGCTGCTCGCCGCTCTGGCCGCCGGTCTGGGCCTGCTCGTGCGCAGCGAGGCGTTCGCGTTCCGCGCGGGCCGCGCTCTGCAGTACGCGGCCGTCACCGGCTGCCGGCTGGCCCGCCGGCGAGCTACCTTCGATGTCCCCGGATCACTGCTCGGCTTCCGCCGCCAGGCCGGCGCCCTGATCGCCGCGCGAGGCTGGCGGATTACCGTCGCCACCGCGGCGGCCAACCTCACCTTGTGGCTTGTCCTGCTGGCGTGCCTGCGCGGCGTCGGCCTGTCCCAGGCCCAGGTGTCNNCCTGGCAGACCTCCCTGGCGGCCTACGCGTTCGTCCGGCTGCTGACGGTGCTGCCCATTACCCCCGGCGGTCTCGGCATCACCGAACTCGGACTGATCGGCATCCTGGCCGCCGGAGCAGGCCACCAGGCCACCGCGCAGGTAACAGCGGCCGTTCTGCTGTACCGCGCCGTCACCTACCTGCCCCCCATCCCCCTCGGCGCGATCGCCTGCCTCGCGTGGCGGTACACGCCCGCGCTGATTCACGCGACGACGGATCCAGTGCCGCTGAAGGGCTTATCGGATTCGGGTAGTGGCGGCGGCCTTGGGGCGGCGGTGGCGTTGACGTGCGTAATGGGCGAACTGCTGTGAAATACGCTGTAGGCCTACGCGGTCAACGCCAACGTTATGATTGGTGTCAACACCGTGGGGCCACGTTGCGTAACCACGCTGGGTCCGGCCACTACTGGCGACAGCCACAGGAGAGAAGGTGCTGTTGCATTGACCCCGCCACCAGCCGACAGCGCCGGCCCGGACACCGATGCGCGCCGGAACGGCAAGGTCACCCGCGAGATCGTGCTGGCCACAGCGCTGGAGATCATCGACCGCGACGGGGCCGAGGGCTTGTCCATGCGCCGCCTCGCCCGCGCCCTGGACCGGGACCCGATGATCCTCTACCGGCACGCACCGAACAAGGCGGCGCTGCTCGACGGCGTGGTCGAGGTCGTGCTCGCCCAGCTCAAGGTCGATCCAGCCGACCCGGACTGGGCCGCCCAGCTGCGTGCCGTGGCCCGCGACTACCGCCAGCTGGCGCTGGCTCACCCGCACGTGGTGCCGCTACTGGTCACCCGGCCACTGGCCACCCCGCTGGCCCTGCGTCCCCCTGGCACCTTGCGCCCGCTCGAAGACGTCCTCGCCCTGCTCACCCGCGCCGGGTTCAGCGGCCCCGACGGCCTGCACATCTACCGGGCGCTGTTCGGGTTCCTGCACGGCCATGTCCTCAACGAACTGCAAGAACTCGTCGACAACCCAGACGAGACCGACGACCTGCTGCGACTGGGCCTGCACCGGCTGCCGATCGGCGAATTCCCCCTGCTCCGCAGCCTCGCTCCGGTTCTGGCCGCCTACGACGGGGCGGCCGAACTCGAACGCGGCCTCGACATCCTGCTGACCGGACTGGCCATCACCTTGCCCCCGCCAGCCGGGGCGCGCCCACCCACGCCGTCCGGCGCCTTATCGAGCGACGCCGCGGATCAGCCGACCGAGATGAGCCCGCCAGATCCGGACGTGGCGTGGTGAGGATGGGGCTTGGCGAGTCGGCAGTGCAACGTGATGGCGGCGCTGGTGACGGCCGCCCACCCGCACCACACGGAGGCGAAGCCGGAAATGGTGAGGCGGGCGATGATGATGACGGCGACGAGGTTGACGATGCCGAACAGCGCGACGTTACGGTAGCCCGACACCAGCAGCGGCCCGCACACGGCCACGACGTAGAGCGCGACGATCAGGAGGCCGTCGGACAACCGGATGCTGTAGGAGAGGTGGTACGGGGCCAGCTTCACGCCGACCGGGCCACGGATCATCGCCGCGAGCAGGACCACGGCGATGCCGGTCCCGATCAGCGCGAAGGGCGCCATCAGCTGCTTGCGCCGTCTGGTCGGCTCAAGCGCAATGACGGCCAAGGGGATGAATACGGGCAGCACGACGAAGGCGATCAGCAGGTAAGCCCACAGCGCGACATGGCCGATGCCGCGCGGCACATGGCCCTGGAGCCACAGCCAGACGAGGGCCTCGATGAACTGGTGGGCACCGAGCAGCACGGGTATCCACGCCATCGCGATGAACTCGCGGCGCTGCCGGATATGACGGACCGCATCCACGCCTATCGCGCATATCACCAAGCCGCCGCCGATGTCAGCCTCGGGCGAGAAGCACATGTGAGGGCTACGACCCCGGCAGGCGCGGCGGCCGGGGGCCAGGCAGCCGCGGCTGCGACCCGGTCACCTTCACGCCGGCCAGCGAGTCCGTGCCGTTGACGAAGGCCTGGGCCAGGTCGGACAGGCGGCGGTTGCTGGTCCTGGCGGACTCACGCAGCAGGCTGAAGGCCTGGTCCATGTCCAGGCCGAGGCGCTCGGCGAGCTTGCCCTTGGCCTGCTCGATGATGACCCGGCTGTTCAGCGCGGTCTGCAGCTGTTCATTGAGGGTATCGGTGTGGCGCATGTTGCGTTCTTGCAGCAGGCTGATGGTGGCCACGTCGGCCAGGGCCTGGCCGACGCGGATGTCCGCGGGGTCGAGGGCACCCGGAGCGGCCCGGAAGAGGTTCAGCGCGCCGATGACCTNNTCGCGCAGCCGCATCGGCAGGGCCTGAACGGCGCCGAATCCGGCCCGTCCGGCGGCGGGCGCGAACTGCGGCCACCGATGCGCCACGGCCGCCAGGTCCGCGACCTGGACGGACTGGCCCGTCCGGAAGCACTCCAGGCAGGGACCCTCATCGTTCTGGATCTGGAACAGCTCGAGCAGCCGGGCGGCTTCGCTGGAGGCGGCCACCACGCGCAGCTCACCGCGCGGGTCAGCCAGCAGCAGCCCGGCGGCGGAGACATCAAGCAGCTGCACGCTGCGGTTGGTCAGCATGTGCATGAAGTCGATGACGTCAAAGCCGACGACCATGGTGTCGGTCAGCTCGACGAACGTGTCCGACAGCAGCTCTCCGTCCATCCCCGCTCACCCTCTCAGCAAAAGGCCAGGCTTGTCATTTGTATGCGCTCTGTCACGCCTGGGTGTCCTTGCGTGGATCGGGGTCAGGAGACAGCCGCAAGTCCCGTGCCACGATGTCACGGGCCAGATCAGACAGCCCCCTGTCATGAGCATACGCGTAGGCGCGCAGCCGGAGGAATGCCTCCGCGATGCCGACACCGAGCTGCTCGGTGAGCATCCCGGTGGCCTGGTCGATCTCGGCGCGGTGCCGGGTCAGATTCGCGGGCTGGCCGCCCGGGCCAGCCTCCGCCGATCCCGCGGCGTGGGCCGGCTGGTCCTGGGCGTCGAGCAGCAGCAAGGTCGCGGTATCCGCGAAGGTCAGCGCGTCACCCAGTTGGAAGGCGCTCAGCGGGCCGGACCGCATCCGGTACAGGCTCATCACTCCGGTCCGGATCGCCCCGAGCTGCAGCGGGAACGCGAAGATCGCCGCCGCCCCGGCCTGGCGGGCCGCCGGGGCGAACGCAGGCCAGCGGCGGTTGGCTTCCGTCTCGTCCAGATCCGAGGCCAGCACCGGGCCGCCGGAGGCAGCGGCATCCGGACCCGGCCCCTCCCCCAGGGTCATCTGCAGCTCGGCGAGCAGCTCGCTGGCCTTATCAGTTACTCGCATGAGGTGACCAGCTTCCGCACCGCGGGCGGCGATCAGCCAGGCCCCGGTGACCTCGACCGCGGCGACGGCCGCCATGCAGGCATCCGCGGCCGACACCGGCCCGCCGTGAAGGGCCGCCTGCGCCGCGACCAGGCTCCAGATCCTGGCCGGCCGGCTGTCGGTCATCCCCGCAGCCCCGGTCGGCGGCCAGTCACCCGCGGGCCCTGGCTGGGATCATGTCGCGACGGCGGGGGCGGCGCGCCCGGCCGTGGCCGCGGCCGTCCGCCTGGCGTGTCCGGCGGCTTCGTCCACGCTGGCATGCACGGGGAAGACATCGATCAGGCGGGTGATTGTTAGGATCCGCAGCACCCCGCGCCGCGGCGCGGCCAGCAGCAGATCGCCCCCGGCGTGCCGGGCCAGCTTCCGCCCGCGCGCCAGCGCGGCTACGCCGCTCGAATCAATGAACTCCAGCCCGGCCAGATCGACGATTATCTTCGGCGCGCGCGCCGCCACCACCACCGCGAGCGCGTCCGCGACATCCGCGGCGTCCGCCACGTCAAGCTCTCCGTACAGCGCGACGACAACGTGACCGCCGAATTCGCGGGTACTCATAGTCATGCTGAACACGGGGGACGCCTCCCGCTCAAGCAGCAGGGCGTGGTCCGGCCAAGCGGCGAGTTCACCGGCTCCTACCCTGGATACCCGCCGCTGCCGGGACGGGCTGGGCGGCCGCGTCCTCCAAGTCGAGCAGGCGCGAGCGGAGGTGGCCGAGCGCATGGGCCCGCAGCCGGGAGACGTGCATCTGGGAGATCTGGAGCCGCTGGCCGATCTCCGTTTGCGTCATCCCGCCCTGAAAGCACATCAGCAGGATCTCCTGCTCACGCGGGGTCAGCTCACCCCAGTGCGTGGCGACGGCCCGCATGGTGAGCATGTGCTCCAGCCGGGGATCCTCCTCGCCGAGATAGTCGGCCAGGGTGCTCAGGCCGGGTTGACCGGCCAGCGGCGCGTCCAGCGAAGACGGCTGGAAGGCCAGCTCAGCCCGCTGGGCCTGGCGCAGGTCAGCCGCGCTGACCCGAAGGTAGGTGGCCAGATCGGATTCGGTCGGCGTCCGGCCAAGTTCCTGGGCCAGCGGCCCGGTCGCCGCACGGGCCTGGAGCATCAGATCCTGCACCGACCGCTTGACGTGGATCTGCCAGCGCTTGTCGCGGAAGTGCCGCTTGATCTCGCCGCTGATGCACGGCTGCGCGTAGGTGGCCAGGTTGCTGCAGATGGCCGGATCGAAGTTGTTGATCGCCTTCAGCAAGCCCACGTACCCCACCTGCACGAGGTCTTCCACCAGCTCAGGGCTGCGGGCGTACCGTCGCACGCAGGACCAGACGAGGCCCTGATAGCGGGTGACCAGCAGTTCGCACGCCGCCACCCGCCGCTCGCTGGCCTGCGGCAGCAGCCGGACGATACCTAGCAGCGCCTGGTCATCCAGCCGGGCCAGATCCTTGTCATACATCGCCTCTGGCGGGCCGGCCGAACGTGGTACGGATTCCGCGACAGAAATTGTTACTGGGGGGGCACATACCGTTGCTGAAGAAAGTGCTGTCATGCCAACCTCGGTTCACAGAAGGCCAGAAAGAGGCGCCGAGGTCCAGGGCAGATAAATGCTAATCGTACAGTTGCGAGCATAATTTAGTTTTCCCCCCGTAATGGCCAGGTTAGCTCACCGTAACGGCGACGGCAAATGGCCGCTGCCGCGAGAATAACCTGATCAGCCACCATCGGCCGGGTCGGCTATCGCTAACGGCGAGCGCCACCTGACGCAGGTGCCGCGCACCAGGCGCCGCGACCGGCACGTTCGGCTCCTGCGCAGCGGCCGGACCGGCAGGTGACAGGCCGTGCGGTGGACCAGCCGCCCGTCACGGCACCGGGGCGCCAGGGCGGGACGGAGCCGCACCGGCGCCCGTGCCTGCGGCCGCCCCCGTCGCGCCGGTGCCCGCGGCCGGCCCTGTCGGGCGCTGCTCGCGGCCTCTTCCACACTGCGATACACCGAGAAGACATCGATCAGGCCGGTGGCCTCCAGAATCCGGCGCACCGGCGGCTGCGGGGCCGCCAGGGGCAGGTCGCCGGCGTTTCGCCGGGTCCATTTCCTTACCCGCAGCAGCACCGCCAGACCGCTGTAGCCGATGCCCTCCAGCCCCGCCAGGTCCACGATGACCGAGGGCCCGCAGACCGCCACGGCCGTGATCAGATGGGACGCGACCGCCGGGGCGTCGGCGAGGTTAAGCTCTCCGCGCAGGGCGACCACGCCGAGGCCGTCGCCATCACGGATGCTGAGATCCACGTCAAACATGGGCTTCCCTCATGATCCGGAAGCCGGGCGGGAGTCCCGGCGGGTAACTGGCTCAGGCCAGCTGTCGGATGGGCATCGCTGCCCCCGGGGGGAGCGGCCGGGGTAGACGGCAGGGTGGGCGGCCGAGCGCAGGGCCTGCCACCGGAGGCCGACGACGGAACGATCGTGGCCGTCCGCGTCCGGATTGCCACCCGCGCTGGCCGCAGCCGAAGCACGAGTGAGGGGCTTTTCGCTGAATTCCAGCATCAATTGCTCCCGGGCATTCGCGACATTCACGGAAAGCGAATGGATATGCCGCCGAGGTCCAGGGCAACAATCAGAAGTTATCACGAGTGAGATCACGAACGCCATTGCCCAGCGGGCCGTGCCCGGCGATGAATCTGCCGGCACGTTACCTCGGACGGCCAGCCTGGCCGGGATGCATCCGGGTGCGGTCGAGGATCACCCGCAACGGCAGCAGCGGCGTGGCCGACGTGAGACCTCGCGCCCCGCGTGCTCATCGGGAATCCTCCCTAAGGGCAATGGAGTCACGACCATGATCGTCGTCATAGGGCTGCTCGCACGGATCACCGCTGTCGTCCTCGCGGTGACGAGCGGCACCGGCAGCAGCGGCGGCACTCAGCCACTGAGCGGCAACTTCGTGACCTTCGGTCAGCCTGGACCATCCCGGCCGATGACCAGCCCCGCCTCGTTCAGGCCATCGTCAACCGCGTTCCCGGACCCGGCGCGGTCAGCGACTTCGCGTCGGGCACCCAGAACCTGGGCGCCGCCCCGTACGGGGGCGGCGGCGCCCAGGGCATCTCGCCCGCCGCGGACGCGCTGCTCCCGGTCACCCTGCCGGGAATCCTGCCCGCGAACGCGACCACGCTGACCGCCAGCACGCTGGGCGGCACCGGACAGCTCGACGCGATCCAGCTCACCCCCTGATCGCGGTGCTGATCACCACCGGCGGCGGCCGCAGCGTCGCCCTGCTGAACAGCGAGGCGAGCGTCCAGGAGGCACGCACGATCAGCCTGCCAGGCACCGGCCAGGCCGTCGCCACGAGCTACGACAGTCAAGGACGCCTATGGCGCGTCACCATCAGCAATGGCGCGGCCATCACCGTGCCCGTGCCTCCCGGCGGATTCGTCATCGTGCAGCGCTAGACCCACGACCCAGTCTGGCGCAGCTGAGCCGGGCAGCCGGACCTACGGAGCAATGACATGACCCAGATCGTGCTCGATCACGTCGACAAGACTTACGCCGGCGGTGTCAAGGCGGTGAGTGACCTGAGCCTGGAAATCCGGGACGGCGAGTTCATGGTCCTGGTCGGTCCGTCCGGATCGGGGAAGACGACCGCGCTGCGGATGCTGGCCGGGCTGGAACCGCTGGACGGCGGGCGGGTCGAGATCGGCGATAAAGACGTCACCTGGGTGCACCCCAAGGACCGGGACATCGCGATGGTGTTCCAGAACTACGCCCTGTACCCGAATAAGACCGTCGCGGAGAACATGGGCTTCGCGCTGAAGATGCAGCATGTCCCCAAGGACGAGCGGGCCCGGCGGGTCCAGGAGGCGGCCCGGCTGCTGGACCTGGACGAGCAACTGCTCAGCCGCAAGCCCAAGGCCCTGTCGGGCGGACAGCGGCAGCGGGTGGCGATAGGCCGGGCCATAGTGCGGGAGCCGCAGGCGTTCCTCATGGACGAACCGCTGTCGAACCTCGACGCCAAGCTCCGGGTGAGCATGCGGGCATCGGTGGCGCAGCTGCACGACGGCTCCATGTGACCACCGTGTAAGTGACACACGATCAAGTCGAGGCGATGACGCTCGGGGACCGCGTCTGCGTGCTGCGCGATGGGATGCTGCAACAGGTCGACACGCCCCAGCACCTGTTCCGTCACCCGGCCAACCTGTTCGTGCCGGTTTCATCGGCTCCCCCTCGATGAATCTCGTCACCGCCACACTGGTCGGCGACGACGACGCGGCAGCGGTCACGTTCGCCGGATACCGGCTGCCCATCCCGGCGAGCGTGATGCACGCCACCCCGGGGATCGCAGCGTACCTCGGCCGCGATGTGATCCTCGGAATCCGGCCGTCCGACTTCGAGGACGCTCACCTGACCGGCGAATCGTGGCCGGTGATGGCCGTCGAAGCCCACGCGACCGAGGTACTCGGCAGCGAGATCAACGTGATCTTCGCCATCGACGCGCCACCCGTCGAGCACAAGGACATCGCCGACCTGGCCCCGCAGGATGAGGAGGACGAATCGGCGGTCCCGCTTTACCAGGGCAAGTCCCTGTGGACGGCACGAGTCAACGCGCGCAGCAAGGTCCGGGCCGGCGACCGCGTCGAGCTCGGGGTGGATACCCGTAACCTGCACTTCTTCGACCCCGGCAGCGGACTCGCCATCGGCGGGCGCGCAACCGGCGGGCGTGCAGCGTTAGCTGAGCGGCGAGGGGGCGCCGCCGGATCATGGATTCCCCGCGGGCGGTACGACTGCCGTGGAGTACTTCACCGCCGGCAAGGATCACACCCATGGGCTCTGGAGCAGTGTCGAAGAAGGTCCTGCCTCGGGTGCCGCTGCGGCCTGGGGAGGGCAGCAAAGACCATCTGACCAGCTTCGAAGGGCTGGCCGCGCTGTCGCTCGACGCGCTCAGCTCGGTGGCCTACGGGCCCGAGGCCATCGTGCTGGTGCTGGCGGCGGCCGGGACGTCCGCGCTGGGCCTGACGCTGCCGGTCACCTTGGCCATCGCCGCCCTGCTCGCGGTGCTGGTCGTCTCCTACTGCCAGGTCATCGCGGTGCACCCGGACGGCGGCGGTGCGTACGCGGTGGGCAAGAAAGATCTGGGCGCCACGGTCAGCCTGCTGGCAGCCGCGAGCCTGGTCGTGGACTACGTGCTGACCGTCGCGGTCAGCCTGGCCGCCGGGGCGGCCAGCCTGGCCTCGGCGTTCCCCTCGCTGGACCACCATCTGCTCGCGATGTGCCTGACCGGCCTGGTCTTGATCACGGCCGTCAACCTGTGGGGCATCGCGGAGAGCGCGCGCGTCCTTATGGCCCCGATGGTGGTGTTCCTGGCCGCGATCTTCGGTGTCATCATCGTCGGCCTGCTGCGCTCACACCCGGCCGCGGTCGTCGGCACCGCGGAGCCGGTCCGCATCAGCGAGGCGGTCGGCGTGATCTTGATCCTGAAGGCCTTCTCGGCCGGCTGCTCGGCGCTGACCGGAATCGAGGCCATCGCCAACGGGGTACCCGCCTTCCGCCCGCCGCGAGCACGTCGCGCCCCGCGACGGGGTCACCGTCCTGGCCCAGCTCACGGCCGGTTCGTTCGGCACCGGCTGGGCGTACTACGCGGCCAACATCGCCGTCACCTTGGTCCTGGCCCTGGCCGCCAACACCAGCTTCGGCGGCCTGCCGGTGCTGATGAGCCTGCTGTCCGACGACGACCGGCTGCCGCACCTGCTGGGCTTGCGAGCCGAGCGGCCGGTGCACCGCTACGGCGTGATCACCCTGGCCGTGCTCGCGGGCGTCCTGCTGATCGCCGTCAACGCGACCACCGCCCGGCTGATCCCGCTGTACGCGATCGGGGTGTTCATCGGATTCACCATCAGCCAGACCGGCATGGTCCGGCACTGGCATGGCCAGCGGTCCCGGAACTGGAGGCTGCGAGCCGCCCTGAACGGCACCGGAGCGGTCCTGACCGCGACCGCCGCCGCCGTCTTCATCGCCAGCAAGTTCACCTCCGGCGCCTGGATAGTGGTCCTGGTCGTGCCGGCCCTGATGCTGCTGTTCTCCCGGATCCAGAGCTACTACCAGGCGGTAGGACTCGAACTCGAGCTAGGACCGCTGCCGCCCCGACCGCGGCCGGCCAACAGCCTGGTGATCGTGCCCGTCAGCGACATCAGCAAGCTCACCGAGCACGCCCTGCACGCGGCGCTGTCGCTCGGCGATGATGTCATCGCCGTCAGCGTCCACCCCGAAGCCGCTGAGGGCGCGGCCTTCCGTGCTGCCTGGGACCGCTGGGACCCCGGGGTGCGGCTGGAGACCCTCGATAGCCCGCACCGCTCGCTGGTGCATCCGATCGTGGACTATGTCCGGCAGGCACAGCAAGGCAGCGGGCAGGTCGCCGTCCTCATCACCGAGGTTCAGCCAGGCCGGTGGCGTTACCGGATCCTGCAGAACCAGCGGGGGCTGCTCCTGGCGACCGTGCTGCGCGCCAGCACCGACGTCGTCATCTGCACCATCCCCTACCGGCTCACCACACGGTAATCTCCACTAATAGCCGGGTTGCCATCTGGTGCGGTCGATGGCCTGATCGATCTGGTCATCGGTGAGCGCGGGCGCGACGGCATCGGCTACTGCGGCCCTGGCGACGGCTCTCGCCACGGCGGTCGCGGTGCCGGCGAGCTGAGCACGGGCCGGCAGCAAGGTCCCGTGCGGGTCGTGCCGGATCGTAGCGGCGGCGCCGACGGCGGCGGCCGCGGCGGTCATCATGGCGTCGGTGACGCGAGTCGCGCGCACGGCGGTTACGCCCAGGCCGACTCCCGGGAAGATGTAGATGTTGTTGCACTGGGCGACGGGGATGCTGACCTCGCCGACCCGCACCGGCGGGAACGGGGAGCCGGTGGCGACGAGCGCACGGCCATCGGTCCAGCCGGCCAGATCCTGCGGGCGGGCCTCGCTGCAGCTGGTCGGGTTGGACAGCGGCATGATGATCGGCCGTTTGGCGTAGGCGGCGATGCGGCGCACGACCTGTTCGGTAAAGGCCCCGCCCGCAGTCGACAGTCCGATGAGCGCGGTCGGGTGCACAGCGTCGATCACGTCGGCGAGGCCGGCTGGCCGACCGGGTTCGGTGCCGGGCACGGCGGCCGGCGGCTGGGCGAGCCGGCGCTGCGCCGGGCTGAGGTCCGGGCGGTCGGTGGTGAGCAGGCCGTTGATGTCGACCACGCAGACCCTGGCGCGGGCGCCGTGCTCGGACAGGCCATCGGCCGCCATCGCCCGCACGACCTGCTCGCAGACTCCGATACCGGCCGACCCGGCGCCCAGCATCACCACACTCTGGTCGCGCAGCCGCGACCCGGTGGCCGCTGCCCCCGCGGACAGCGCGGCCAGGACCACGGCCGCCGTGCCCTGGATGTCGTCGTTGAAGCTGAGCAGCTGGCCGCGATAGCGCTCGAGGATCGGCAGCGCGTGCGGGGTGGCGAAATCTTCCCACTGCAGCAGCACACCGGGCAGTTCGGCGCGCACGGCCTGGACGAACCTGTCGACGAAATCGTCGTAGCCGTCGCCGGCCAGCCGACGGTGCCGCCAGCCGAGGTACATGGGGTCGGCCAGGAGCCCGGCGTTGTCGGTGCCGACGTCCAGGAGGACCGGCAGGGTGCGCGCCGGGTCGATGCCGCCTAGCGCCGCGTACAGCGACAGCTTGCCGATCGGGATGCCCATGCCGCCGATGCCCTGGTCACCCAGGCCCAGAACCCGCTGTCCGTCGGTGACGACGATGACGTCGACCTCCTGCCGGGGCCGGTTACGCAGGATCTCCCCGATGCGGTCGCGGTCGGGATAGGCGATGAAAAGGCCACGCGGCCGGCGGTAGATCTCGCTGAAGCGCTGGCAGGCCAGCCCGACCGTCGGGGTGTAAAGGACCGGCAGCATCTCCTCGATGTGGTCCGACACCAGCCGGTAGAACAGCGTCTCGTTGGTGTCCTGCAGCGCGCGCAGGTTAATGTGCCTGGCGAGGTCGGTGGGCTGCTCCTGGTAGGCCTGGTACCTGCGGCGCGTCTGCTGCTCCAGCGTCTCCACCACGGACGGCAGCAGGCCGCGCAAGCCCAGCCCGGAGCGTTCCTCCTCGGAGAACGCGGTGCCCTTGTTGGTCAGCGGATCCTCAAGCACCCGCACCCCGGAACCTTGATCGACGCCCATGACCTCTCCCGTTCCTTCCCGATTCGCGCCGACGGCGCGCGATACAGCCTGGGCGGGATGATTTCGCCAGCAGACACCGAACGTCTTCTTACCTATCGTTACATATCGCAGGCAGACGATCGCGCGGCGAACCATGCAGGTTCGCCGCGCTTAGGGGTGCCGGAAGGCCGGCGCCGCGGTCAGTGATGCGTGGCTGGTGAGTAACTCCAGCCCCTCCGCTCTTCATAGGACGCAGTTTTCTAGAAAAACATTGCTTGTTTTTCACTTCAGATATAGCTTGGGGCAGACACCGGGAACTGCTGCCAGTCCTGCCCTGTAACGGCGGGTTGCCTTGCTGGTCGTCACTGATCCCTCTAAGGAGCCATGAAATGAAATACGTACCGCCAGGCCAGCCCGGCAGCATCGTCTCCGTCGAGCCGAGGTATGAAAATTTCATCGGCGGCAAGTGGTTGGCGCCAACGCACGGCAAGTACCGCGTGGACTTGGCCCCGGCGACCGCCGGTCCGATCACCGAGGTGGCCGACTCCACGCCGGAGGACGTCGAGCTCGCGCTGGATGCCGCCCACGCGGCGAAGGATGCCTGGGGCGAGGCGTCAGCGACCGAGCGGGCGAAGGTGCTCAACGCAATAGCTGATGCGATCGAGAAGAACCAGGACATGCTGGCGGTCGCTGAGAGCTGGGAGAACGGCAAGCCGGTCCGCGAGACGCTGGCGGCCGACATTCCCCTGGTAGTCGATCACTTCCGCTACTTCGCCGCCGCGGCGCGTGCCGAGGAGGGTCGCTCGACTGAGATCGAGAAGGATCTAGTCGCCTATCACTTCCGGGAGCCGCTGGGTGTGGTCGGTCAGATCATCCCGTTCAACTTCCCGCTGCTGATGGCGGCGTGGAAGCTCGCGCCGGCGCTAGCGGCGGGCAACTGTGCGGTCATCAAGCCTGCCTCGCCGACGCCCTGGTCGATCCTGAAACTGATGGAGACGATCGAGGACGTCCTGCCGCAGGGCGTGATCAACGTCGTGACCGGTCCCGGTGCGGAGATCGGCAAGGCGCTGGCGGCGAACCCGCGTATCGCCAAGGTCTCCTTTACGGGCGAGACGGTAACCGGCCGGCTGATCATGCAGTACGCGGCGCAGAATCTGATCCCGTCCACCGTCGAGTTGGGTGGCAAGTCGCCCAACATCTTCTTCAGCGACGTGATGGCTCATGACGACGAGTTCCTCGACAAGGCGATCGAGGGCCTGGTTCTGTACGCGTTCAACAAGGGCGAAGTGTGCACCTGCCCGTCGCGGGCGCTGATCCAGGCCGATATCTACGACGAGTTCATGGCCCGCTGCCTGGAACGCATCGCCCACATCAGGCAGGGCAATCCGCTGGACACTGACACCCAGCTCGGCCCGCAGGTCTCAGCACAGCAGATCGAGAAAATCGCCTCCTATGTCGACATCGGCCGCAACGAGGGCGCCGAGGTGCTCATCGGCGGCCAGCGCGCGAGCGTGGCGGGGACGGAATTCGCCGACGGTTATTACTACCAGCCGACGGTGCTGAAGGGTGACAACAAGATGCGGGTGTTCCAGGAGGAGATCTTCGGCCCCGTGCTGGCGGTCACCACGTTCACCGACGACGCGGACGCCCTGGCGATCGCGAATGACACCCTCTACGGGCTGGGCGCCGGCGTCTGGACCCGAGACGGCACCCGGGCCTACAAGATGGGCCGCGGCATCAAGGCCGGCCGCGTCTGGACGAACTGTTACCACCAGTACCCAGCAGGTGCCTCGTTCGGTGGCTACAAGATCTCGGGCATCGGCCGCGAGAACCACCTCATGATGCTGGATCACTACAGCCAGACGAAGAACCTGCTCGTCAGCTACAGCACCAAACCGCTCGGGCTGTTCTAGGGCTCGTGATGTCCGAGCCGATTGTGCTGGCCCGCATCACCGCGACCCTGGCCGCGCGCGAGGCGATCCGCCTCCTGCGCGCGGCCCGGGGCAGCCCGGTGATGTTCGTTCAATCCGGCGGCTGCTGCGCAGGCAGCACACCGATGTGCTTTCCGGTCGGAGAATTCCTCATCGGCGACATCGACGTCCTGCTCGGCGAGATCGACGGGTGCCCGTTCTACATCGACAAGCGCCTGGACCAGGCCTGGCACCAGGAACAGTTCCTGCTCGATGTCGCCCCAGGCGAACCCGAAGACTTCTCCCTGCCAGCTGGGAACAACCTTCACTTCGTCACCCTTTCCCCCGCCTGCATCTTGCCGGGTGCGCCGGACGACCACGATGGACCACCGGAGTTACGGCCGGCTCAGTGCCTCTTTCGGCGATGCGCGGTTATCGCTGGCCGGGCCGGACCCGCTAACGGCCGCTCGGGTCCCGGTCCGGCGCCAATCGCCGTGCCGGACACGGCGGCGGGCGGGTACTTCATGGCCTCTGCCTCCGGCCAGCAGGAAGGATGTCACCGCATCGGTGAAGCCGTCCGGATCCTCCCAGAAAAGCAGATGGCCCAGGTCAGGGAAGGTCACCAGCCGAGCGTCCGGGATCCGGTCCGCGAGCAGCCTTCCGTTGCGCGGGTCGACCACGGTATCTGCGCCGCCATGCAAGACCAGCGTGCGCGCCCGGATGCGCGCCTGCCTCCAGCGCCCGGCGTACAGCGCTCCCGCGGCAGCCTGGGCCGCCAGGGCTCGCGGGGCCGGCGGCGGCTGGGAGTCCTGCAGCTCGAGAAGGCGATCGACGAGTTCTGGATGGTGCTGGACGGTCCGCGCGGCCAGGGCATTCTCCGTGTGGCGGCGCCGTGCCACCTCGGCCCTGATGAGGGCGGTTACCAGGATCAGCCGCACGGCGGCAGGAGGCATGGGGTAGGCGAAGGGCCAGCCCGGTGCCGTGCAGGCAAGGACGAGACCGTCGACCCGCTCGGGGTGGGTAATCGCCAGCTCCTGGGCCACCATCCCGCCCAGGCTGGCCCCCATCACGTGAGCCCTGCGGATACCAGCGGCATCGAGCACGGCGACGATATCGCCGGCCATGGCGGCTACGCCAAACAAGCCGGCCGGCCGGTCACTGCGCCCGAACCCCCGGTTGTCCACCAGCACGAGCCGGAAGTGGTGCCGCAGTTTCCGCAGCACCGGATCCCACCCGGAACGGTCGAAACCCATCCCCTGGATCAGGACCAGCCACGGCCGCCGCCGGTGCATAGTTCCGCGCAGCTCGTAGGCGATCCGCACCTCACCGCTGCGGGCGTACCGGGTCCCCCCGCTCAGGACAAGTCGGTGAGCCGGCCTTGCTGCCGTCAAGACGCCGGGGAGTTCACCGGCACGACCCGGTTCCGTGACGGCTGCCGAGGAGCGGTCGGTTTGTATAGTGAGCATTTGCTAAATATATCAAGCAAAGACGGGCTGGGAGGGATTTGCGCCGCTCCCAGCGCACGGGAAGGATCTGGCCCAGGCAATAGTCGCTGGCGGAACGGCTATCCGGCGCGTGACTGAATTGCTGTGAGCGCCAGGGTGTAGACGATGTCGTCCACCAGCGCACCGCGGCTGAGGTCGTTCACCGGCTTGGCGAGGCCCTGGAGCATCGGGCCGATGCTCATGACCTGTGCGCTGCGCTGCACAGCCTTGTAGGTGGTGTTGCCGGCGCCGAGGTCCGGGAAGATGAAGACGCTGGCGCGCCCGGCCACGGCGCTGTCTGGCCGCTTGTTCTGCGCCACCGAAGCGATGGCGGCCGCGTCGTACTGCAACGGGCCGTCGACGGCCAG
>PMST01000056.1 GCA_003168295.1 Actinomycetota bacterium
GGGAGGGGTGTTGAGCGAGGATATCCCGGCGCATCTGGCCGGGTCCCGCGCGGGCTCGCAGGTGGCCGGGTACTGGCTGGAGGCTCAGGTCGGGGCGGGCGGGATGGCGGTGGTGTTCCGTGCGCGGGATGAGCGGCTCGGCAGGCTGGTGGCGCTGAAGGTCCTCGCCCCGGCGCTGGCCGCGGACGGGGCATTCCGGCGGCGGTTCATCGCTGAGTCGCGGGCTGCCGCGGCGGAAACATCCTGGTCGATGCGCGGGCGGGCCGGCCTGACCACGTGCACCTGTCGGACTTCGGGGTGAGCAAGGGGGCCACGGCGTCGGTGAGCCTGACCGGGGCCGGGCAGTTCCTGGGCACCCCGGATTATTCGGCACCGGAACAGATCCAGGGCCGGGCAGTCGACGGGCGCACCGATCAGTACGCGCTGGCCTGCGTGGCCTACCAGCTGCTGACCGGGGAGGTGCCCTTCGAGCGTGGCCAGGGCCTGGCGGTGCTGCTGGCGCACCTGTCCGAGCCGCCCCCGTCGCTGCGCTCGCGGCGGCCGGACCTGCCTGCCGCGGCGGATGAGGTGCTGGCCCGGGCGCTGGCCAAGGCCCCGGAGAAGCGCTACGCGTCCTGCGCAGACTTCGCCGACGAGTTGCGGGAGGCGCTGGCCCTAGCGCCTTACCGTCCCCGTCGCTCCGCCGCTACGCCCGATCACCCGCAAACTGCGATTACCTCCCAACCGGAGTCCTCCGGGCCGATCACGGACGGGGCCGGAAAGGCAGCCGTCCCGGCTGATTTGGCGACAGACGCGACCATCGACTCGGCGCCCGGTGGCGGCTCACCCGCCATTGCGGGCCTGCCTGCGGCGGCGGAAGAGGACATTCCCACGGCTGCTGCGACGGCCACGATGGCCAGCGTCGCGGAGATTCGCACTTCTGACCAACGCCCGCCACCGACTCCAGGCTCCGGCGACGGGGTACCGCCGACCCGGCGCCCGGGGCGCCTCCTGGCGATCGCGCTGGCGGCCGCGGTCCTGGCCGGGGCGGCCATTGCTGCTCCCCTCCTAGCGAGCTCCCATGCCTCCCAGAACCTCACGAATTCTGGGAGCTCGTCGAGTCATCAAAGCTCCGCGAGTTCTGTAGGTTCTCTGAGCAATACCGCCGTGGGGACGCTGGCCGCCACCCTCACGGACCCCGGCACCGCGCCCGCCGCCTCGGTCGCGTTCAGCCCCAACGGCGCGACACTAGCCACCGGCGCCGACAACGGCCGCACTTACCTATGGAATCTCGCCACCAAAGACCTCACCGCTACCCTCACCGACCCTACCGGCCAGGGCGTAAATTCGATCGCGTTCAGCCCCGATGGCACGACCCTGGCCACGAGCGACAACGACGGCAACATCTACCTCTGGCATACAGGCTGATGCCTATCGGCGGCAGCGGGCCCCTTGACTGAGATGCGGATGGCAGGCCCATCGTGACCAAGGTCCCGTAGGCGACTGCAGCACCCGCATAAACGGCCCCCGACAATCCAATCTCGTCAGGAAGCCGACTCGTCCTGTCTTAGTCCTCTCTGGTGTTCAACGATGTCCTCGTCCCCGCGGCGCCACGATCATGGTTGGACGTGCATCGATAGTGGTGTGCCCTTCTCGTCTCCTTACGTGATGTGAGACGCTCGGTGCCTGGAAGCTCGGCGGACTGAGGAGGCGGGCGTGAGAGGATCTCCGAGAGATCAAAGCGCCGGACGCCAAGCAAATGCGGCTGACACCGACAGTGAGACCGTTGCTAAGTCAATCGGCGAGGTGGCATCGCCATTGCTCGCTGGGTTCAGCTTTACCAACGTCATCGTCATCATCGTGAGCAACGAAACTGGACACTTCCTGTTGCCTGGCGGAGCGATTATCTCCTGGACTATCGCTTCTCTCGCCTTCGTCTTTGCTGTCCAGTTTGCGAAATGGGTAGCCAGGAAGAAAGTGAATTATGAGAGGACAGTTCTCTTCTATCACGTTGGTGTAGTTACATTCTTGCTCGGGTTTGGTTTCGCCCTAGCCCCGCAGCCCAGCAGTGGAGCATACATGTTTCGGTGGACCGCATCCGGCTTCGCATTCGCCGTCTGCCTCATCGAGGCAGGTGTTTACGTGAACCGCGAATGGCGGGAGCGGGACCTGCGGCGGTTTGAGGAGGCGGTCCGCTGCTACCAGCAGGCGCTGGCGATCTGCCCGGATACCGGCGACCGGCACGGCGAGGGCCAGGCCCTGAACACCCTCGGCCACGCCTACCGGAAGCTACGGCGGCTTGAGGAGGCGGTCGGCTGCTACCAGAGTGCGCTGGTGATCTGCCAGGAGACCGGCGACCGGCATGGCGAGGGCCAGGCCCTGAGCAACCTCGGCCACGCCTACCAGGAGCTACGGCTGTCGGACCGGGCAGCCGTATTCTGGCAGGGCGCTGCGGCGGCCATGCGCGATGCCGGGGACCACGACCAAGCGGCGCGGCTGGAGCAGCTGGCCCCGAGTGCCCAAGCCCGGCGGCACCGCTGGCGGCGGAGCGGCTGACCTGCTGGCCGAAGATCGCGTCGCGCCGGTCCACAGCCGCCGGTGAGCACGGGCCACGTAGAGAGCCTGGTCAGGCTAGAGGCCGAGGCTGCGGGCGATGATTTCCTTTTGGATCTCGGTGGTGCCGCCGAAGATTGACTGGACGCGGCTGTCGGCCCACGCGCGGCCGACCGGGTACTCGCGCATGTAGCCGTAGCCGCCGTGCAGCTGCACGCACCGGTCGGTGACGCGGTTGCACAGCTCGGTATTCCACCACTTGACCATGGACGCCTCTTCGGTGCTCAGCCGGTCGGCGCAGTGCTCCATGATGGCGCGGTCAGTGAACTCGCGCGCCACCGCGA
>PMST01000062.1 GCA_003168295.1 Actinomycetota bacterium
CTCCTGCGCGATCCGGGCGAACTCCAGCAGCGTGATCGGGGTGTGCTCGTCGGGCTTGACCACGATCGTGTTGCCCGCGGCCAGCGCCGGGCCGATCTTCCACATGGCCAGCAGCAGCGGGAAGTTCCAGGGCACGATCGCCCCGCACACGCCGATCGGCTCACGGCGGATGATGCCGCTGGCCAGCGTGGGGACCTTCAGCAGCGGCCCGGTGTGCTCGAAGGCGTAGCTGCGGGCCAGGTTGGCGAAGTAGCGCAGGTGGGCGATGGAGAAGCCGATCTGGAACGCCCCGGCCTGGCGCACCGGCGCACCGTTCTCCAGCGCTTCGGAGACCGCGAGGTCGTTGATCTGCGCGGTGAGCCCGTCCGCGATCGCGTCGAGCAGGGCTGCCCGCTGCGCCGGCGGCTGCCCGCGCCAGCGGCCGTCGTCGTGCGCGGCCTTGGCCGCGGCGATCGCCCGGTCGGCGTCCTCGCGGCCGCCCTTGGCCACGCTGGCCACCAGCTCCTCGGTGGCCGGACTGCGGATCTCGAACCGGTCGTCGGTGTCAACCCACTCCCCGTCGATGAGCATGGCGTAGCGCCGGACGGTATCCATACCAGTCCCCTTTCGCGGTTTGACCCATGACGCTAGGCCGGAGCGGACCCGCCGATAACGTGCCGGCGGCACGAGGATGGGCCGGTTCCTCGGCCCGCCGGCACAACAGTTGTGCCGGGGTAACAACCCCCGGCGACAGACTTGATACGGGGGGACGACGACCGTCCGCGCCGCGCGCCGGACAATTGGCACCGTGACGAACCTGGCCAAGAACCTGACGGACACCACCCGCGCGCACGCCGGCCGGGTGGCCGTGCGGGTGGACAACGCGGCAATGACCTACCGGGCCCTGGACGACGCGAGCGCCCGGGTGGCCGGGCTGCTGCACGAACGCGGCCTCAAACCCGGCGACCGGGTCGGCCTCATGATGCCCAACGTCGCCGAGGTCCCCGTGGTGTACTACGGCGTGCTCCGGGCCGGCGGCGTGGTCGTCCCGATGAACCCGCTGCTCAAGGCCCGGGAGGTGGCCTATTACCTGGGCGACTCCGGGGCCGGGCTGATCTTCGCCTGGCACGCGTTCGCCGAGCAGGCCCGCACCGGCGCGGAGCAGGCCGAGGCCGAGCCCATCGTGGTGGACGAGGTCAGCTTCCCCGAACTGCTGGCCTCCGCCACGCCGGACTACCAGGTCGCGGACGTCGACGACGACGACACCGCGGTGATCTTGTACACCTCGGGCACGACCGGCCACCCGAAGGGCGCCGAGCTCACCCACGGCAACCTCATCAGCAACACCGAGGTGACGCGCACCGACATCGTCCAGGCGCACCCCGACGACGTGATCTTCGGCGGGCTGCCGCTGTTCCACGTGTTCGGGCAGACGGTCGCGCTCAACGTCTCGGTCGCGGCCGGGGCGTGCCTGACCCTGCTGCCGCGGTTCGACGCCGAGCACGCCCTGCGGATCATCTCCGGCCACAAGGTCACCGTCTTCGAAGGCGTGCCGACCATGTACGTGGCGCTGATTCACGCGCCTGACCGCGCGGACTACGACACCTCCTCGCTGCGGGAGTGCATCTCCGGCGGCGCGGCCCTGCCGGTCGAGGTGCTGCGCGGCTTCGAGGAGGCGTTCGGCGTCCCGGTGCTCGAGGGCTACGGCCTGTCGGAGACCTCGCCGGTCGCCTCGTTCAACCTCCCCGGCCGCGAGCGCAAGCCCGGCTCGATCGGCACCCCCATCCGGGACGTCGAGATGCGCGTCGTAGACGCCGACGACCACGAGGTGCCCCGCGGCGAGGTCGGCGAAATCGTGATCCGCGGGCCGAACGTGATGAAGGACTACTGGCAGCGCCCCGAGGCCACCGCCGAGGCGATCCGCGACGGCTGGTTCCACACCGGTGACCTGGCCCGGGTCGACGAGGATGGCTACTTCTACATCGTCGACCGGAAGAAGGACCTGATCATCCGCGGCGGCTACAACATCTACCCGCGGGAGATCGAGGAGGTGCTCTACGAGCATCCCGCGGTCGCCGAGGCCGCCGTGCTCGGCCTGCCGCACTCCTCCCTGGGCGAGGAGGTCGGTGCCGCGGTAGCCCTCAAGCCGGGTGCCACCGCCACCCCCGAGGAACTGCGCGACTACGTCAAGGGCCAGGTCGCGGCCTACAAGTACCCGCGGCACGTGTGGATCGTCGACGCGCTGCCCAAGGGCGGGACGGGCAAGATCCAGAAGCGGGATATCGTCGTCCCGGCCGACCTGACAGCGCCGGATTTGCCTGGGCCTCCGGCCGCGGCCCTCTAAGGCTGTGCCGTGAGGCTGCTGCTGCTCGCTCCGCCGGGCGCCGGCAAGGGCACCCAAGGCGAGCGGCTGGCGGCCTGGTCCGGCGCCCGGCACATCGCCGCCGGTGACCTGCTGCGCGCGCAGGCCCGCTCCGGGGACCTGCTGGGCCGTCAGATCGCCGTCCACCAGGCCCGCGGCGATCTGGTCCCCGACCAGATCGTGCTCGACGTGCTGACCCCGGTCGTGGTCGAGGCGGCCGCCCAGGGCGGGTACATCCTGGACGGCTTCCCGCGGACCCTGCCGCAGGCCACCGCCGCGGCCGACCTCGCGGTCCGGCTCGGCGTGACCCTGGACGCGGCGATCTACCTGCACGCGCCGGACGCGGTGCTGACCCGGCGACTGCTGGACCGCGCCAGCCAGAGCGGACGCTCCGACGACGTGGCCGACGTGATCGAGCACCGGCTCGAGGTGTTCGCCGAGACGACGGGCCTGCTCGTCCCTTACTACACCGAGCGCGGCATCCTGGTCGCGGTCGACGCCGACCAGCCACCGGACTCCGTCACCGCCGACATCCAGACCCGGCTGTCCAGCGTCCCCATGGGAGGTACCGCTTAGTAACGTTCAGCTGACTCACCGGCGTTGAATAGGCGGTGCCCGCGGGCGGGGCATACGTTACAACCATGTGGCCCATCGACCGCCCGGCGCAGTGGGTGGACCGAGGCCAGGAGCTCACTGCCCTGCGGGCCGGCGTCGAGGCTCTCCGCCAGGGCGGGGGAGCGGCGGTCTGGGTCGAGGGCGAGCCCGGCATCGGCAAGTCGTCGCTGGTCGTCGAGGCGCTGGCCGGAACGGGCGAGCTGGGCTGGGACGTCGGATGGGGGATCGCGGACCAGCTGGCCGAGCGACTGCCGCTGAGCGTGATGCAGGACTGCCTGCAGGTCCGCCTTAGTTCGCCCGACCCGCGCCGCGCGCGCGCCGCCAGCCTGCTGCGCAGCCAGCGGCTCGGGCTGTTCGCCGACGGCGACGTGCCCGTCTCCGGGGTCGAGATGCTGATGGCGCTGGCCGACGAGCTGTGCGCAGCCGCCCCGACCGTAATGGTCATCGACGACCTGCAGTGGGCCGACGACGCATCGCTGCTCGTCTGGCACCAGCTCGCCGCCTCGATCGATCAGCTGCGCCTGCTCCTGATCGCGACCTGCCGGTCCGATCCGCACCGGCCGCAGGTGCAGCAGGTCCGCTCAGCCCTGGCCCGCCGTGGCGGAGCGGTGGTCACGCTCGGACCGCTGCCCGATGCCGATGTGGCCGCCCTGGTCACGGCCATGCTCGGCACGCCGCCCGCAGGTACGCTGCGCCAGCTGACCGCTCAGGCCGCCGGAAATCCCCTGTACCTGCGTGAGCTGGTCGATGCCCTGGCACGTGAGCGGGCCCAGCCCGGTCCCGCCGGTCCCGGTCCCGGTCCCGGTCCTGCTCCCGGTCCCGTCGCCGTCGCCGGCGTCTGGCCGGGCGCCGAACCCCTGCCGGCGTCGCTGGCCGCCGTGCTGAACGATCGGCTCGGTTCCGTCTCGGCGCAGACGGCACAGATCCTGCGGACCGCCGCGCTGCTCGGCGCCAAGTTCACCGTCACCGACCTGGCCGTCCTTCTGGGCCGGCCGGTGTCGGAACTGGCCGCGGGCCTGCAGGAGGCCGTGGCAGCCCGCATCCTGGTCGGCTCGGGTGCCGAGCTGGCGTTCCGGCATCAGCTGATCCGCCAGGCGCTGTACGAGAGCATGCCGGCCGCGCTGCGCACGGCGCTGCACGCCGAGGCGGCGCGAGAGCTCGCGGCCACCGATACCGATGCGTTGAGCGTCGCGCAGCAGCTTTCCGCGGCGGGACAGCCGGGTGAGGGCTGGGCTCGAGCCTGGCTGCTGCGGACCGCGCCCACACTGACCACGCGGGCCCCGCAACTGGCGGCCGACCTGCTGCGCCGGGAACTGGACGCGACGCCCGGCGATGACCAGGCCCGGGACGGGCTGATGGCCTTCCTGGTCCGGGCCCTGCTCGCCGTCGGCTCCTACGACCAGGCGGCGCAGCAGGCCCAGGCGGCGCTGCCGGTCATGACCGACCCGCTGCGGCGGGCCGAGACGTACTCGGTGCTGGCGCGCGCCCAGGTCAGCGCCGGGCGCAGCGACGAGGCGACCGCCACCGTACGGCAGGCCCTGGCGCTGACCGACCTGCCCCCGCAGTGGCGGGCCCGGATGCTGGCCATGCTGGCCATGCTGGAGCGGGCCGGCACCGGCAGTCTGGATACCGCCGACCAGACCGCCCGCCAGGCCCTCACCGTGGCCGAGCAGGCAGGCGACGCGTTCGCGACCGCCCACGCCCTGACCGACCTGTGGCTGAGCCACAGCATCAGGCGCGACCATGCCGCCGCGCTCGAGTACATCGACCGGGCGCTGCGCGCGCTGGGCGATGATCCCGGCTACGCGGACCTGCGGTCGTTCGCCCTCGATGACCGCATCTTCACCCTGCAGAACCTGGACCGCTGGCGGGAAGCGGAGCTGACCCTGCGCCAGGCCCGCGAGTTCGCCCAGCGCAGCGGCAGTCCCGATCGAAGCACCTGGGTCAGCGCCGCGGTGCTGCGGTACTGGCTGGGCCAGTGGGACGACGCGCTGGCCGAGCTGGACCCGCAGGAGGACGAGGCGCCCGGGCTCACGTATACGTTCTTGCGCGAGCGCTGGCCAGCGCTGCTCGTCCACGGCGTGACCGCGCTGGTGGCCGGGCGCCGGGACCAGCGCACCACGGCCGACGAGCACCTGCGCGCGGGCCTGGCCCTGCCCGTGCTGACCGTTCCCGACCGGGAGAACCGGGACTTCCTGCTCGCCGCGCACGCCGTGGCGCTGGAGCAGCGCGGCGAGACCCGCCAGGCCATGCTGGCGCTGGCCGAGATCTTGCCCCGCCGCGACGGCGAGATGACCCTGACCCACCAGTGGCTGCCCGATCTCGTCCGGCTCGCGATCGCCGCCGGTGACCGGCAGCTGGCCCAGACCGCGGCCCGGGCGTGCCAGCAGGAGGCCGCGGCGGAAACCCAGCCGGCCCGGGCGGCCGCGGCCAGCCTGCGGTGCCAGGGACTCCTCAACTCCGATCCGGCCCCGCTCCGCGAGGCGGTCGCGCACTACCGGACGGCCGGCCCAGCTGCGGAACTGCCCGCCGCGATGGAGGACCTGGCCGTCGTGCTGGCCGAACGCGGCCACCGCGACGAGGCCCGGGCCGCGCTCAACGAGGCCGCCGCCTGGTACGAGCCCCTGAACGCCCGCTGGGACATCCGCCGGGCCGAAAGCCGGCTTCGTCCCTACGGCATCAGGCGCGGCGTCCGCGGTCCGCGCGGCCCGCGCCCCGCCTCCGGCTGGGCCGCGCTCACGCCCACCGAGGTCAAGATCGCCGCCCTGATCGCCCGCGGCGACTCGACCTCGGAAATCGCCCGCGGCATGTTCTTGTCCCGCCGCACGGTACAGACCTACATCTCCCACATCCTGGCCAAGCTCGGCGCCAAAGGCCGGACCGAGATCGTCCGCGAAGCCCTCCGCCAGGGCATCTCCCCCTAGCGGCTCCCCTAGCGGCCGGGCCGGGTCAGTTCGGCGAGTTTGAGGGCCAGGTGGAGTTTCAGCCGGTCATCGCCCCGGCTCAGGTCGACCGCGAGCAGGTCGCTGACCCGGGTCAGGCGCCAGTACAAGGTGGTCCGGTGGATGTGCAGCAGTGCCGCGGCCTGCTGGGCGTTCGCGCCGCAGTCCAGGTAGGCCCGGATCGTGGCCTCATACATGCCGGTGCGCTCGGTCAGCAGCGCGGTGATGCCCGGGCAGATCCGCTCCGGTGCCGCCTGGTCGCGCGGCAGGTACTGGAAAACGGCGTAGCTGTCCAGCTCGCCCCAGTCCGCGGCCCGGCTGAACGCGGGAACGCCCGCGGCGACCTCCGCCGCGTAACGCGCATTGTCTAGCTCGGCGTGGACCGCCTCCAGCGCCGCAGCGGCGCCGGCCGTGCCGATGACCAGTGCCGGCCCGGGCAGCGCGCGGACGGTGTCGCGCAGCGGGCCGGTCGCGTCCCGGGTAGTGATCGCGATCAGCTCGTGCGGTCCCGGGGTGGCCAGCACGAAGCTGCCGGGTGCCGCACGGCGCCGCAGGTTCCCGGCCACCTGCAGCAGGCCGTCGCGCTCGCCCGCGGGCGGATCTGCCCGGCCGCCCGCGGGCGCGTCCGCGAGGTACCGGATCAGCGCGAGCGCGTAGGGTGGCGAGCCGGCCAGCGCCGCCTCGCCGGTCAGCTCGCGGGCCGCCGCCGCGCGGTCCCCCGGACTCACCCCCAGCGAGAGCCTCGCGCTGGCCGAACACGCCGTCAGGTCCGCTCGCCGAGATCAGGGCTGATTCACCGCTAGACTTCCCTGTCGCACCTCGTGGTGGGCGTAGCTCAGTTGGTAGAGCTCCTGGTTGTGGTCCAGGCGGTCGTGGGTTCGAGCCCCATCGCTCACCCCTTCTGAAGTGGCTGCGTGCGGTGGGTCGAAGTAGCAGCTGGCGGCGGCGAGACCACATCGCCGTAGAGGTTGAAGCTCGCCCACGCGCGCTGGCTCACCTCCTCCAGCGAGCGTTCCGGTAGACCGCGCTCGCGTCGGTACCTATTCTGGGCCGCGAGCATCTGGTCGAGCTCGCTGAGCTCGAGTTCCACTTCGCGCTCCGGGGAGCGGGTGGGTTTCCAGTCGAGCAGTTCCGCATACCCATCCTGGTGAAAGTGCCCAGCGAGCAGCGCTAGTGCCAGCAGGATTGCCGGTACTCCCAGCACCATCCCGAGGAAGTACATCTGTGCCAAGAGGCTCACGCTCCTTCGCGGGCCGGTCGCAGCGTCGTTCGTGCGCGAGCTGTGCGTTTGCTTGCCGGCGTACGCTCACGCTTCTCGTCGTCGACGATCTCCTTTGTCCCCAGCCGGTCGATAGCAGCCTGAACGGCGGCCAGCCGGCGTACCAGGCTGGTTCGCACGCTCTCGAGCTCCGTCGCGTCGAGCAACGCTGGGCCCATGTCTTTGTGGGCGCGGGAGGCAGCCGGCGCCACACCTGGGTGTTTGGCTTCGAGCTCCACCAGCGTGCGCTCGAGTGCGGCTATCTGCTCACGGAGCAGGTGGCGTCGTTCGGCCGCCTCGCTGGCTGGCCCTGCGCCAGCGCTAGGGGAGATATACAGGGCCGCCGCGACATCACGCGGGTCCACGCCCGTGTCGCGGGCCTCACGCGCCGCGTCAGCCGCGATCGTCGTCACCGCTGATGATCGCTGGGGTGTCGATGCCACGAACGTGCCGCTGCCCTGCTGGCTGTCGATCAGGCCCTCGTGCTCCAGGCGCTGGTAGACGGCGCGGACAGTGTTGACGTTGACCCCGATCGCCTCGGCCACCTCGCGCAGCCCCGGCAGTCGCTGGCTGGGCTTGAACCTGCCGTCGCGGATTCGGGTGCGCAGCGCCCAGGCGAGCTGCACCCCGATCGGGACCTCGGCGTCGCGGTCGATCGCGACGTCGAATCCCTGCATCGCGACCGCCGCCGCCGCTGGCTGCTGCTGCTTATTCATGCCGCTCACGTTAGCGCTCGAAACCGTCGATAGACAGTGTGCTGGTGAACTAGTACACTAAATCTGTGGCTCGCTCCCAAGAAGCCGGCAGCGGAGGTCTCGTGAGTGGGCTTGCCGAGCGGAGTCTGCTCGGGCCGCGGAGCCTGATCGAAGAAGTCGGGAACATGATGCTCTTGACGGGGAGGACGATCGCCTCCGCGCTGCGCCCGCCCTATCCCTACGGCGGGGAGTTCGTGTCGCAGTTCCTGTTCGCGGTGCGGCTGTGCTGGTTCCCGCTGCTCGTGTCGACGATGGCGATCAGCTATGCCGCCCCCGGCCTGCAGGCGGCGAACTTCTTTGAACTGTTCGGTGCGCTCGACCGCCTCGGCGGGGTGTTCGTGCTCGCGGTGGTCCGCGAAATCGGGCCGCTGATCACCGCGATCGTGCTCGCGGGAGTGGGGGGCACCGCGATCACCGCGGACCTGGGCGCGCGCAAGATCCGCGAGGAGCTCGACGCGCTGCAGGTGCTCGGCGTGGATCCCGTCAAGAACCTCGTCGTGCCGCGCTTCCTCGCGCTGATGCTCGTGACGGGCCTGTTCAACATCTACGCGATTCTGTTCGGTCTCTTCGGCGGCCTGCTCGCGGAGTTCGTCAAGGGTGAGCCGCTGGCATCGTTCTGGGCGACCTTCTTCGCGAACATCTCGACCACGGACCTGTGGGGCTCGGTGCTGAAGACGACGATCTTCGGGGCGATCATCGCGATCGTCTGCTGCTACAAGGGCATGACCGCCTCCGGTGGCGCCGAGGGCGTCGGACGCGCGGTCAACGAGGCCGTAGTGATCGCCTTCCTCGGGATCGGCGCGTTCAACTACGCATTCACCCAGACCCTGCTGGCCACCCACCCGCAGATCCTGGTGATCAAGTAATGAACGAACTGTTTGCGATGCCGCGCGAATGGCTCGCGGCCACAGGCGAAATCGGGCGCTTCACCGGGAACATCGTGCGCGATGTGTGGAGCTTTCGCGTGTTCAGGTTCTTCGGCGAGGCGCTGCGCCAATCGGGGATCCTGATCGTCGGCTCGACGACCGTCATCTGGGGTCTTGTGTTCCTGATCGGGCTGGGTCCATGCGGAATCGAGGGCGCCTACTTCACCGAGTCCACCGGCACGCCCAACTACGCGGGCATCTTCGCCGCATGGTGCAACCTGCGCGAGGCCGTCCCGATCGTGTTCGGTTACATGATGGCCGCCAAGGTCGGCACGGGGATCGTGGCTGAGCTCGGCGCAATGCGCATCTCTGAGGAGATCGACGCGCTCGAGGTGATGGGCGTGGACTCGATGACCTTCCTCTGCGCCACCCGGCTGCTGGCCGCGTGGCTGGTGCTGCCGTTCATGTACATAGGGGCGATCGGCGTTGCCTTCGCGGCCTCCTACCTGGCCGTGGTCGATCAGATCGGGTACACCTCGAGCGGCGGCTATCTGCTGATCTTCTGGGAGTTCCAGAACCCGGGGGACTTCCTGTTCAGCGTGATCAAGGGGATGACGATGGCTACTGCGATCGTGCTGGTGGCCTGTTACTACGGCTATAACGCCAGCGGCGGTCCCGTCGGAGTGGGGCGGGCAACTGCCAAGTCGATGGTGCTGAACCTGATCCTCGTGAATGTGATCGACGCGTTCGGCACCCAAATCTTCTGGGGCACCAACGCGCGAGCCCCGATCGGGGGCTAGAGATGGCTGAGGAGCCCGACGGAAGCGAGCTTCCGCAGGAGTCCTACGAGGCGATCGAGCACCACGCCGCGCCGGTGCGGCCAGGTGGGGAAGCCGACTACGCTGCCGTGGAGCCGGAGCCGGAGCCGGAGCCGGAGCCGGAGTCCGCACCAGCAGCGGGTGTCGTCGAGCGCTCCGGACCGGCGCGCGCGCGCATGGCGGACGAGGAGGCGGACGAGTTCAAGTATCACACCGGGACGATTCGCCCGTCCGAGGCGCCTGACGCGATCGAGTTCATCGACGTCCACAAGTCGTTCGGGCGCAACCATGTGCTGCGCGGCCTGAGCATGGGGCTACCGGAGGACAAGATCTCGATGATCATCGGCCCGTCGGGTACCGGCAAGTCGGTCTGCATCAAGCACATAGTCGGACTGCTGTACCCCGACGAGGGCGATGTGCTCGTGCACGGAGTCTCGATCCCGAGCCTGTCTGATGACGATCTGTTCGCGCTGCGCAGGAAATTCGGGGTCCTCTTTCAGGATGGTGCTCTGTTTGGTTCGCTGAACCTGTACGACAACGTCGCCTTCCCGCTGCGTCAGCACACCGAGAAGGGTGAGGATGAGATCGCCGACATCGTCAATCGGCGCATGCGCGAGGTCGGCCTGGGAGGAGAGGGCGCGAAGATGCCCAACGAGCTCTCCGGCGGGATGCGCAAGCGCGCTGGTTTCGCCCGCGCGCTCGTGCTCGATCCGGAAATTGTCCTATTCGACGAGCCCGACTCGGGCCTGGATCCAGTGCGCACGGCGCTACTGTGCGAGCTGATCAAGGAGGTCCACTCAGAGAATGGCGGCTGCTACGTGGTGATCACGCACGACATCATGAGCGCACGACGCGTAGCCGAGCACATCTCCGTGCTGTGGAAGGGCCGGATTGTCGAATCTGGACCTGCTGAGGAGCTGTTCGCCTCCGAAAACCCGTTCGTCCGCCAGTTCCTCTCAGGTGAAGCAGCGGGTCCCCTAGGCATGGAGTAAACCTGGGGACCGTCTCGTCGCCCAGATGGTGTGGTCGATCGATGGGCGGGACTAGCCTTCTGCTGTGAGCTCATCAAGACTTCTTTCCAGCCTGGCCGGCGGTGCGGCTCGGCGCCCTCGGCTGGTGATCGCGATCGCGATCGTGCTTGGCTTGGGTGCGGCGGCGTTTGCGCTGCGGCTGCGTCCGACGGCTGCCACGAACACGTTCGTGTCCAGCTCCAGCCCCGAATACCAGGCCACGCAGCGCTTCTACCGGAGCTTTGGCGAAGAGCCAATTGCGGTGCTGGTGAAGGGCAATCTGCAGCAGCTGGTGCTGAGCTCTGACATCCAGCGGCTGGCCGGCCTCGAGGGTTGTCTGTCGGGCAACGTTCCGGTTCAGGCGCTCGCGTCAGAGGGGGGCGCGCGTGGACCGTGCGGAGAGCTCGCGCGCGCGAAGACGGTGAAGGTGGTGTTTGGGCCTGGCACCTTCCTCAACGAGGCTGCCAGCCAGACCGACGAACTGCTCACGATTGAGACCCATCAGGCAGAGGCGCAGGCCAAGCAGGCCGAACGGGTCGTATATCGCGCTGCGATTGCGCGTGGGCTGCCGGCGTCCCAGGCCGGCGCACTTGGACGGCAGGCGCACAAGATCGAACTGGGACGATTCGAAGAGAGCCTGGCCACGCTCGCGCTCGAATACGGGCTCTCTGCGCGGCCCAGCATCGAAGACGCCAACTTCGTCTCGGACGTCGTGTTCGACTCGACCAAGCCCGCAGGGACGCCCAAGTCGCGCTTTGCGTATCTCTTCCCCAGCTCCGACGCGGCGCTCGTATCGGTGCGCATGAAGGCTGGGCTGTCTGAAGCGGCGAGGATCCGCACGATCGGCTTGATCCGTGCGGCAGTGAAGATGCCGCAATGGCATCTGGCGCACGGCGAGAGCTATCTCGTGACCGGCGAGCCGGTGATCGTGTCGGATCTGACCAGCTCGATCAGCCATTCGATCGAGCTGCTGTTGATAGCTGTGCTGCTGGTGATGGCGGGCACGCTGGGCTTGGTCTTCGCTGGTCGCCCGCGGTTGCTGCCGCTCGCGCTCGCGCTGCTCGCTGCTGCGCTCACGTTCGGCGCGCTGTCTGTGGTGGGAGCCTCACTGACGATGGCCTCGATCGCTGTGCTGCCCGTGCTGGTCGGATTGGCGGTCGACTATGCGATCCAGTTCCAGGCCCGTGTGGAGGAGGAGCGCGAGCTCGCGGGCGCTCAGCGCGAAACCGCGGTCGAGGGCGAGGTGCTCGTGCGCCGCGCCGCTGCGCTAGGCGCGCCGACGATTGCCGCGGCGGGTGCGGCCAGTGCGGCCGCGATGCTTGTGTTGCTGCTGTCGCCCGTGCCGATGGTACGTGGCTTCGGGGTGCTGCTGGTGGTTGGGGTGGCGATCGCCCTGATATGCGCGCTCACCGTTGGGGCCGCCGCTGTTTCGCTGGCGTCAGCTAGGGCCAGCTCGCATGCTGGCGGTGGCGTGGCGGGAGCTCAGCTGGCGGCCGCGTGGCGTGGCGCACGTGAGCTGGTCTCGGACAATCCGCTGACGCGGCTGCTGATGCGAACGGCGCTGGTCGGCTCGGTGCGTCACCCAGGTCGGGTGCTGTGCGCGGGGCTAGTGCTTGCTGCCCTCGGCTGGGGCCTGGATACGCAGACCAAGGTGCAGACCGACATCACCAAGCTCGTGCCCCAGAACCTCGGCTCGTTGCAAAACCTGAGCACACTCGAGCGGATCACGGGAGTGGGCGGCGAAATCGACCTGATGGTGGAAGGCAAGAACTTGACCAAGCTGTCCACGATCGAATGGATGAGCAGCTATCAGAAGCGCGTGCTCGCTCGCTTCGGCTACAGCTCCGCGCGGGGCTGCAGCAAGGCGCGCCTGTGCCCAGCGTTCTCGCTGCCCGACCTGTTCGCGGGGCGCTCGGGGGCCGCCGCGAAGGCGCCCAAGCTCTCGCAGGCTGAGATAAACGCGTTGCTTGGCGTGATCCCTGCATACTTCTCGAAGGATGTGATTTCCCCCAACCGGCGTGTGGCGACGCTGGCGTTCGGCATCCGCCTGATGGGTCTCGAGCAGCAGCAGCGCTTGATCGAACAGATGCGCTCGAGCCTGCATCCGCCGGCCGGGGTGCAGGCCAGCCTTGTAGGTCTGCCGGTGCTGGCGGCAGCGTCTGGCTCGCAGGTAGCCGATCCATGGCGGCGGCTGGAGACGTTGTTGGTCGGCCTCGCTGCGGTCGCGTTGGTGCTGCTGCTTGCCTTCCGCGGCGATCGTCGCCGTGCGCTCGTGCCGCTCGTGCCGATCGTCCTGGCCACTGGCTGGTCTGCGCTGATCCTGTTCTTGGTGAGGGTTCCCTTGAACCCAATGTCAGTCACCCTCGGTGCTCTTGTGATCGCGATATCAACCGAGTTCAGTGTGCTCCTCTCCGAGCGCCATCGACAGGAGCGCCTGGCTGGCTACGACACGATCGAGGCGCTGCGACGCAGCTACCGCCGGACCGGCGCCGCGGTTGCCGCCTCGGGGGTGACGGCGACGATGGGCTTCGCTGTGCTGGTGCTATCGGAAATAACGATGCTGCGCGACTTTGGCCTGGTGACGCTGATCGACCTGACTGTCTCACTCATTGGTGTGCTCCTCGCTCTCCCCGCCACGCTTGTGATCGCCGACGCGGCCGCCGAAGGCGATGGGCGCTATCAGCCGGTGCGGGTGGCGCGTCGCTTGCGCGAGGCGTCAGTCCGCTCGTGAGCCGGCCACGGTATGCGCGGTACGCCGGGCTGCTCGGAGTGACGTTGGTAGTGCTCGTGGTGATCAGCACACTGCTCGCTAAATCCAACGGTGCGACCGGCATCGCACCGGGACGGATGCTCGCACCGTTCGCAGTACCGCTGGCGTTGGGCAGCTTGGAAGGAGACGCGAACATTGCCACGCGCGCTCATCAGGGCGCAGCTGGGAACGTGCCAGCGTGCGCGGTGCGGGGGACGCAGGTCCTGAACGTGTGTCAGCTCTATGAACAGGGGCCAGTGGTGCTGGCCCTATTCGTGGACGGCGGTGGCTGTCCGTCGGTGCTGAGCAGCATGCAGTCGCTTGTGCGCAGCTTTCCGGACGTACGCTTTGCTGCGGTGTCGATCGAGGGCCAGCGTAGCCAGCTGCGCCAACTGGTGCACTCGCGCAGGCTGACTCTACCGGTGGGTATCGACAAAGACGGGGCACTGGCCAGCCTCTACAAAGTCTTCAGCTGCCCACAGATCAACTTCGCCTATCCCGGTGGCGTAGTGCAGAGCAAAGCGCTGCTGCAGACCCCCACGCTGGCCGCTCTGCGCAAGCGGGTGAGCGAGCTGGTGGCAGCATCTCGGGCTCGGAGACGGCAGGGGCCAAGCGGTTGAGCGAGCACCGTGAGTCCCTCGCTGGCTGGCGTGCTCCGGAGATCGAGGAGGAGCTGCCAGGACTGCGTTTGCTGGCAGGCCAGGCGCTGCACAAGCGCGCGCAGCCAATCACCGCTGCCTCTCCACCGGAGATCCGCCAGCGTCTCAGTGAACTGTCGAACCGCGTTCGCGGCGCTCGTGCTGTAGCCATCCGCCGGGAGCCCGTACCGGCGGCATACCGCGTGTTCTTTCGCCACATCGGCCTCGAGCCAGACACGCTACGAACGCCGATCGAGGCCGCAATCCTGGAGCGGATGCTGCGTGGTGGGTTTCTCACGCGCTGCTTGCTCGACGATGTGCTGCTCCTCGCGTTGGTGGATACCGGTGTTCCTGTATGGGCGCTGGACGCTGAGTCCGTGGACGGTCAGCTCGGCGTCCGCGCCAGCCTGCAAGACGAGCGGCTGGGGCGCGGCGCGGACGCGCCGGTCTTGCCAGCTGGGCGCCTGGTCATCGCCGACGGCTCAGCAGCCCTGGCGATCCTGTTCGGGGAGCTGGCGCCCGGGCACGAGCCCAGCGCCGCTACACGTCGCCTGGCGCTGTTTGCCATTCAGGTTGCCGGCGTCCCGGATCTGTTCGTGGAAGAGGCGCTGTGGATATGCCGGGCGGCGTTCGAGCAGCTGTAGTGAACCGTGACATGCCGCGTGCATGCACTGGTAGAATCCTCGGCTCTGCCGGTCAGGAGGCGGGTGTGACCCACTACGAGCAGCCAGTCATCGATCGCGACGAGCAAGCCGACGGGCAACTGCTCGCGCGGGACGAGCAGCTGGCTGTAGCGGGGTTCCGCGGTGAGCAGCGTCGCGCGGCCGAGCGCGCTGCCAGGGCCTCACTGCGCGCGCAGATCGCTCGCCTGGAGCGCGAGCATTCGGCGATCGTCGCGGAGCGTTTTCCCCACATTCGCGCACCGCTCGGCAGTCCCGTAGCGCTCGAGAGCGCGCCCTCGCTACTCGACCTGGGCGAGCTCGAGCGCACACGCGACCGGCTCGCCGCCAGCCTGCAGGAACTGCGTGCCCGCGTCGAGCAGCGTGTAGAGCATGAGCGACGGGCGCGCGACCAGCTACAGCGGATGCGCCTGGAACCAGGTCACTACAAGTTCGTGCGCCTGCCCGTGAGGGATCTCGGACAGGGCGTGTGTGGCTACTGGGAGGTGCGTCCGCGGCTCGGTCTGATCGGCATGCTCGCCGGCTGGTGGCAGCTCAAGCTCTCGTCAGGCTGTCCGTTAGCCATGGGGTCGCGCTCCACGCGCGGCCCCGGTGCACAGCGGTGAGCATCGCTGCCAGCGTACGGCGTTGGCGCTCGGTCATCGACCCGACGGTCTTCTTCTCGGACATCGGCACCTGCGAGAGGAACTTGCGACAGCGCGTCTGCCCCCAGCGACGCTGACTCATCAATAGGTCAGCCACAGCCATGCTCTCGGCCTCCCACGGGCACTCGAGGATCACCTCGGCGACGTGAAGCTCGCCGATCGCCACGCGTCGCTTGAGCTCTGCGCGGGCGAGACGAACCTTGTTTGCGCGTTCGAGGGCGCGCATGTACTGCGGACCGGCAGGGGCAGGGGCAGCGGTCGCTGTCGCGTTCATTGGGCACTCTCCCGGTCATCGCCGCGAGCCTTGCGCGGAGATGACGTGCTTGCTTGATTTTTGACGGTTACGCGCCTGTCAGGCCGTACGAGGCCAGCCGCTAACGATGCGGCTGTCCCGTCACATCGCCCCTGTCGTTAAGGCTTGTGCCGGGGGAACCTCGAAAGACGGTCTTGCAGAGCGCATGTGGAAGCTATGTCAGGACGGGGTCCGCGGTCAACAGTCCCACGCGCGCTTCGTACGCTAGAAGCGACCTTTTTCGATCGCCACACAGTCTGTGCAGAAACGGACAAGTCGCTGGCTGCCCGGCGGCGCGACGTGGGCATGCGCNNAACACTCGTGCGCAGCAGCGCGCCCCCTGGAGGCACCGCGGGGTGCAGCGCGCAGTTCGTGAACACGCCGCCGTCGTACAGCGCTCGCCACAGCAACGCTGCCTTCCAATCGTCGCCGACAAGGATCGGAACGATCGGTGTGGCAAGCGTCCGCAGGGGTGCGTCGGTCGCTGCGCTCGTGCGCACGGGCTCGCCGCTGAGCGTCAGGTAGCCGAGTGCGCGCAGGCCGTCGGTCAGGTAGCGCGCGCNNAGCTCAAGCACCGTCGCGAGCAGCGCCGGGCCCTCGTCAGAGCGGATGATCCGCAGGGCCGCCAGCGCCGCCCCCAGCGCGGCAGGGACAGCGGAGGCCGTGAATAGGAATGCCCGCGAGGAGATGCGCAGATAGTCGATTACCTCGGCCGGTCCGGCGATAAACCCACCGCAGGCAGCAAGCGACTTGGAGAAGGTGCCCATGCGCAGGTCAACGCGGTCCTCGACCCCGAGCAGCTCGCATGCGCCCGCGCCGCGAGCGCCGAGTACACCTGCGCTATGGGCCTCGTCGACCATTAGCCGCGCGCCGAAGCGCGCGCACAGCTCTGTGATGTCGACCAATGGAGCTACGTCGCCCTCCATCGAGAAGACGCCGTCCACGACCACCAACGTGCCGCCGCCGTCGCCCTCCGCGCGCTCCAACGCGCGCTCGAGCTTGTCCATACGCCCGTGGCGGAACGGGCGCATCTTCGCCTTTGAGATCAGTGCCCCATCGAGAATCGACGCGTGGTCAGCAGAGTCGACGATCACGGTATCGCCCGGCCCCAGCAGCGTGCCGAGCGTGCCGACGTTCGCCTGATGACCGGTGGTGAACACGAGCGCTGACTCCGTCCCCAGCCAGTCGGCGAACTCCTGCTCGAGCTCGAGATGGAGATCGAGGGTGCCGTTGAGAAAGCGAGAACCGGTGATCCCGGTGCCGTAGCGGTGCAGGGCATCGAGCGCTCCCTGCTTGACGCGCTCGTC
>PMST01000428.1 GCA_003168295.1 Actinomycetota bacterium
ACGATGTGCTTGATCTGCGGTATCAGGTCGGCCCCGGCCGGCTGGTCAGGGCGCGGCCGCTCGGCCGGACCGGGTTGCAGGGCGTGACCGGAAATCTCCCGCTGTTCCAGACGGTCCCACATTGGATCTGCCTTCCCCTATCGGCATCCTTCGCGCGAATCATGTCATTAAGCCGGCCTCGGTGCGATAGTGACGGCGCTGACCGCTGGCCGATCCTGCCCGCGGTCTAGCCGATGAGGTCCGCGCAGGTCACAATGGTCGGCATGACTAACGCCAATTGGACCGATATCCCCTCCGACGTCGCCGCCGAGCGTGCGTCGATCGAGGCCCAAATCGCAGGATCAACGCTGGTCAGCGCGTACGCGCAGACGGCGGCTGAGAACCCTGAGGTGGTAGCGCACCAGTGGCTGGAGGACGGCCAGTGGCGATCGCTGACCTACCGGGAGGTGTACGACCAGGTGCGCGACGCCGCCCTCGGCCTGGCCGCGATCGGCCTGCGGCCCGGCGATTTCGCGGTCGTCTGGGCGGGCAACCGGTCCGAGGCCACGATCTGCGACTACGCGGTGATGCACGCCGGGGCGGTGCCGGTCTTCATCTACCCGACGGTCTCGGCCGATCAGGGCGCGTACATCGCCGGGCACTGCGAGGCGACGCTGGCGGTAGTGGAGCGGCAGTACCTGGACAAGCTCGAATCGGTCAGGAGCCAGCTGCCGAAGCTCCGCCAGATCGTCGTCATCGACCCCGAGGCCGATCCCGGGATCGGCGACGGGACCGGCGCCGAGCGCGGCCGGGAGACGATCGCGGGCGTGATCAGCTGGTCGCGCCTGCTCGACCTCGGCCGAGCCGAGGCGGAGGCCGCGCCGGGCCTGTTCGAGGAGACCTGGCGGCAGGTGAGCCCCGACGACCTGGCCACGCTGATCTACACCTCGGGCACCACCGGCACCCCCAAGGCCGCCATGCTCACGCAGAAGAACGTCCGCTACACCCAGGCCGCGTCGCTCCGGCTGCTCCCGCTCGAGGCCCGGTTCGGCGCCGAAGGCGCCGGCATGCTGGTCTCCTTCCTGCCGATGGCGCACGTCACCGGCCGCCACACCGATCACTGGTCGTCGCTGATCCACCCGGTCACGCTCGCGTACTGCCCGGACAGCAAGCAGATCTTCACGATCGCGGCCCAGGTCCACCCGACCACGCTGATCGCGGTCCCGCGGATCTGGGAGAAGCTGTACGCGGGGCTGCGGCCGGCCGTGCCCGACGCCTCGCCCGCGGCCGTCCGCGCGCTGCCGGAGGAGACCAGGTCCTCGATCCTGGCCCTGGTCGGGCTCGACCGCTGCGCCTTCGCGGCCAGCGGCGCCGCGCCCATCGATCCCGCCATCATCGAGTTCTTCCAGGCGCTCGGGCTGCCGATCGTCGAGGGCTGGGGGATGTCCGAGCTCTGCAACGCGGCCACCATCGCCGTGCCGGGCGACTCCCGCAACGGCGCCGTCGGCCGGGCGTACCCCGGGGTGGAGATCCGGATCGCCGACGACGGCGAGGTGCTGGTCCGCGGCCCGCTGGTGATGACCGGCTACTACCACGACAAGGAGCGGACGGCCGAGGCGGTCGACGCCGACGGCTGGATGCACACCGGCGACATCGGCGAGCTCGACGCCGAAGGCTTCCTCAAGATCACCGACCGCAAGAAGGACCTGCTCATCACGTCCGGCGGCAAGAACATCTCGCCCGCCCTGGTCGAGTACGAGCTGCAACGGCACCCGCTGATCGGGCAGGCCTGCGCGATCGGCGACCGGCGCAAGTACGTGGCCGCGCTGCTGGTCCTGGACCCCGACGTGGCACCGGGCTGGGCGCGCGAGCGCGGCATCGAGTTCGAGTCCGCGGCCGAGCTCGCGGCCAATCCCGAGGTGCTGGCCGAGATCGAGCGCGGCGTCGCCGAAGCGAACTCCCGCCTCGCCCGGCCGGAGCAGGTCCGCCGCTACACGGTGCTGGCCGACGAGTGGACCGCGCTGACCGGCGAGCTCACCCCGTCGCTGAAGCGCCGCCGCCCGGTCATCACGCAGAAGTACGCGACCGAGATCGCCGGCCTCTACGACGAGTAGGCCACTAACTGAGCGTAACGGGCGGAGTCGCCGGGCCGGTTCCGCCCGTTACCGGTTTGGGTTCAATATCATGGCAGCGTGACAGGTCACCAGCTAAAGGTCTATAACTCGCTCGGACGGCAGCTCGAGGACTTCGTGCCGTCCGCCGATGTCGTCGGCCTCTACAGCTGCGGCCCGACCGTCTACTACTTCCCGCACCTGGGCAACATGCGGCCCTACGTGTTCGCGGACACGCTCCGCCGGGCGCTGCGCTGGAAGCAGATCCCGGTCAGGCACGTGGTCAACATCACCGACGTGGGGCACGCGGTCGCGGACTCCGACACCGGCGACGACAAGCTCGAGGTCGCGGCGGCGAAGGAGCGGCGTTCGGTCGCCGACATCGCCGACTTCTACACCCGCGCGTTCATGACCGACATGGCGGCGCTGAACGTGCTGCCGGCCGACCGGTACCCGCGCGCCAGCGAGTACGTCGAGCAGATGATCGAGTTCGCGACGCGGCTGCAAGAGCGCGGGGTCACCTACCAGATCCCGTCCGGCCTGTACTTCGACACCACCAAGTCCGACGGCTACGGCACCCTCGCGCTGATGGACATCGCCGGCCAGCGCGAGGCCGCCCGGGTGGAGCAGGTCGAGGGCCGCAGGCACAAGTCCGACTTCGCCCTCTGGCGGGCGGAGGAGCCCGGCGCCCGCCGGGTCATGCGCTGGGACTCCCCGTGGGGCTGGGGCGCGCCCGGCTGGCACCTGGAGTGCTCGGTGATGTCGATGGCGCTGCTTGGTGAGCACTTCGACCTGCACACCGGCGGCATCGACCACCGCGAGCTGCACCACGTCAACGAGATCGCGCAGTCCGAGGCCTACCTCGACGACGGCGATCCGTGGGTCAGATACTGGATGCACAACGAGTTCCTGCTGCTCAAC
>PMST01000634.1 GCA_003168295.1 Actinomycetota bacterium
GGCCGTCGACCACATCGACCTGGCCGTGCCCGACGGCTCGGTGTACGGCTTCCTGGGCCCGAACGGGTCCGGCAAGACCACCACGATCAGGATGCTGCTCGGCCTGGCCTTCCCGACCGGGGGCAGTGCGGCGCTGCTGGGCGTGGGCATGCCGGACGGCGCCACCCAGGTCTTGCACCGGGTCGGCTCGCTGGTCGAGGGACCGGCTTTCTACCCGTTCCTGACCGGCCTGGACAATCTGGCCCGGTACGACGCCGTGGACCGGACCGCCGACCCGAAGACAGCGCGGACCCGGATCGACACCGCGCTTGACCGGGTGGGCCTGCTCTCGGCCGCGAAGAAGCGGTACCGGCACTACTCGCTCGGCATGAAACAGCGGCTGGCCATCGCCTCGGGCCTGCTCCGTCCCCGCGACCTGATCATCCTCGACGAGCCGACCAACGGGCTCGACCCGCAGGGCACCCGAGAGGTCCGGGCGCTGATCAGGCAGATCGCCGCCGATGGCACCACCGTGTTCGTCTCCTCGCACCTGCTCGCCGAGGTTGAGCAGATCTGCACGCACGTCGGGGTGATGCGGTCCGGGCGCCTGGTCTTCCAGGGCTCGCTCCCCGAACTGCGCCGCACGGGAGCCGCCCGGGTCACGGTCCAGACCGCCGACCCCGAGGCAGCGATCAAGGTGCTCACCGCTCTGGGCCTACCCGATACCCGCGTATCCGCGCCCGCGGACCTGCCGCCTGCACCCGCCGCGGCGGACCTGCTGCCCGCACCCGGCTCGGGGTCGGGCCAGGGCATCGCCGAGGTGTCTGCGGTGCTGGGCGACGCCGCACCGGAGCGGATCTGCGCCGAGCTTGTCCAGGCTGGCATCGGGGTCCGCGGCTTCGCGGTCACCTCGCCCAGCCTGGAGGACCTGTTCGTGGGCCTCACCGGTGAAGGCTTCGATGTCGGTGCCTAGATTTTTCGCCTCTGAGCTGCGGCTGGTCTTCGGTCGCCGGCGGAACCTGCTGCTGCTCGCGGTGACCGCCGTGTTCCCTCTCGTCATCGGCATCGCCTTGCGCCTGGCGGCGCCGCACCCGCAGGGCGGGCAAGGCGGCGGGAGCGAGTCCGGGGCCGCGTTCTTCAACCAGCTGGCGGGCAACGGCGTTTTCCTCACCTTCATCGCGCTGAGCAGCTTGCTTATCTTGGTGCTGCCGGTCGTGGTCGCGGTGGTGGCGGGTGACTCGGTGGCCGGCGAGGCCGGCTACGGCACGCTGCGCTACCTACTCGCGGTGCCCGCCGGGCGGACCCGGCTGCTGGTGGTGAAGTTCGCCGTCATCGTGACGTTCGGGTTGTCCGCGACGTTCATCGTGTCGGCGGTAGCCCTGGTCGCCGGCGCCGCGCTGTTCCCGGTCGGGCCGGTGACCCTGCTGTCGGGGACGACGGTCTCGCTGCCCGACGGCCTGCTCCGGCTGCTGTTCGTCACCTTGTACGTGGCGGCGGCGATGGGCGCGCTCGGCGCGATCGGGCTGGCCGTCTCCACCTTGACCGAACACGCCATCGGAGCCATCGCGACCGTCATGATCCTCGTGGTGGCCAGCGAGGTGATCGACAACGTGCCGCAGCTCGCGGCGGCCGGCCCGTACCTGCCGACCCACTGGTGGCTGTCGTTCGACTCCCTGCTCAGGGTCCCTGTCGATACCTCCACCCTGCTCCGCGGCCTGCTGTCCTTCGCGGTGTACACGCTGATCTTCGGCTCCTTCGCCTGGGCCCGCTTCACCTCAGCCGACGTCACCAGCTGACGACCCGCCACGCGCCGCCCCAGCGGGCATCCGGCGCCTCCCGAGCGCCCGGCACTGTCCCCACAAGGCCCATGAACCCCGTCCTGCCCTCATTACCACCTGGTTTAGGGCTTTCCGGGAAGATTTTGGCTTAAGGGATGATTGTGGGTACCAGGGTGCACAAAACTCTCCTCGAAGCCCAAAATCATCCCGGATCTTCGCGGGACAGGACCGCTCTACAGGGTGCGGTTACGCATCACACGGCCCCCGGATAACATCCGGTCCGCAGCAAGACCCAGCTGCGTCCTCCAAGTACTTGCAAGTAATTCGCAATTAAATTATCGTGTTACTGAAGTGTCGTCGGGTGTTTTCGCTGACCGTGGGGGGACCGTGGCCGTTATGACCAAGCCGCGCTCGCCGCGGCTGGGCCGGCTGGTCCGGCAGTCGTTCGCCGCGATGACCCCGCAAGAGCGAGCCCGGGTGTTCGCGATGTACGGCGTGATCGCCGGGTTGCATGTGGCCGGGTTCGTGGTCTTGTTCGCGTTCGTGCTGCCGTCGCACTACCGGGGGCTGGGGCTCGGGGTGGCGGTGCTGGCGTACACGCTGGGGCTGCGGCACGCGTTCGACGCTGACCATATCTCCGCGATCGATAACACCACCCGCAAGGTGCTGGGCGAGCGGCAGGGGACCGGGCAGCCGCGGCCGTTCGGGTTCGGTTTCTTCTTCTCCCTGGGCCACTCCACGGTGGTGGTCGCGATCGGGGCCGGCATCGTGGTGGCGGAGAAGACGGTCTTTTCCGCGGTCTCGGACAGCGGCTCGTCCCTGGAGCGGTTCGGGGGGTTCTTCGGCACGCTGGTCTCGGCGTCGTTCCTGTTCCTGATCGGGCTGCTGAACCTGGTCATCCTGGCCGGGATCGTGCGGATCTTCGCCTCGATGCGGCGCGGGGACTACGACGAGGCCGAGCTGGAGCGGCAGCTGCAAGCCCGCGGGTTCTTCTACCGGTTCTTCGGCCGCTGGATGAAGGCGATCACCGCCGAGTGGCAGCTGTACCCGGTCGGGGTGCTGTTCGGGCTGGGTTTCGACACCGCGACCGAGGTGGCGCTGCTGGCCACGACCGCGCTGCTGGCATCCCAGCACATCCCCTGGTACGCGATCGGCTGCCTGCCGGTCTTGTTCACCGCCGGGATGACGCTGATGGACACCACCGACGGGCTGTTCATGAACCTGGCCTACGGCTGGGCCTTCTTCAACCCGGTCCGCAAGGTGTACTACAACCTCGCCATCACCGGGCTCTCGGTGATCATCTGCTTCTTCATCGGCGCGATCGAGACCCTCAGCCTGCTGCCGCAGGAGATCAAGGGCCTGCACCACGGCTTCTGGGGCCTGGTGTCCCGTTTCAACCTCAACACGGCTGGCTTCGTCATCGTNNGACCGCGCCGCCCAGAACCACGCCGACCCGGACTGCGCGAGCGCCCGGCGAATGTGATGCGATAAGTGCTCGCTGCCTCGATATCTTAGCAAGGCATTTTAGGTATCTCGCCTTAGTGCCGCATATTTCGCGATTTAGATGTCAGAGCAACCAATCCGCACGTCCATATTTAGTAGTTGTTGCGACAATGGCTAATTGGCGTACTAGGCTGCTATGAAGCGGTCGGCATAGGGGCGTGGGAATCGGCGGCTTTGGCGGGGAAAAACTCGGGTTAGCTCCTCGGCTGAGAATCGCGCTTTCCAGGATGAGCCGATAATCGCCCGGAAAGGGGTCCCGGTAAATGGGGCAATTCGCATGGCATCGGCACGCTTGGCGCGTAAGAGAGAAATCTCCGTCTGCGGGCTTTCCGGGGCTCGCGAGCACGGCGGGACTGAACTGCCCGTGGCGGATTCCGAGCACAGGACCCGGTGGATCCTGGGCAGGCCAGGCAACCGTGCGTCATGAACCGAAGCGGTGCGGGCGCGAGCACCCGCGGTCCGCGCCGAGTCGGCTTGCGTGATATGCGCCGAGTCGGCTTGCGTGATATGAAATGACTAGCTATCTGCGGGCCGAACGAGCCGTCGAAAGCGCCGTGCCCTTTCGGCGCCCACTCGACATCCTGATCATGACCTCTGAGGCCCCGCCTATCGTCTTCGGGATCTCTGCCTACATTGACAGGCTTGCTACCGGTCTTACCGCCCGCCGGCATCGCGTCACCGTGCTGTCCTCGGCCCAGATCCGCCGCATCGCATTCGGCGAGTGGCGACTGTCGTCCTTTGTTGCCCGGTGGCCGCGGATCGTGACCCAGCGCACCAGAACCGGCGCGCGTACAAGGGCCGGCACACACCAAGGAGTGGCACAATGACACCTCAGCCCGAGGCCAGCCCGGACCGGCCAGGCCGCCCGCTCACGATCGTCATGGCGACCCGGCGCGATCCCACCGAGATCGGCGGGGTGGAGCGTGTCGTGGTGGGAGTGGTGCGGGAACTGGCCCGGGTCCGTCCCGAATGGCGGGTGGACATCGTCTCGGCGTTCAAGGCAGGCAGCCGAATCGAGGGGATGGACGGGTTCTCCGATGTCCTGGCCGCCTTCCGGCTCGGCCGGAAGCTGCGCGGGAGCACCGCGGATGTCGTCTTCGTGCACTGTCCTGAGGTGCTGTGGGGGATCCGCTGGCTGCGCAGGCGGCAAGGCGCCCCGCCGCTCATCGCCGTGTGGCACGGAGTCGGCCCGGTACCGCGCCTGCGGCTGCGCCGCCCGGGTCACCCGCTCGCCCGGGCGCTGGCCCGGCTGCGGACCATGGGGGAGCGGTACGCCCTGGTCGCTGACGCGCATGTCGCCGTGCACCAGCAGGTCGAGGACTGCCTCCGCTCCCTGTATGGCCTCCGCGCCCCCGTGAGCATCATCGATAACTCGCTGGACGTCACGATTCAGGACCATCTGGCCCGGCCGGCCCGCAACCTGGTGCGGACCGCGGTGACCGGGCTGAATGCGCTCTGGGTGGGCCAGACCGGCTACCGGAAGGGCCTCGACGTGGCCATGGCCGCCGTGGCGGAGGCCCGGGCGGACCTGCCCGGGCTGCGACTGCGGGTCGTCGGGGTCCCGGCGGGGAAGCCGACCGAGGGGGTGGACTGGCTCGGGGTCATTCCCCCGGACCGGATGGCCGAGGTCTACCGCAACGCCGACCTGTTCATCTTCCCGACCCGCTACGAAAGCTCCGGGCTGGTCGTCATCGAAGCCATGGTCGCCGGGCTGCCGGTCATCGTCTCCGATTGCGTCGGTGCGGGCATCGTGACCCACGGCCGCAATGGCGTGGTGGTGGCCGGCTACAACCCGGCGCACTACGCCGAGGCGCTGCGGCATCTGGCCCCGGCCGCGACCAGGTTCGAGATAGCCGAGGCCAACATCGAAGACGTCCGGCGCTTCAACGTCGATTCGACCGTGTCCGGCTACGCGGCGGTGGTGGAGTCGTTCGCGGCGAGCCAGTAGATCACCGGCCGGGTCGGTACCGTGCCGTGACGGAACAATCCGGCGAACTGGGTCCGGTATCCGGCGATCCGGCTCGCGTTGAGCCGGTCAGCCGGCACGCAGTCCTCCGCAAGTCAGGGTGCCCGGCCCGTGGTACCAGGGCCGTTCGGCATTAAATATTTTTTTCGGAACGGACGGTACCACCCGCCCGCGCTCTCCCCTCGCCCTGCTCCGTGGCGATCATCGCGGCGTACCGCGCGAACGGAACCGTTCCGTCCCACAGGTGGACGTCGTGGGCCCAGTAGAAGACGCTGAATCCGCATGGGTGTCCAGGGTGCCGTAGCTCACAGGGCCGGGCGGGTCGAAAGGGGCATTCATTGTAATTGCCTAAGAGCTGAGCGTGGCTGAAAGTCCAGGTTTACGGCCGGGGATAGTGAGGCTTCGGGGCTGTCCTGCGCCAGCGGGACCGGCTGGTCGTTGGTGAGGGTGTCCTTCGCGTCGAGGGTGAAGTAGAAGGTGGCACCGCTGCCGACGGCGCCTTCGGCCCAGACGCGCCCGCCGTGGCGGTCGATGATGCGCTGGACGCTGGCCAGCCCGATGCCGGCGCCTGGGTACTCGCTGGCGCCGTGCAGCCGCTGAAAGGGCTGGAACAGCTTGTCCGCGTAGGCGGGGTCGAAGCCGGCCCCGTTGTCGCGTACGTAGCAGCAGAGGGGGACCTCGTCGACATTAGTGGCGGCGAACTCGATGGTGGGGTTCTCGCGGCCAGCGGTGAACTTCCAGGCATTTTCCAGCAACTTCTCCAGGGCGGTCCGGATCAGGGTGCGGTCCGCGGTAGCGCGGACGCCGTCCTGGACGGTCACCCGGATGTGGCGGTCGGGGTCATCCGCGCGTAGCCGGTCGCAGATGGCGGTGACTTCGGCACTGAGGTCGGTGTCCTGGAGGTTCATCTCGGCTCGGGACACCCACGACAGGTGCAGCAGGTCATCGAGCACGATGTCCATCCGCCCGCTGGCCGCCTGGATGCGCCCGGCGTACCCGCGTCCCGTTTCGTCGAGCAGGTCGCCGTACTCCTCGACCAGGGCTTCGGCGAACCCGCTGATCCCTCGCAGCGGGGTTCGCAGGTCGTGGGCGACCGAGTAGGTGAAGGCCGTCAGTTGCTTGTTGGCCCGCTCCAGGTGCACGGTGCGCTGCTGCACGCGCTGTTCCAGGCTTGCGTTCAGGGCCTGGATCTTCGCGACTTGCCGGAGTGCCTCGCGTTCGGCGTCTTTGCGGGACGTGATGTCACGGTTGATCTCCATGAATCCGAGCAGCGACCCGCCCGGCCCGCGCTGCGCCGCCCAGCGGCTCTCCACGATGATGGACTGCCCGTTGGCGCACCGGTGGGTAAGTTCGCCGTCCCAGCGGCCGCGCTCGGACGCGATGGCCTCGATGCTGGCCAGCGGCGCGGGGAACTGGGTGCTGAGCATGACGTGGGCGACCTGCCCGACCGCCTCGGCCCGGGTGAAGCCGTAGGCTTGCTCGGCGGCCGCGTTCCAGTAGGTGATACGACCGTCCGGGTCCCGGACGAAGATCGCGTCGTAGGCCAGTTCGAGCAGCGCGGCCTGGCCGGCGATGATCTTCTCCTTGGCCAGGCGTTCTGACGGGTCGGCCATCGCGATGATCCCGAAGTCGATCTCTCCGCCCGCCCCGTATACCGGGCGCCCCCAGACCTCGAGGGACGTCACGGAACCATCCGGCTTGTGGATCTCCATGTCGTCGATGTGCGTCCGGAGGCCTTGCAGGGCCCGGACGAGGGGCAGGTTCCTGGTCAGGTACGGCCGATCCGTGCCGGCCTGGAAAAGACGGTAGGACCTGGCCAGGTCATCGCCGCCGATGCCAGGCACGACGCCCTGGCCCAGCAGGCGTTCGCCCTCGTCGCTGGTGTAGTAGGGCCGGCCGCCCGGCGACGCGATGAACACGCCGACCGGCATGACGTCCAGGAACTGGAACAGCCGGTTCTCGCTTTCCCGCGTCTCTCGCTCGGCCTCGGCCCGCCGTCCCGCGATGGCCACGGCCGCCCGGCGCCGCCCCTCCGCCCGCTGCGCCAGCCAGACCACCAGCCCCGCCGACGCCGCCAGGATCAGCCCGAGGACCGTGGCGGCGCTGGTGAAGGTGCTCTGGGAGATACGCTCGGTGGCCACGGCCCGGCCCACGATGGCCTGGCATATGGCCAGGCCGAGAACCAGCGCCCCGACCGGCATCGGGAGCCAGACGGGCAGGCCCGCGTGACGTGTCAGGGAGTCCCGCCAGGCCGCGGTGAGCAGGGCGAACGCCAGCACGAGCAGGCTCACCGCGGTGAGGAAGGCCATGGCGGACACGTGCCACCAGCCGTAAGCCGTGGGGTTACCTGTGGCGTACCCGAAGGCCGCTACTGACGCAATCACGCCGATGACGCAGGCCGTCGCGACCAGCACGGCCGGCTGCCGGCGGCGGCGCCATGGACCCCACACCAGCAGGCCCGCACCGACCAGCACCAGGCACACCGCGGTATTGCCTGCGCCCCTTCCGGGGATCACGTCTGGCGGGGCGATATAGGCCTTCACGATCAGCTGATCGATGCCGAGGCTGCGGTGGAAGAAGTATTCGGCCAGCACCGTCAGGCCCATGACCGCATCGAACAGACCCGCCACAAGCGCCGCCCTGGGCCGCTTCCTGGCCAGCGCGACGAGCGCGACCCCGGTCACCGCGAAGGCCAGCGCGGTGTTGAACGACATTGGATTCTTGCTGCCGAAGGTCAAAATGACCGTAGCCCGCGCAAACCAGGCCACGATCACGGTCAGGCCCACGCCGATGCACAGCAGGCCCCCCACCACGACGATCGCATCCAGCGCCCGTTCGCTGAGCGATGCCGTGCCCGCCGGGCCGTCAGATGCGGCCGAAGGCGCTGTGGCCTGCGCGTCCGCGGACGCCAGCCGCACCTTGTCTTGCCCTTGGATCAGCATGGTTCTCCATCCCCGCCCCAAGCCCGGCCACGGCCACAAGCCGCACGCGGGGCGAAGCATCCGCCACGCGCAAGGGATCACCCGTCCGACTGGGCCGGCCTCCGCGAACCACGATGAAATGCTGACCAGACTTCGCCAGGCCCAGGCAACTCCCGGCAACATCGGAAACTTCAAGCGATGCACAACGTGAACGGGCCTCTGAGGTCAAAGATACCACAATAAGTAACTGATCCATTACTTAATGCGACAGATCGGTAGGCTGTTTGCCTCTCAGAACCCTCATCCCCCTCAGGAGGAGAGGGGTTCTGCGGCCGGCGTGGTCACCGTCAGGCTCGGGCCGCCTGTTGCTTCGCCGCGGGCAGTGCTGAGGAGCTCCCGGACGTGGGTCATCACCTCTTCGGCCGCGGCGAGCTGGCCGAGGCTGGCCAGGCGCTGGGCCTCCGTCAGCTGGTCTTCGAGCTGGGCTAGCCGCGTCTGTCGCTCGGCCTCGGCCAGCGCGCGCAGGATGACGGTGGGCAGCCGCGCGGGCCGGTCCTTGAGGACGTAATCGGTGGCTCCCTGCTTGATGAGCTCGACCGCTGCTTCGTCGCCGAGCACACCGGACCAGATGATGAACGGTATGTCCGGAGCCATTTCCTGAGCGATCTTGAGTGCCTCCTGGCCGGAGAAGCCGGGCAGGTGATAGTCGGACAGGATGACCTCTGGCCGGAAGGCGGCCAGTTGCTCGATGAACAACGCCTTGGTGTCAACGACGACGGCCGTAAGCTGAAGGCCCGCGCCGGTCAGCAGGCGCTGGGCCAGCGCCGCGTCCCAGGCTTCGTCCTCCAGGATCAGGATGCGGGTGTGCCGTCCCGGTGGGACTGCCTGGCCTGCGGTCACGGCGTTCGCCTGGGCCGGGACGGTGATTGTCTCCGGCTGGCCCGCCTCCGGCTGGCCCGTTTCCAGCAGGGTCGTCTCCGGCTGGTCGCGCTGAGGCTCGCTGCTCATGAATGTCCCACCTCTATCGGAGGTTCCGACCCGTGGCTGGGTACGGGCTCGTTCATGAGCAGCCAGAACACCCCGAGGGCGTTGACGGCCTCGGTGAAGTCGGAGAACTTGACCGGCTTTCGCACGTAGGCGTTGGCGCCGTTGCGGTAGCTGTCCAGGATGTCCTCTTCCAGTTTCGAGCTGGTCAGGACGACTACCGGGATCAGCGCCGTCCGGTCGTCGGCGCGCATCCTGCGCAGAACCTCCAGCCCGCCGATCTTCGGGAGGTTCAAGTCGAGCAAGATCAGAGCCGGGCTCGGCGTGACGTCGTCATCGGGGAAGAGGTACCCCAGAGCCTCGGCGCCGTCTCGCACTACGGTGATCTCGTTGCGGATGTTGCTTCTCTTGAAGGCCCGCAGCGTCAGCGCCTCGTCGTCGGGATTGTCCTCTACCAGCAAGATGGTGGGAGTAGTCATGCGCTTTCCTTACCGTCCAGGGTGAAGTAGAAAGTCGCGCCCGCCCCGACGGCGCCCTCGGCCCAGATCCGGCCGCCGTGGAGTTCCACGATCTGCCGCACGATGGCCAGGCCGGTGCCGGTGCCGGTGCCGGGGAAGTCGCGGGCCGGATGCAGCCGCTGGAACGGCTGGAACAGCTTGCCTGCGTACTCGGGATCGAATCCGGCGCCGTTGTCGCGCACGTAATAGCACATGGAGGCGTCCCCGCCCGGTGCCGCTCCGAACTCGATCAACGTATCGTCCCGGCCGTAGGTGAACCTCCAGGCGTTGCCCAGCAGGTTTTCCAGGACCGTGCGGATGAGCCGGCGGTCCGCCAAGGCCGGGACGGGCCTGGCGATAACGAAACGGGCGTGGCGGCCTGGTTCTCCACTCTGGAGTTCCGCGGCGATCCGGGCCGCCTCCTCGCCGACATCAAACGACTGCAGTTGCAACTCGGCCCGCGAGTTACGCGAAACCTGTACCAGATAATCGATCAGCCGAGCCATCTGCTCGCTGGCGGCGACGATCCGCTCGGCGTACTCGCGGCCTTCCTCGTCGAGACTCTTCCCGTACTCCTCGAGCAGGGCCCCGCTGTACCCGCTGAGCGCCCTCAGCGGGGCCCGCAGATCGTGGGATACCGAGTAGATGAAACTGTCCAGGCTCTGACTGGAACGCTCAAGATCCCTCAGCCGGAGCTGCCCGGTGATGTCCCGGATGGCCGCGGCGACCATGATGCCCGCACCGGTGTCGATCGCGGACAAAGAGATCTCGGCCGGGAAGGTACTGGCATCGTAGCGGCGGCCGGCCAGCGGCATGTCCCCGCCCATCGGCCGGTGCCGCGGGTCCGCGAGGAACGCGGCCCGATGTCCCGGGTGCGCCGCGCGAGACCCCTCCGGGACCAGGATCTCGACCGGCTCGCCGATAAGCTCCTCGCGCTTGTAGCCGAACAGTCGCTCCGCCTCGGCGTTGACCAGGACGACCCGGCCGTCGGTGGCGATGCACACCATCGCGTCAGGAACCGCCTCAAGCAGCGCGACGAATGCGGCGTCGACCGGCGGTGCCAGCGATGTGGACAGTGTCACAGTTTGTATTGTAGCAGTTACTTAAGGTGGCAACAGGATCGGATTTCGTGAGGCCAGGCGACGTTGCTCCCCTTTGCAGGCTCCTGAACACTCATGCTGGCACGATCGGGATCGCTGGCCGCGCCCGCTGGTCCTGGAGCCAGGCGAAGCTGTCGAGCAGTTCACCGAGCTCGGCGAGCTCGACGGGCTTGGTGAGGTAGGCGAACGCACCGCCGGCCAGCAGGCGATGGATGACGCCGCGGGAGGCGTCAGCAGAAAGGACCATCACGGGAATGGCGGCGGTGGCCGGGTCAGCCTTGAGTTCGTTGAGTACCTCCTCTCCGTGCAGGTCGGGCAGGTTCAGGTCGAGCAGGATGAGGTCGGGTATCTCCCGGACGGCGCATTCGAGGCCGGCCCGGCCAGATATCGCGGACAGTAGCCGCATCTCCGGCCTGCTCCTCAGGAACCGGGCTACCACCTCGACGTTCGCCGGGTTGTCTTCGATGTAGAGAACGCGGAGGCCGGCGGCCGGGACGTGCGGTCTGGCCGCCGGTGACGCTGGCGCGGGGCTGGGGGCCGGGACCTGGATCAGGTCCGCGGCGCGGGGAAGGTTGACGGTGAAAGCCGCTCCCTGGCCAAGGACGCTTGATGCGGTCAGGTGGCCTCCCATGGCCTCGGTGAGGGCCCGGGCCAGGGGCAGCCCGATCCCGGTGCCCTCGACCTCGGTCCGTTCGGCGCCGAGGCGCTCGAACGGGATGAAGATCCGCTCCAGGTCATCTGCCGCCAGGCCCGGCCCGGTGTCGGTGACCACGATGCTGACCTGGCCGGTGCCATCTTCGGCGCAGGAGATCGTGATGCTGCCGTCCCGGTGGTTGTACTTGACGGCATTGGAGATCAGGTTGACCAGGATCTGGGCCAGCCGCTGCCGGTCGACGAAGACCGCCAGGGCCGGATACACGCGGTCCCTGATGATCCGGATCGAGCGCTCGGCGGCAATCGGCGCCATGAGCCGGCAGGCCTCCTCGATCACCGGGCGGACCAAGACCGGCTCCACAGACAGGCCCAGGTCACCCGATTCGATCCGGGCGATGTCAATGAGCTCGTTGATGAGCGCGAGCAGGTGGCGTCCGGCACCGAGTATCCGCGTGACGCCGTCGCTGTCTTCCTCGCTGAGTTCAGACATCTGGAGGAGCTGCGCGAAGCCGAGGATGGAGTTCAGCGGGGTCCGCAGCTCGTGGCTCGTGCTGGACAAGAACGAGTTCTTCGCCTGGGTTGCCCTCATGGCCGCATCCCTGGCCGCTATCAGGTCGGCGGCCCGTCCGGCCAGCAGCTGTTCGGCCCTGAGGTGTGACTTGTAGACGAGACCGATTTCGTCACCCGCAGCGAAAGCCGGCTCGATCGGCAGTCCCTCGCCCAGCCGGCGCGCGTTCTCCGCGTTCATGCGGACCCGGCTCGCGATGCCCGAGGTGAACAGGGCGACGCCGGCCAGCCCGGCGAGCAGCGCCAGCACCAGGCCGGCGATGTCGAGCAACTCGATCCTGGTCTGCAGCGTGGTGAGCTTGTTGTGCTCGACGGTGACCAGGGCCGCAGGACCGGCGGTGAGAGCGGCGACCTGGGTGCGCAGCCGGTCCGTGGTGGCCTTTTCGTTGAGCAGCGCCGGAAGGAGGTTCGGGGCCGAGGTACCGTCGCTGATGGCCGAGCGTAGCTGCGCCAGTTCGACCAGGACCTGGCCCGTGATGGCGTCCAGCGTCTGCTGCTGGCGGCCGACCCCTGCTATGGCGGCCGTGTGCCGCAACGATGTGCGTTCGGCGCCGATCCGGGTCAGCGTGAGGGTGTAAGGGGCGAGGAAGACCGGGTCGCGGGTCGCGGCGTAGCCGCGGATACCCGTTTCCGCGTTCACCACGTCGGCGAGAACCTGGGTGGCCGCGCTGTCCAGGTTGCGGGCGCTGGTGCTGATGCTGCGTTCACTACTCTCATTTTGCTGGAGCAGCAGGTTCGCCGAGATGAGACCCATCAGGGCGATCAACGGCACCGCGACTACGATCAGGCCCTTCGCCCGCAGGGACCGGTCGAGCCACCACTGCCTGATCCCGTGCGCCTGGACGGTTCCCCGNNACCCTGTCATCACTATATGTTACAACAGTCCATGATGCGGCTTGTTGCTCCCTGTTGCTGAGCGAGACCGCGATGGTGGCGCCATCTTTCCTGCGCCGCCTGGTCTCATAGTGGTCAGCCCGCTCACCGGCGCGGACCCGGTCCATGACCTCGTCCATCTGGTCAGGAAGACCCGGCGGTATCGGGAGCGAGACGGAATGCCCGATTATCTCCTCGGCCCGGCAGCCATAGATCCGCTCCGCCGAGAAGTTCCAGGTTGTGATGACGCCGTCCAGCGTGCTGGCGCGGGCGTGAGTCTCCTTGAGCAGGTCATCCTATGTAGTTCTATGACCACAATACGTGACTAAGATGCGGCAGAACGGAGTCAAATGACCCTTGTTTTCAGGGCAATCCGACCCAGCTATCCAGCCTGATGGGTGCCCAAGTCGGTGGATAACCGGGAAAGCGGGTGCGCGGCCGACCGCAGCGCCAGCACGGTTCACCGGATGGCGTCGGCCGCTCGCAAGGCGCTCCAGCCGAGCGCTCCGGTGACTCCTTCCANNTTGACGATGTTCAGCGCGCGGCCGGTCGCGGAGTTCAGCTCGATGTAGCGCAGCTGGATCAGGTTATGGAACAGGAACGTGACTCCTCCTCCGGCCGGTTCCGGGGCGGGGCCGAGCGCGGTGGTCTCGCTGGTGATCACCAGCGAGGCGCCCGCGGCGCGGATCAGCCCGGTCAGGCTGCGTGCATAGGCCAGGAAACGTTCTGTCTCTCGGGCGGCGAGGACCAGCTCGGCGAGGCTGTCGATAACGACGCGGTGGACCGGGCCGTCGGCGAGGTCGCTGCGGATGCGTGACGTAAGCATGTCCAGGTCCAGTTCGCCCAGCGGAACGTGGTGGACGACGAGCTGCCCGCTGGTCTGGGCCGCTGCGAGATCCCAGCCGAACCCGGCCGCCATCTTGATCAGCTGGTCGGCGGTGTCCTGGAAGGTGACGTACAGGCACTGCTCCCCGCGCAGGAGGCCTTCGGTGATAAAGCGCAGCCCGAAGATCGTCTTGCCGGCGCCGGAAGGTCCGAGGATGACCGTGGCCTCGCCGGAGCTGATCCCTCCGTTCATCAGGGTGTCCAGGCCGGGTATCCCGCTGTCGATCCGGCCGGTGACATTCGCGGCCTGGCCGGCGTCGAGGGTCTCGATGCGGGGGTAGACCTCGGCTCCGGAGGTGGTGATGCGGAAGGTGTGCTTGCCCTCCAGGTGGTGGGTTCCGCGCATCTTGATCACCCGGACCCAGCGCCGGTCGACCGGTTCGCGGGGTTCATACGCGAGCTGGATGATGGCGTCGGCCAGAGAGAACTCCACCCCGGAGGCCATCTCCCCGGGCGTGTACTCGCCGAGCAGGAGCAGTGCCGCATTGGTGTGGGCCATCTGGCTGGTCAGGTCGTAGAACGCCAGCCGCAGCTCGCGGTACCCGGCGAAGTCGCGCAGCGCCTTGGCACTGTCGATCACCACCAGGACCGGCTGCTCCTCTATCGTCTTGCGCACCACCTCGGAGACCAGCGGCTGCATCGGGCTGGGCCGGTCGCCGCGGATGAGATCACCAAGGTGGATGTATTCCACCTCCGGTCCCAGCTTCTCGGGGGCGAAGAAGCTGAACGGCGCCAGGTGCCTGACGAGCCTGGCATGCGGCTCCGAGATGGTCGTGTAGTAGATGGCCCGCCGGGCTGTGGCGGCGTTGGCGAAGCAGATCTGCTGGGCCAGGATCGTCTTGCCGGTGCCGGGCGCCCCGGCCAGCACCGTTACCGAGCCAGGCTCAAGCCCCCCGCCGAGTACCACGTCGAGGCCGGGAACCCCGGTTAGCAGTCGATTCACGTTCCGTCTCCCTAGCTTGCCAGCAGGATGTTCGCCGCGGCCAGGACCTGGCCTGGCTGGTAGGGCTTGGCCAGCAGCGCATCGGCGGCGCCCGCGAGCTCGCCGTTCCCGGTTACGGCGAGGATAGGGATCCGTGCGGTGGCCGGGTCGGCACGCAGGCGGCGGATCAGCTCGCGCCCGTCCATCACCGGCATCATCATGTCCGTCACCACCAGCTCTGGCCGCGACCTGCGCACGCACTCCAGGGCCGCTGCCCCGTGACCCGCGTCGGCCACCTCATGCCCGGCCTCCTCGAAGATCCTCCGGAGGATGAAGCGCTGGTCTGGCTCGTCATCAACCACCAAGATCCTGGACACGAATATCGCCCTCCCCGACTGGAGCACACCCCCGCCATCGCAGTTGGCGCGGCCATCCACTCCCGTGCTGTCACCGGCTGTCCGGTCAGTTCCCCCGCGCCGGCCACCCGGACCGCCGATCCGCCTGGGCATTGCCTTGCACGCAATGAGGCCATCGGCATTCACGCACGCCAAAGCGCCTGGAGCCCCTCCATGAGACCGACGGAACTCCGTTTGGCGAGTTCCCGTCATTCCCACGGACTTGCGCCCAGGCCGACGCGGCCAGATGAATCATCCCAAGTGCTGCTCGGCGGCACTTGCTGGGCCAGGCTGCCAATCACCCAGAACAACGGACAGGAATCCCTTGCCGAGAACCGAGGGGGAGCCCCCAACCCCCACGGCTGGTTAAGCTGCGAGCCGGACCGAGCTCGCAGCCTGCAGTTTCGGCTGCAGGTTTTGGTTTCGGCTAGCCAGACCCCAGGGTAAGGAAAGAGCTGGCGAGGATCAACGAAGTTGCT
>PMST01000098.1 GCA_003168295.1 Actinomycetota bacterium
CTTGACCGGATGGAACTGGTTCAGCTGGACGGGTACACCGAGGACGAGAAGGTCCTCATCGCCCGGGATCACCTGCTGCCCAGGCAGCTGTCCAAGGCCGGCCTGAACGCCGAGGAGGTGACGGTCGACGAGGGCGCGCTGCGTCTGATCGCGGCCGAGTACACGCGGGAGGCGGGGGTGCGTTCGCTCGAGCGGTCCATCGCTCGCATACTGCGCAAGGTCGCGGCGAAGTTGGCACTGAGCGAGATCACGCTGCCGGTCACCGTCGGCGTGGCTGAGCTGCGCGACTACCTGGGCCGTCCCCGGTTCACGCCGGAGACGAGCCTGGCTGGGCCGGAGCGCAGGACGGCCGTGCCGGGCGTGGCGACTGGGCTCGCGGTGACCGGTGCGGGCGGGGATGTGCTGTTCATCGAGGCATCCCTGGCCGGCCGCGAAACCGGCGAGACCGGAGTCACGCTCACCGGCCAGCTCGGCGACGTGATGAAGGAGTCGGCTCGGATCGCGCTGTCCTACCTGCGGTCGCACGGGGTCGAGCTCGACCTTCCGGTCGGCGAGCTGAAGGACCGCGGCGTCCATGTGCACGTGCCGGCCGGCGCGGTGCCCAAGGACGGTCCCAGCGCAGGCGTCACGATGACCACCGCGCTCGCGTCGCTGCTGTCCGGGCGGCCGGTGCGGTCCGACGTGGCGATGACCGGTGAGGTGTCCCTCACCGGGCGGGTGCTGCCGATCGGAGGCGTCAAGCAGAAGCTGCTTGCCGCCCACCGGGCCGGGATCACCACGGTCCTGATCCCGCAGCGGAACGAGCCCGACCTGGACGATGTGCCGGCCGAGGTGCTCGCGAAGCTCGAGGTGCACACGGTCGGTGATGTCCGCGAGGTGCTGCGGCTGGCGCTCGAGCCCGCGCAGAGCGCCGCGGGCACCGGGCCCGCCGAGGCCTCGGCGGTGTCCGAGGCGGCCTGACCTCAGGCCACTCCGGGCGTTCGCTCCCGGCGCCAGCTCAGCTGGCGCCGGGAGCTTCGTCGTCTGGTGACTGCGGTGGAGCGACCGGGAATACGTCCGTAGCGGCCAGGTCCCAGACGGTGTCAGGGTCGGCGACTGCATCACTGCCCGGCTCCGGAGGCGGCCAGCCATGCGCCGCGGCGGACTCGGCGGACTCGGCGTCGCGCGGGTAAGACCCGGCGTCGCGCGGGTAAACAATGGTGGCGTCTTCGGCGGGCGGGTCCGGGCCGGGGTAGCTGGTCGCCACCGGAGCCGCGGCGAAGTCCACGCTCTGCCGGGTCGGGATGTCCGGGCCGTAGGCCGGCCCCGCCGCCTGCGGCCCGCCGCCGGTTGGGGTGATGTCCGGGTCGGTGGTCGCCTCCGTCACATCCGCGCCGGTGGCCGCCTTCGTGACATCCGGGCGGTCGCCCGGCCCCGGCGCGGCCGGGGTGCGGGGGTCGCGCGCGATGGCCGGGGTGTCGAAGCCGCGCGGGACCGCGGGAGTGCCGGGGTCGCGCGGGTCGGCGGGAGTGCCGGGGTCGCGCGGGACGGGCGGGGTGCCGGGGCCGGGTGGCTGAGTCGTGAAGGCGGGTGGCCGGGGTACGTCCCTGGGTACCCGGAGGCCGGAGCCTGGTGGCGGCGCGAACGAACCGGCCGAAGCGACAGGAAACGGGCCGCTGGTCCGATCGGGTTCCGGTGCGGGTGCCCAGGGCGGGCTGGCGTCGGCCGTGTTCCGGCTGCCCCGCATCGGGTTCGCGGTCCTCGGGACCGGCGCGATGACCGGATGCGTGGGCGGACCCGGGGGGTGGGCGATCTCGCCCAGGCCGCCGCCTTGCCAGCCCCCGGGGGCCGGCCATCCGGTCGCGCCGGGGGTACCGGGCGCACCGAGCGCGCCGGGCGTGAGGGGGGCACCGAGCGCGCCGGGCGTGAGGGGCGCGCCGGGCGGCGCCAGCTGGGGGCGCCGGACCGTAGTGCTGGGGCCGGTCGCCTCCTGGCTGGCCGCTGGGGCGCGGTCGGTTCGGCGGTGTTCGTGCTGCCCCCGCGTTCCCTGAGTTCCTCGGAATCCTTGGGGCCTCTGAGATCTCTGGGGCTTTTGGTTCCGGCCGGGTCTCTGAGTTCCGGCCGGGCCAGAGCCCAAAGACCCAGAGCCCAAAGACCCAGAGCCGACAGGCTCGGTCCGTCTGCGCCGCGACCTCATGACCAGGATCAGCACAATGACCAGCACGATGAGCACGCCGAGGCCGGCCACGACGTCACGGACGAGCGACCCGGCGAGCGCGCCGACGTCGGCCCGGTGCGCGGAGGCGCCGGCCCGGCCAGCGCCCGCTGACCTGGACGGCGGACGCGGCGTGGTCGGGGTCGGGGTCGGAGTCGGAGTCGGGGTCGCCGCGCCGGCCGAGGTGATGAGGGCCGCCAGGGTGACCGCCCGGGCCGCGTCCACGGTGCCGTGGCCGGTGCCCGGCCCGCTCGCGTGGTCCGCGGCGGCCGTGCCGCCGGGCGTGACCGTGCTCTTGGTCAGGGCCTGGGTGACCTGGGCCACGGTGAGGTGCGGGAACCTGGCCAGCAGCAGGGCGGCCACGCCGGCCACGATGCCGCTGGCCGCGCTGGTGCTGCTGACCCCGGCGTAGCCAGCGGGCGGTGTCGCGGCCGTCAGATTGACCCCGGGGGCCGTCAGGGTCACGTACGAGCGCCTGCTGCTGAACGGGGCGAGGCTCCCGCTGCGGCTGACCGCGCCGACCGCGATGACACCGTTGTAGGCGGCCGGGTAGTTCACCAGGCCGGGGCCGTCGCCGTCATCGCCGGCCGGGGCGACAAGCACCACGCTCTTGCGCAGCGCGTAGGCGACGGCCGCCTGCTCGGCGCGGCTGCCGCCGGCCGCGGCCGGGTCTTCGCCGCCCGCCAGCCCGAACGTCCCCGGATCCAGCGGCAGGTCGATGACCCGCGCCCCGTGGTTGACCGCGTAGGTGATGCCGTCGGCGATGGCGGCGGGCAGCCGCCGGGTCACGGCCTGGTCGGAATTGAGCGGGTCGTTGAATTCCAGGTTGACCCGGACGGACAGGATCCTCGCGGCGGGCGCGACCCCGACGATGCCGGACTGGCGGCCGGGGCCGTGCCCGTGGCCGGCGATGACACTGGCCACCTGGGTGCCGTCGACGCCCCAGAACGATCCGTCCGGCGTGCGGCCGGAACCGGTGTAGTCGGGTCCGGTGACCACGTCGCCGGCCAGGTCCGGGTGGCGGGCGGCGACCCCGGTGCCGAGCACGGCGACGGTGACTCCGGCGCCCTGCGTCGTGTGCCACGCCTGGGTCACGTTCAGGCTGTCCAGCCACCACTCCTGGGCGCGCACGGGGTTACCCGCCGCCGACGCCGAAACGCCGCCGGCCACACCGAAGGCAGGCGTCGTCCCGAAGACCCCAACGCTCCCGACGACCCCGAATACGGCAATGACCGCAGTCAGCCCTGAGGCGAACGGCGTCAGGGTGCTGCGGTGCGATCGCTGTGACACTAGGTCAGATATCTCCTCCGAGGCTGGCCGAGCTGGCCCGCGGCGGTGATGTTCCGACCCGGCCTATGCAATCGTGCCACGCTGCGGCGGGTCACGGAATGAACCATTACGGAATAGTTTGCGGTATCGCCGTGATCGTTACCCGGGCGCCGGTCGGCAGGCCGAGCCGCCGTGCCGCGTCGCCGCCGTTTACCGCGATGGACACCAGCCCGGCGCTGTCGGCGTAGGCGACGAGTTCGCCCGGCGCGACCGCGCCGAACATGTCGCGGTAGGGCAGGGTCAGCTGGTGACGGCCGGACCTGACCAGCATGGCGCCGCCGGAGGTGACGCCGATGGTCGCGGCGTCCGACCCGGTGATGGTGAGCTGGACGTTGCCGAACCGGTCCACGGTCAGCACCTCGCCCTCGGCGCTGCCCTCGCGGACCATCCGCTCGGGGGCCGGCAACGTGACCAGGGCCGCGACGTCGATCTCCTCGCCCGCCGCGGTCAGATCGGTATCCGCGGCCAGGTGCGCGGCCACCGGCATGAAGATGTCCCGGCCGTGAAACGTCGCCGTCACCCGGTCCAGCCAGAGCTCGGAGTTGGTCAGGCTGAAGGCGCGGACCGCGCCGCCGGACGCGGCCACCGCCCAGGACAGCAGGCCGTTGTCCGGGCCGACGAACACCGAATCCCCGGCCGCCACCGCGACGCCACGCCTGGTCGTGCCGACTCCGGGGTCGACGACCGCCACGTGGACGGCGGGCGGCAGGTACGGAACGGTCTGCGCGAGCACAGCCGCGCCCCGCCTGATGTCGCCCGCCGGGACCAGGTGGGTCACGTCGATGATCGCGGCGTGCGGCGCCAGCCGGACGCCGACGCCGTGGCAGGCCGCGACGAAGCCGTCTTCGAGCCCGTAGTCGGTCAGGAAGCTGAGGTAACGAAAACGAGTCACGACCCGTGAGCGTACGTCGGGCGCCGGCGCACGTACAGCCTCCGATGTCAGCGTCTCAGGGTACGGTCGGCAGTAAGCCGGGCCGCGGACCCGGAACCCGCAAAGACCCCACGAAGACCGCACGAAGCCGCCACGACGCTGCTACCAGGCCGGCAGGAGGCCGCATGTCCGGGTTGACCGAGCGGGACATGCGCATCCTGGCGTTCGAGCGGCGCGGCTGGCGGTCGGCCGGAGTAAAGGAGCAGGCGATCGCCGAGGCAATGGAGATGTCGGCCACCCGGTACTACCAGCTGCTGAACGAGCTGATCGACCGCCCGGAGGCGCTCGCGTTCGACCCGGTGCTGGTCAAGCGGCTCCGAGCGCAGCGGGCCCGCCGCCAGCGGATGCGCTCGCCCCGGCCGAAACCCGCGAAGGGACGGCCCGGATGACCCGCCTGCCGCGGCCGGGCACCGCCGCGGGCCAGGCCGGCCTGCAGGCCCTGCTCGCCGACCCGCGGCACGCGCTGGTCGCGATGGACTTCGACGGCACGCTGTCGCCGATCGTGGCCAGCCCGAGCGACGCGCGGGCCCAGCCGGGGGCGGTGCCGGCCATGACCGCCCTGGCCCAGGCGGTCGGCACGGTCGCGGTCATCACCGGCAGGCCCCCGGCGGAAGCGGTCCGCCTGGGCGGGTTCGAGGCCGTCCCCGGCCTCATCGTGCTCGGCCANNGGCCGCGCTGCCGGACCTGCTCCGCGAGGCGGGCGCCCCGGAGGGCACCTGGGTCGAGGACAAGACGCACGCGGTCGCCGTGCACACCCGCCGCGCGGCCGATCCTGAGGCGGCCCTGCGCGGCCTCAGCGATCCCCTGGCCGGGCTGGCCGCCCGGCTGGGACTGGCGGCGGAACCGGGCCGGTTCGTCATCGAGCTGCGCCCGCCCGGCGTCGACAAGGGCACCGCGCTGACCGGCCTGGTCCGGGAGCGCGGGGCCCGCTCCGTTCTGTTCTGCGGTGACGACCTCGGCGACCTGCTCGCCTTCGCGGCGGTGCGGACGCTGCGCGCGGACGGCGTACCTGGCTGCGCGGCGGCCAGCGCCAGCCCGGAGTCGCCCCAGGTCGCGGCCGCGGCTGACCTGGTGGTGGACGGACCAGAGGGCATCGTGGCCCTGCTCGCCGCGATCGCCGCCGAACTGGGCGGCTGACCAAAGGAGGGGCACGCGGCCCGTTCCGTTCCGGAAATATTCTGCCGAACGGGGCCTGGCACCACTCCTGACGCCCAGCTCACGCGGCGGCGGGCTACGTCCCCAGGCAGGCCAGCTGATCGCCCAGCCAGCGCGCGGGCCGGAACGCGGCGGAGGTGGCAGCGATCGCGGCACTGCGGCTCTGGCGCTCGGCGTCGGTCATGGCCAGCGCCCGGTGCATGGCGTCGGCGGTCTCGCTGATGTCGAAGGGGTTGACCAGCAGCGCGTCGGCGGCGAGGGTGGCGGCGGCGCCCGCCTCGCGGGACAGCACCAGGGCGCAGCCCCGCTGCGACAGCACCGGGCCCTCCTGCGCGACCAGGTTCATGCCGTCCCTGATCGGGTTCACCACCAGCACGTCGGCCAGGGCGCACGCGGCGAGCGACCGGGGGTAATCGTCCTTCACCTCCAGGATCAGCGGGTTCCAGTCCGCCGTGCCGAACTCCTCGATGATCTCCCGCGCCAGCAGGCGCACCTGCTCGGTGTAGGCGCGATACTCGGGCACCGCTGACCGGGACGGGTAGGCGAAGGCCAGGTGCATGACGCGTCCCCGCCACTGCGGCCGGGTGGCGAGCAGCTCGCGGTAGGCGGCCAGGCCGCGCACGATGTTCTTGGACAGCTCCGTCCGGTCCACCCGGACAATGAGCTTCCGGCCGCCCGCGGCCCGCCCGAGCGCGCCGATGTGAGCGCGCACATCGGCGTCTCTCGCGCGGGCCCGCAGCGCGTCGGCGTCCACCCCCATCGGGTGCACGGCCACCTCGGTGACGTGGCCCCGGTAGCGGACCCAGCCCACCGTCCCGGCGATCGCGGCCCCGCCCGTGCTCGCGGGACCCGTGCGGCCCACGTCCGCGCCCAGGACGGCCGCGCAGCAGTCCAGGAAGGCGGACGCCCACCGCGCGGCGTGAAACCCGGCGTGGTCCGCGCCCAGGATGCCGTCAAGCAGGGCCCGGGCCACCGCAAGGGGAAGGAGCCGGTAATAGTCAGGCGGCGCCCACGGGATATGCCAGAAATGCGCGATGCGGGTGTCGTGCGGCGCGCCGCCGAGCCGTTCCCGCAGCATCCGGGGCACCAGGCTCAGGTGGTAGTCCTGGACCAGCATGCGGACCCCGCCCGGCTTGCGTTCCGGCCCGGCTTCTTGCCCCAGCCCGGTCTCTTGCCCCAGCCTCGCTTTTTTCCCCAGCCCGGCTTCTTCCGCCAGGGCGTCGGCGAACGCCTCGTTATAGGCCAGGTAGGACGCCCAGTCAGGTGCGAACGCCCGGCCGAACTGCGGCTGGTTCGCGGTATCGAACAGCAGGTGGTGCAGGAACCACAGGGTCGAGTTGGCCACGTTGTTGTAGGCGCGGTCGAAGATGTCAGGCGGGATATCGAGCATCCGGACCGGCACGCCGCCCGGGTCCCCGGTGCCGGCGTCCGGCTGCCGCGCGGCCGTCCGGTCCGCGTCGCTGAGCGCGGCGCAAATCCAGGTCACGTCGGACTGCGGCGCGACCGCAGCCAGTCCCGACATCACCCCGGCGATCATGCCACCGCCGCCGCGCTGGCCGGTCAACGAGCCGTCGGTGGCGAAGTGGTACGAAATCGGACCGCGGTTAGACGCCACCAGCACCCGTTGTCTCATACCCCGCCAGGCTAGTGCCCTGAGCAGGGTCCCGAGCCCACGGGGGTCTAAGGGCCAGAGGTGAAACCCCTTACGGGGGCCGGGGGGAACGGGGGGCGGGCAGCCCCCCGTAAAGCGGGGGGGTCTAGGGGGGTCGTCCCCCCAAGGCAAGCAGAGCGGTCTGGGGGGGCGTCCCCCCGAACCAACACTGCGGTACTGTTTATGACACAACTGAATAACGCTCATCCAGAGGGGTGGAGGGATCGGCCCTGTGAAGCCCCGGCAACCTATCGCGCTTGCATGCCCGTCGTGAACGGCGAGGCGCGCGACATGGTGCCAACTCCGGCCCGCGGTCAGGGTGACCGCTTGGGAAAGATGGGGAAGGAAAAGGCCTCGCCGGTGACCACAGCAACGACACGAACATCTACTCCGCTTTCCGGATTCGGCCATGCCACCGGGCTGTCCTGCCGCGAATGCGGCCGGGTTTACTCACTCGGTCCGCACTACGCGTGCGAGGAGTGTTTCGGACCGCTGGAAGTCCGCTACGACTATCCGCGGATCACCCGGTCCGACATCACGGCCGGCCCGCCGAACATGTGGCGCTACGCGCCGATGCTGCCGGTCCCGGCCGATATCGCCGAACGGCCGACGCTCGAGCCCGGATACACCAGGCTGATCCGCGCCGACAACCTCGCGCACGCACTGGGCATGCGCAGGCTCTGGATCAAAGATGACCGGGGCAACCCGACGCACTCGTTCAAGGACCGCGTGGTCGCGGTGGCGCTTGCCGCCGCGACCGAGATGGGTTTCAAGGTGCTGGCCTGCCCGTCTACCGGCAACCTGGCCAACGCGGTCGCCGCCGCGGCCGCGCGAGCCGGGATCCGTTCGGTGGTGCTCGTGCCCGCCGACCTGGAGCTGCAGAAAATCATCACCACCGCCGTCTACGGTGGCACGCTCATCACCGTCGACGGCACCTACGACGACGTGAACCGGCTGGCCTCCGAGCTGGCGGGTGATCACCTGGACTGGGCGTTCGTCAACGTGAACGTGCGGCCGTACTACGCCGAGGGGTCCAAGACGCTCGGCTTCGAGATCGCCGAGCAGCTCGGCTGGCGGCTGCCGCCGCAGGTCGTGGTGCCGATCGCCTCGGGTGCGCAGCTGGTGAAGGTGGACAAGGGCTTTGCCGAGCTCATCTCGCTCGGCCTGGTGCCGGAGGCGCCCTGGCGCGTGTTCGGGGCCCAGGCGACCGGGTGCTCGCCGGTATCGGCGGCGTTCGCGGCCGGGCTCGACGTGGTGCGCCCGGTCCGGCCGTCCACCATCGCCAAGTCGCTGGCCATCGGCAACCCGGCCGACGGCCCTTACGTGCTCGACGTGGTGCGGCGCACCGGCGGTGCCATCGCCGACGTCAGCGACGCCGAGGTCGTCGACTCGATCCGGCTGCTCGCCGCATCCGAGGGCATCTTCGGGGAGACCGCGGGCGGCGTTACCCTGGGGGTGCTGCGCAAGCTGCTCGCCGCCGGCCAGCTCGACCCGGACGAAGAAACCGTGATTATCAACTCGGGCGACGGACTGAAGACACTCGACGCGGTCACCGCGGCGGTGGAGATTCCCGCCCCGATCAAGCCGACTATCGAAGCTTTCCAGGAGGCAGTGCCGTGACCGTGCACGTGCGTATCCCGACCATCTTGCGGTCGTACACCGGCGGCGCGGCGGAGGTGACCGCGGCGGAGGGTACGCTCCGCGAGGTTATCTCCGGCCTGGACGCCGATTACCCGGGCCTGCGCGGCCGGATCATCGACGACGGCGGCAAGCTGCGCCGGTTCGTCAACGTTTACGTGGGTGACGAAGACGTGCGGTTCGCCCGCGGACTCGACACTGAAGTGGCCGCGGGATCCCGGGTTTCCGTCATCCCCGCGGTGGCGGGCGGCGCACCGGCCGGCTGTGACCAACCGGACCCAGATGATGTGATTGACGGGTAAGTGTCGTCAGGCGCGCTCGGTACAAGGTAAGGTCAATTCCGGTCGCCGTCGGACGGGGACGCGATACGTGCATTTATCGGTACGTATCGGTTCTCACCCGGTGCGATCAACGGGTTCCGCGGTGACAAGGGCGGGGCCCGAGTCCCGAGCGCAGTTAGGGAGTTGTTTGGAATGGCTCAGGGCACCGTCAAGTGGTTCAACCCGGACAAGGGATACGGCTTTATCGCCGTCGACGGTGGCAAGGACGTGTTCGTCCACTTCTCCGCGATCCAGTCAGATGGATATCGCACTCTGGAAGAGGGACAACGCGTCGAGTTCGAGATCACGCAAAGCGATCGGGGCGCGCAGGCCGACAAGGTCCACGTGGTCTCGTAGGTTCGCGTGCGGCCGCGGGTTCGCCCGGGGCCGCAGATTGCCCGGTTAAGCTGGTCGGCCCGGCCCCTGACGGGGCCGGGCCGAACTGGTTTGTCCGCGTCTTTGTCCGCGTCCGCCGGTGATCTCGGTGCGCCTGATATGGCGTGCCCGATCGGGTCGGCTGGGCGAACGCCGTATGGTCAGCGTGAGCGCGCCCAGGTCCGGCGTCCGCCCCAACTGACACGTTCCGGCTGTTTCTGGCGTCGGCGTTTGCACTCTCACTATGAGAGTGCTAAACATGGTGCTGGCACTCTCCTTATGTGAGTGCCAGCATGATGGCGGGATCGGGCGATGAGGTATCCGCCTCGCGGCAGGAAAGGACTGACCGCGGGGGGTGCCGTCCGTCGCGGGCGTCGGCTCGATCCGCGCGTTACGCCACGGAGGACTGGAGCCTATGGCAGCCAAGATGATCGCGTTTGACGAGGAAGCCCGGCGCGGCCTCGAACGCGGTATGAACCAGCTCGCCGACGCCGTAAAGGTAACCCTCGGCCCCAAGGGCCGGAATGTGGTACTCGAGAAGAAGTGGGGAGCCCCCACGATCACCAACGATGGCGTGTCCATCGCCAAGGAGATCGAGCTCGAGGACCCGTGGGAGAAGATCGGTGCCGAGCTTGTCAAGGAAGTAGCAAAGAAGACCGACGACGTGGCCGGAGACGGCACGACGACGGCAACCGTGCTGGCCCAGGCGCTTGTGCGCGAGGGCCTGCGCAACGTCGCGGCGGGCGCCAACCCGATGTCGCTTAAGCGCGGCATCGAGGCGGCGGTCGAGCGGGTGAGCGAGGAGCTTTCCAAGCTCGCCAAGGACGTGGAGACCAAGGAGCAGATCGCTTCGACCGCCTCCATCTCGGCCGGGGACACGGCCATCGGCGAGATGATCGCCGAGGCCATGGACAAGGTCGGCAAGGAAGGCGTCATCACCGTCGAGGAGTCCAACACCTTCGGCCTCGAGCTTGAGCTCACCGAGGGCATGCGCTTCGACAAGGGATACATCGCGCCCTACTTCGTCACCGACCCGGAGCGGCTTGAGGCCGTCCTCGAGGACCCATACATCCTCGTGGTCAACTCCAAGGTCTCGGCGAACAAGGACATGCTCCCGCTGCTGGACAAGGTGGTGCAGTCCGGCAAGTCGCTTGTCATCATCGCCGAGGACGTCGAGGGCGAGGCCCTGGCGACCCTGGTCGTGAACAAGATGCGCGGGCTGTTCAAGTCGGTGGCGGTCAAGGCCCCTGGCTTCGGCGACCGCCGCAAGGCCATGCTCGGTGACATCGCCATCCTGACCGGTGGCCAGGTCATCAGCGAGGAAGTCGGTCTCAAGCTGGAGAACGTCGACCTCGACGTGCTCGGCCGGGCCCGCAAGGTCGTGGTCACCAAGGACGAGACGACGATCGTCGACGGCGCTGGCGATGCCGACCAGATCTCTGGCCGGGTCAACCAGCTCCGCACCGAGATCAACAACACCGACTCCGACTATGACCGGG
>PMST01000050.1 GCA_003168295.1 Actinomycetota bacterium
GGTCGAGCTTCCAGGCCAGGTTCATCGCGTCCCGGATGCCGCTGCACGCACCCTGCCCCAGGTAGGGCGGCATCGTGTGCGCGGCGTCGCCGGCCAGGAACACCCGTCCGGCCCGCCAGCGGGTCGCGATGCGGGCCTCGAAGGTGTACACGAGCTGCCGGATGATCGCGACGTCGCCCGGTCCCAGGCCGTGGGCGGCCGCCAGCCAGTCCCAGGCGGCCTCGGGCCGCAGCCACTGCTGCGCGGTCTCACCGTCGAGCAGTGCGAGCTCGAAGCGCTGCCGGCGTTCCCCGATGAGCATGAACATGTGGCCGCGGCGCGGGTCGCAGTACTGCTTGGCGGTGCGGAACCGCGGCGGGGCCGGGTGCTTCCATTCGGTGTCGATGTTGAGCCAGGGTTCGTTGAAGCCCAGGTCCTGCTGGCCGATGCCCAGCAGGGTGCGGACGGTGCTCTTGCTGCCGTCCGCGGCTATCACGTACCGGGCGCGCACCGTGCCGGGAAGCTCGCCCTCGCGCCGCCAGGGCACCGTTGTCAACGTGACCGCATCGTCGTTCTGGTCAAGGTCCACGACGCTGTGCCCCTGCCGGACAGTGACGTTGCGCAGCGTCCGCACCCGGCGGTCGACGGAGTCCTCGATGTCTGGCTGGTAGATCGACAGGTGCGTGGGGAAGCCCTGCGTCCCGGCCGGCGCCGCGGGGATATTCAGCAGGGTCTCGTCCGAACCGTTGACCCACAGGTACCCGGTGGGGCGGGAGTCGCGCAGCGCTTCGCCGATATCGCCGACGGCCTGGATGGCCCGTGCCGTCTCGTCGTCGATGTGCGTCAGCCGCGGCAGCCCGTACAGCGCGGACCACCGCTCAAGGACCACCACCCGGTACCCGGCCTGGCCGAGCATCGACGCGGCCACCAGCCCGGTCGGGCCGTAGCCGACGATCGCGACGTCATAGGTATCTTCCACAGGCGCTCCCTCGCGCGGCCGCCGCGGCGGACCGGGCGGCCCAGAGACGGTCCGCTCCCGACAGTATGACCCCGGCAGGAAAAAATGTGAAGGGCAGTTCGCAGTATGGCTAGGGGGCGGCGCTCGCCGGGAGTTCCCCCAGCAGGTACAGCCGAACCGTCGCGGCCAGTTCCTCGATCAGCTGCCGCCAGGCCAGCGGGCGGGCCGACTCGAAGTGCTCACCGTTCACAACGCGGTACGCGCACATCGCGTGGACGAACCGGAAGGCGAAATCCAGGGCCGCTTCAGCGTCCGGATGGCGCACAGCAGGAACCACCGGGTCGAGAAAGCGGCGGAACGCCTGGCCGCCGTCCATGGCCGCCTCGGACCCCTCGCGCAGCACGGCTTCATTCGTCGCACCCAGCACCATGAACACCCGCATGAGACGCTGATGGGACTGAAAGGTCTCGGCCACTCCGCGCACCGCGGCGGTGATCACCGCCGCGGGGTCGTCCCGGGCCCGCGTCGAGCTGGTGAACCGGCGGATGATCTCTGAGCGGAAGTTCCGGGTGAAGTCGGCCTGCAGGCTCGCCATCAGGCGATCCTTGTCGCCGAAGCGGCGGTACACGCTGCCGACCGATACCCCCGCCCGAGTTGCGACGGCGGCCACCGTCAGGGCCTCAGCCCCGCCCTCCTCGAGCAGGGAAGCGCCCGCCTGGAAGATCAGCTCCCGGGTAACCCGGCTGCGCGCCTGCCGGGCGCGGGGAAGGTCAGGCAGTGCTTGGCTCACCGTCTTAGGGTAGGCGCCGCCGCTCATCTTCAACCTCTGGCTTCTGCGAATGACTGTTGACGGGACTTCACTTATATGTGAATCTTAACTCACATCTATTCCGGCGACCGCCGGAAGAGGGCCGGGACGCTGGCCTCCACCCACCATCGACGGCACGTACATAGCCGATCGCCATCATCGATCGGCCTAGCAGCCAGTCTGGGACGCACGCACCACCGCCCGGGCAGCAGCTCATCAGACGCACACCGAGAAACCCTTAAATCTGATGCCGACGCAGGTCCGGCCTCACCTTTGGTTGTTCTCTCGCATGCACGGAGGCATGCCATGACTGAAATCAAGATCCCCCGCACAATGCCCGCCCCGGCCCGGAAGTACGTGCTGAGCGCCGGCACGCTGGCGGCCGCGGTGCTCGCGGTGCTCGCGGCGCAGGTGGCGTTCGCCATCCCATCGGTACTCAACGGCCTGTTCCAGCAGGACCTGGGACCGTCCTCATCACAGCTCACCTGGATTTCCGACGCCTTCATCGTGCCGGTCGCCCTGCTCGAGCTGACCTTCGGCGTGCTCGGCGACCTGTTCGGCCGCAAGCGGCTGCTGGTCGGCGGCGCCCTCCTCCTTGCCATCGGCGAGGCTGTCGCCGTCCTGACCCCGGGGGCCGGATCATCGACCGAGACCCGGGTGCTGGTGCTGTGGACCGGGCAGATCATCGCCGGGATCGGCGCGGCCGCACTGTTCCCGACCAGCCTGGCCGTCGTGGCCGCGGGCACGCACACACCGAGCACCCGCGCCCGTGCCATCACGATCTGGGCGGGCGCACTAGCCGCGGGCGGCCTGTTCTCCTCGTTGCTCGGCGGCCTGATGACCAAGATCAGCTTCGGCGCCGATCCCTACGCCAGCTGGCGCTGGGCGTTTATCGCCGTGATCGTCCTCGCCCTGGCCAGCGCGGCGGTATCACTGACCATGGCCCAGAACTCCGCCGCGCCGGCGGGACGGTCGCTGGACTGGCCCGGACAGGTCACGGTGGCGATCGCGCTGTTCGCGCTGCTGTTCGCGGTGATCCAGGCTCCTACCAGCGGCTGGGGCAGTCGGCAGGTGGTCGCCGGCTTCACCGTCGCCGCCGTCTTCCTGGCGCTGTTCATCCTGGCCGAGCGCAGGTCGGCGGCGCCGCTGCTGCGGCTCGACTTCTTCTCGCACCGCGCGTTCGCCGTAAACGCCATCGTCACCGTCGTCGGCATGTTCGCCTTCATCGGCACCGCGTACGCGACCAGCATCCGGCTGACGGCGATCGAGGGATTCACCCCGCTGAAGGCCTCCCTGGCCTTCGTCTTCCTCAGCGGCCTCGCCCTGGTCCAGATGCCCGTCACCTACAGGCTGCTCGAGCGGTACAACCCCAAGTGGGTGCTCGGCTTCGGGTTCGCCCTCATCGGCGGCGGCGACCTGTGGCTGGCCGCGGTGCCCGCGACGAACTTGTCGCTGGCGGCGATCGCGGCCCCGCTGGTGATCGCCGGGATCGGGTTCGCCCTGGCGGTCGCCTCGGTCACCGCCGTGGCGGTCAACACCATGCCCAACCACCTGGCCGGCATGGCCAGCGGCACCACCAATATGCTGCGCGACCTCGGGTTCGGCCTGGGGCCCGCGATCATCGGCGCGGTCGCGCTGAGCAAGGCGGCCGGGCAGGTCTCCAGCACCTTGGCCGGGAGCGCCAGCCTGCGCGGCGCGCTGGCCGCGTTCAACGCCGCGGCGGCGCACGCACCCGCCGCGCAGCGCCCCGCACTGGAAGCCGCGGCACACGCCGTCGCCTCCGGACCACTCGGCGCCAACTCGGTACCGGCGACGGTCACCGTCGCGGGCGGCCACGTCATGCCGTTCAACCCGCTCAAGGACGTCGCCTTCCACGCCCTCAGCAACGCCTACTCCACCGGCTACCTGATCTGCGCAGGTGCCGCGCTGGCAGCCGCGCTGCTCGCGATAGTGGGCGTGGGCGGCAGGACGCGCGAGACGCAGCTGGATCCGCAGTCGCTAACCGACTAAATCAGCTGTCTCGCCGTTCGGCTGATGGAGCGTCCGGGCTCAATCTCCGCCCCGGACGCTCCGATCCGGCGAGGGCTTTGTCCGCGCCACCGGGCTCGTTGAGCGTCGCTGAAAAGGACTTCTTCGGGGCGGAGCAACTGCGCGCCGAGATCGTCTGAGGGAGGACACCAGTGCGGTTCAGTACCTACCGGGTATCCGGCGACGGCGCGGCGGGCGCGGAGGGAGTCGGAGTCTGGCACGGCGAGCGCCTGCACCCGGTACCGGGCGTGACCCGGCTGACCGACCTGCTCGGCGATGACGGGTTCCGGCTGCGGGCGGCCGGCCAGGCCGCCCTGCCAGCGCCAGGTCTCGGCCGGGCGGACGTCGAGCTGCTCGCGCCGGTGCCGGCGCCGCCGTCGGTCCGGGACTTCATGGCGTTTGAGGAGCACGTCGTGACGGCGAGCGCCGCGATCGGCCTGACCGTCGACCCGCTCTGGTATCAGCAGCCGGTGTTCTACTTCACCAATCCGGCCGCCGTGCGCGGCCCGCAGGCGGACGTCGCGATTCCGCCCGGCAGCGCGGCGCTCGACTTCGAACTCGAAGTGGCGGCCGTCATCGGACGGGAAGGCGCCGACTTGTCGCCCGCCGAGGCGCCGGACCACATCGCCGGTTTCATGCTGTTCTGCGACTGGAGTGCCCGCGACCTGCAGGGCGCCGAGATGCGGCTTCATCTCGGCCCGGCCAAGGGCAAGGACTCGGCCAACAGCTTCGGGCCCTGGCTGGTCACCGCCGAGGAGTTCGCGCCGCTGGTGTCGGGCCGTGGCTACGACGTGCCGCTGACCGCGTCGGTCAACGGCGTGACCTACAGCAACGGCAACCTCGCCGACCTGTACTGGTCGTTCGGCGAGATGATCGCCTACGCGTCGCGGGGCACCCGGGTACTGCCCGGCGACATCATCGGCAGCGGCACCGTCGGCACCGGGTGCATCCTCGAGCTGTCCCGGGTGCACGGCGCCGACGCTTACCCGTACCTGCGCCCGGGCGACCGGGTACGGCTGGACGGCGGCCCGCTCGGCGCCATCGAAGCGCGCATCACCCCCGGCCGGCCGGTGGTCCCGCTCCGCCCGGCGGCGGAGCAGGTACCGGACCAGGAACGACAGCATGAGGAGCGGCGATGAGCAGCGGCCCGGAGCACGCGCACGAGATCACCGTGCCCGGACGCCCGCAGACCGTCGAGGTCGCGGACGGCGTCTACGCCTACGTCCAGCCGGATGGGACCTGGTGGATCAACAACACCGGGTTCGTGGTCGGGCCGCAGGGCGTCTTCGGCATTGACGCGTGCTCCACCGAGCGGCGCACGCGGGCTTTCCAGGCGGCCATCGCCGCGGTGACTCCCGCCCCGGTGCGCACGCTGGTCAACACGCACCACCACGGTGACCACACCTTCGGCAACGCACTGTTCCCCACCGCGACGATCGTCGCGCACGAGCGCGCCCGGGCCGAGGCGATCGCGTTCGGCCCGGCCCGGGAGCTGCCGTTCTGGGAGAACCCGGACTGGGGGCAGCTGCCCCTCGAGCCGCCGTTCCTCACCTTCACCGACGAGATCGCCCTGCATGCCGGAGACACGCGCATCACCGTGCGGCACGTCGGTACCGCCGCGCACACCACCAACGACGTGCTGGCCTGGCTCCCCGGGCTGTCCGTGCTGTTCTGCGGCGACCTGGTGTTCAACGGCGGCACGCCGTTCCTGCTGATGGGATCGGTAACCGGCGCTATCGAGGCGCTCGGGCAGGTCGTGCTGCCGCTCGGCGCCCGCACCACCGTGCCCGGCCACGGGCCGGTGTTCGAGGGCACCGCCCCGGTCCAGGCCACCCTCGACTACCTGCGGTTCGTCCTCGACCAGGCCGCCCGCGGCCTAGCCGCCGGCGTGTCCCCGCTGGACGCGGCCCGCGACACCGACCTCGGCCGGTTCGCTGACTGGCCGGACCCGGAACGCATCGTCGGCAACCTGCACCGCGCCTACGCCGAACTCGACGGAACCCCGCGCGGCGGTCCCATCGACATCATGGCCGCGCTCGCTGACATGGTCACCTACAACGGCGGTAAGCCGCTCACCTGCCTGGCCTGACCCCGGCGCGCAGCCCGTACCGCGGTCAGTTCGGGCTGACGGAATCGTGGGCGTAGAGCAACGCGTTGGCGGCGAGCGGGTCGGCGGCCAGGAGTTCCTCACCTGCGTGATGGATGACAGGTAAGGCACTCAGCACTCACCCGAAGTCCTGCTGCACGATGAAGCCGCTGATCGCGGCGGTGATCACCAGGACGTAGTTGGTCAGCACGGCCCGGCTGGTTTTCCGACTGCAGGATCTGCTCACGGTCTCCCCCTTCACTGATCATCCCAAGACCTTGCCGATCGCACGGCCTCGGTGATGGCCAGCGCGCGCTCTTGC
>PMST01000299.1 GCA_003168295.1 Actinomycetota bacterium
AGCTTTACGCGGATCAGGCCAAGGAGTGGAAGATCTCGGGCAACAAACTCGACCAGATCGGCTTCTACCCGATCTACAACCAGGGCTTTGAGTATTTCGGCAGCTTCTTCGGCGCGGTCAACTGCTTCGGCTCCTCAGGGCAGTACGACTTCGCCGGGTGCAAGGGTGCTCAGTCCGAGGCCAGCTTCCTCGCCCAGTACGACAAGTACCCGTACGCGGATGTCGCCGCCCTGCAGACGGCCTACGGGGCCGTGGCCGGCGGCGATGACGACGCGTTCGTCGCCGGGAAAGAGGGATTCAACATGGACGGGCCGTGGGAAGGAGCTCAGAACATCCCGGTCACGAATCCGAGCATGGTCGGCAACTTCGGCGTCGAGGCGTTCCCCGGCATCGAACCGGGACCGAGCACGTTCGGGCAGGGCAACTACAACATCATCCCGAAGGGCGCGGCCCACCCATCCGCCGCATTCACCTTCATCGCCTGGCTGGCCGGCTACGACAACACGAGCTTCACGTCCCAGATCGACCCCAAGGGCGGCTGGATGCCCCCGTCGCAGGCCATCGTCTCCGCCCCGGCCTACCAGGCCTGGCTCAAGGCCAATCCCTGGCTCAATGTATTCGTGAACCAGATGTCGAGCCCGTACTCGGTGACGCCCACCCTCACCAAGACCGAGTCGGAATTCGAAACGGCCGAGGCGACGGCCACCGAGGACATCGGAGAGAAGACCAAGACCCCGCAGCAGGCCCTGGCCTATATCGACTCGCAATCGAACAGCGGCGCGGGCGGTTAACGGGCCAGGCGGTTAACGGGCCTTGGATAACGGCAGGGTCGCGAAGGACGAGGTAGAGGTGCACATGCGACTGCATCACTGGCGTCAGACCAGGCTCGGACTGCTGTTCGTCAGCCCGTGGATCATCGGGTTTCTCGCCTTCTTCCTCTACCCGTTCTTCGCGACCTTCTACTACAGCTTCACCAGGTTCACCGGGATCGGGAATCCGGTCTTCACCGGACTGGCGAACTATTCCGAGTTGATCCACGACGCCACGTTCCGAACCGCGCTTTTCAATACCTTCTATTACACGATCATCGAGGTGCCGCTCTCGACCGTGGCCGCACTCGGGCTCGCGCTCCTGCTGAACATGAAGGTTCGCGGGCAGGCGATCTACCGGACCCTGTTCTACATCCCGTCAATCGTCCCCGTCGTGGCCTCGTCGCTGATCTTCGTCTGGATTTTCCAGCCATCGTTCGGCCTGGTGAACTCGCTGCTCTCGGACCTCCACGTCGAGGGCCCGACGTGGTTCTTCTCGATCACGTGGTCCAAGCCCACCTTCATCCTGCTGGGACTGTGGGGGCTAGGGCAGCCGATGGTGATCTACCTGGCCGCGCTGCAGGGCGTGCCCAAGGAGATGTACGAGGTCGCGGCGCTGGAAGGAGCCGGACCGCTGCAGCGGCTGCGCAAGGTTACGGTGCCGATGATCAGCCCCGTCATCTTGTTTAACGTGATCCTGTCGCTGGTGCTTTCCATCCAGTATTTCACCCAGGCGCAGGTTATCGAAAGCCCGCCGGGCAGCCCCGGCAGTTCAACTATGTTCTACGTTACCTATTACTACCAGCAAGCCTTTACCGATCTGCACCTGGGATATGCGTCAGCGATGGCATTCATGCTCTTTATCCTCGTTCTTATTGTCACGGTCTTGCTGCTGAGATCGTCGTCAAGGTGGGTGTACTACGAGAATGACCAGCGATAAGGACCGGTAGCATGCACACCGCAGTGACATCGGATTCACGCACGGCCTCCGCTGTCGATCATGCTGGGGGCCCGCGTAAGCGGCGCTGGACCCGCCGCAAGGCAGGCGCCAGCGCGGCCAAGCACATCGTGCTGATCGTGCTGAGCGCCATGTTCGGGCTCCCGCTGCTGTGGATGGTCCTCACGTCGTTCAAGACCGCGGCGCAAGCGCTCACGCTGCCGGTGGTGTGGTGGCCGCACCCGATACTGACCAGCAACTACCCGCAGCTATTCGCCGCACTGCCGTTCTTCAGGTTCTTCCTCAACACGTTCGTGTACGCGGGCGTGACCATCGTGGGCGTCTGCATCTCGAGCAGCCTGGTGGCCTACGGGTTCTCGCGGCTGCGCTGGCCCGGGCGGGACGCCGTCTTCTACGTCATGCTGATGACCTTGATACTGCCCTTCGTCTGCACCTTGATACCACTGTTCGTGATGTACAAGCGCTTCGGCTGGATTGGCACTTACCTGCCTTTGGAGGTGCCGACATTTTTCGGCAGTTCTGTCTTCAGCACCTTTCTGCTCCGCCAGTTCTTCATGACGATACCGCAGTCATTGTCTGACGCGGCTCGCATCGATGGCGCCAGCGAGTTCTATATATACCGGCGGGTTATCCTGCCACTGGCTAAACCGGCCATGGCGGCCGTTATCCTCTTCCAGTTTATCTACTGCTGGAACGACTACCTGGGTCCGCTGATCTACATCAGCAATCAGTCGTCGTATCCGCTCTCGCTCGGCCTGGACCTGATCCTCGGGGACTATTCGACCAACTGGGCCTGGGTGATGGCCGGGGCGACCGCGGCGACCGCCCCGATCGTCATCCTGTTTTTCCTGACCCAGCGCACGTTCATACAGGGGATCGCCCTCACCGGCACGAAGGGATGAACGCCAGATGCCCGTGAACTCGCCCGTGAACCCGCTGACCCGGCCGGCTACCCGGGTCAGCCCGGCCCGCCTGCCGGGCCTATCCGGAACGCCGATCATGGTCGCTCTCGCCGCCATCTTCAACTTCCTCGCCCTCAACCTAGTCTTGCTCATCGCGTCGCTGCCGGTCATCACGCTGCCGGTGGCGATCAACGCGGCCACGGTCGCGCTGCACCGATGGCGCGACGAGGGCGAGGACAGGGTGGTGGCCGAGTTCGTCGGCGCGCTGCGGTCCAGGCCGCCGCTACGGACGACAATCCTCGTCGGTGTGCCGCTCGCGGCGGCCGTCGTCGGCGTAGCGGAGGTACACCATTTCATCCGAGGCGACAGCCTGACCGACCGCGTCTCTCTCGGGTTCGGCTTCGGCGCGCTCCTGATCACCCTCATGGCCATGGGTTATGTGTTCCTTCTGGCCGCACGTGAGCCTGGCTGGTCACCGGCTGAGTTGTGGTCGCTGTGCGCTGGCCTGGCGATCAGGAATCTCCTGGTGACCGGGCCGCTCTTCCTGATCGAGATAGCGGGCGCCGCGGCCGTCACCTTGATCGACCCGGCGCTCCTGCTCCTCGGATTCCCGCTCCTTGCGCTGCAGCTCATGAGGCTCACGGCGCAATTTGGCCTGCGCCGGGCCGCACCGAAACAGCCGCCGAGATGAGACCGCAGCTCACGGTCCACCTAGCCAACGAGACGGGACCCGTGTTCGGTGGGGCCAGCGGCGCGCTTTACGGGCTGAGCGAAGACGGCGTGCCAGCCGCCGACCTGCTGGCCCCGCTGCATGTCAGGACGATCGCGCAGAAGGCGCCCGGCGGCCTGCAGCATCCCACCGGGGACGCGGATAAGGTCGCGGCCGGATTCTTCGCCGCGGGCGGGGAGCTGATTCTCGTCTACCTGCAGGACATTTATCCGGACTGGCCGTACAAAGACAGCGGCATCGCGAACTACCTGACCAAGGTAAGGGCTGCCGCCTGTTCTTTTGCTGACCGTCCCTACCGTAACCAGGTCGCGTTTGTGCCGTTCAACGAGCCGGACTGGATCTGGTACGACCTCAAGACGGCCGACCCGGCCCAGTACATCACCAACCGTGACCGGTTTCTCGCCGACTGGGCAACGGCCTGCCTGACGATCCGCTCGGTGAATCCTGACGCGCTTATCGTAGGCCCGAACGAGGCCTACTACGACAGCCGGTTTATGCCCGACTTCCTTTCCGCTGCGAAAGCCAGCCACGTCCTGCCCGACATCATCAGCTGGCATGAGCTGAGCCCGGATTCACTGCGGACATACCGGTCGAGCTACGCTAACTTCCGCGAGCTTGAACAGCGGCTCAGCATCCCGCCGCGGCCGGTCAATATCAATGAGTACGGCAACCGGCGCGATCTATCCAACCCTGGGCAGCTGGTTCAGTGGATCGCCATGTTCGAGGACACCAAGGTGGACGCCGACCTGGCCTACTGGGATATCGCGGGCAACTACGCGGACAATGCGGTTCAGAACAATAGGCCGAACGGGTCGTGGTGGCTGCTGCGCTGGTATGGCGCGCTGACCGGGCAGACCGTCCAGGTCGCGCCGCCGGCCCCGGACACGATCGACACCCTGTGCGGGCTGGCCTCGCTCGACACCGCGAAGCGGCAGGCCCGCGTCATCCTCGCGAACCCCGCCGGCCAGCCTGCCCGCGTCGCGCTGACCGGCCTTGACCGGCGCGTCTTCGGCGAGCGGGTGCGCGTTCTCATCCAATCCACGACCTGGACGGGCTACGACGGCGGCGCGAGCACCCCGGTCGAGGAGGCCATCGCGGATTACCCCGTGATGAACGGCCGGGTGACCGTGGACCTGGACGTGATGGACCCGATGGCCGCCTACCAGCTCACGATGAGCCCGGCGACCGGAGCGCCGCCGCCCGCTATCTCGCCGCCGTGGATCGCCCAGTATCTTGCCGCGGCCTCGACCCGCACGGACTGCGCCGTGTACGAGCAGGGGTCCGCGGCTAACCCGGAGGGTTACGCCACCGCGGGCGGCGCGCACGTCGGCGCCATCGACCAGCCGGGCAGCCGAGTGGAATTCCAGGTCACCGTCCCGCAGGCCGGCCGCTACTTGCTCTCGGTGTACTACGGCAACCAGACGGAAGACGTCGCGGAACAGATCATGCGGGTCGACGATCAACCCTGGTCGTTCATCAGCTACCCGCCGACGCTCAACTGGACCTTCAGGTCACACCAGGACCTGTACCTGAACCTGACCGCCGGATCGCACGCCATCACGTTCGGCGTGTCCGATCCCGCTATCGGCACCGCTCAGGGCCAGGTCACCCCCAATATGATCAAGCTGGCCTACGCATCAGCCGCGATACCTGGCGTCACCCGTCCGGCCGGGCATCACCCGGCCGTCTACGCCGACCTGTCTGGTGGTGCCACGGTAGGCTACGGCCGCCCCTTGGGCGGGTCCGGCTCTTCGTGGGGGTACGTGACGGCGCCAGCTGGCTCCGGGATCCGGTTCGTCGTGCAGGCCGATCACGACGGCTACCACGACCTGCGGCTGCGGTACTCGGCCGCAGAACAGGATCCGCTGCCAAGGTTCAGTCTCCTGGTCAGCGGGAGCTACCTGAAGGACAGCATCGTCACGGAGGCGGCCGGCCTGACCTTTGACCGCGTCTACCTGCACGCTGGCATCAACCCGATCGAGTACCGGCCCGGGGGTAAGGGCGGCGCCGCGATCGTTTCGCTTGACGTGACACCAGACGCGGCGGCGGACGCCGCAGCGGCGGTGACCTACGCGGCCGCGGCGCCGGGGAACGTGCTGTCCGGCACGGCCGCGGTGGAGCTCAACCGGTATGCGTACGGCGGTCAGTGCGTAGGCGGGATCGGCCATGGCGCAAGCACGCTGACCTTCACCGGGGTCCGGGCGCCGTGGGCCGGCACCTACCGGGTCATCCTGAGTTACGCCAGCAACGACCGGGCCGAATCCGGCAACTACAACGTTAACCTGATCGACCCGGGGTTCACCGTCACTACGTCGGGCGGCACCCGGTTCACGACGCACGCACGGAACACCTATAGCTGGAATCAGTTCAACACCGTAGGGCTCACTGTGCAGCTCGCCGCCGGGGAGAACACCATCATGTTCGGTAACCCTCTCGGCCGGGCGCCCAACATTGACAAGATCATCGTGGCTCCGGCGTCACTGCCGTAAGAGCCGCGGCAAGACCGGTACCCGGGGTATCCGTACCGGGTCCGGGAAGGGGCAGATCATGACAGGCGCGCACCGGGCCGCCATCGTCGGAACGGGTTCTCGAGCTCAGCTGTTCACCCGAGGCCTGGCCCATCGAGCCGGTTACACCGTGGCCGCACTATGCGATCCGAGCCCCACCCGGATGGCTTATCACAACAGGCTGCTGACTGAGGCAGGTAACACTCCCGCCTCCCTGTGGTCTCCCGGCGCCTTCGCCGAGATGCTGGCAAAGGAGGACATCACCGATGTCGTGGTGTCGACGGTGGACGCGCTGCATGACTACTACATCGTCCCCGCGGTCGAAGCGGGCTGCCGGGTCGTCACGGAAAAGCCGATGACCACCGACGCCGCGAAATGCCAGTCGATCCTGGACGCGACCAGCCGCACCGGCAACCCGCTCACCGTCGCCTTCAACTACCGGTACAACCCGGTGCACGAGCGAGTGTGGCGGCTGCTGCACGAGCAGGTGATCGGCGAGGTTCTCTCCGTCCACTTCGAGTGGCTGCTGGACGTGCGGCACGGCGCGGACTACTTCCGCCGCTGGCACCGGGACAAGGCCAACAGCGGCGGGCTGATGGTGCACAAGGCCAGCCACCACTTCGACCTGGTGAACTGGTGGCTGGGCAGCGAGCCGCAGGAGGTGTTCGGCTATGGCCGACTCGGCTTCTACGGCGCGGACGCCGGGATCCGCCACGGGCTCCGCCGCGATTACCAGCGTGCGCACAACTCGCCGCAGGCGATCCAGGACCCTTTCGCCCTGGACATCTCCGGCCACCAGGGGATGCGGGAACTTTACCTCGACGCCGAAGCCGACAGCGGCTACATCCGCGACCGGAACGTCTTCGACGGCAAGATCAGCATCGAGGACGACATGGCCGTTCTCGTGCGTTACGCCAGCGGAGCGTCGATGACCTATCACCTGACGGCCTATTCCCCGTGGGAGGGCTACCGTGTCATGTTCAACGGAAGCGCTGGCCGGCTCGAGCTCGAAGTGGTGGAAAGCCAATGGCAGCCGCCGCCGGACCGGATGGCGCCGGCCGCCGGCGCCATCCATGGAGAGGTCGCGATGGCCAACGCCGGCCGGGCCACGATCCGGGTGCGCAGGCTATGGGAGCCACCGGCCGACATTTTTGCGGCCGGGGGCCACGGCGGCCACGGGGGCGGCGACGAGCGGATGCTGACCGCGCTATACGGCCCGGCGGATCCCGGTGACGCATCCGAGCCGGGCGACGCGGCCCGCCAAAGCGCCAACCAGCGCGACGGTGCCCTGGCGCTGACCGTCGGTGTCGCGGCCAACGAATGCTTCGTCACCGGGCAGCCGGTACGAATCGCCGATTTGGTCGCGCTCAGACCGTAGCGTTCACCCGTCGCGGGCGCCGGCGCGTCTCCGCGTTCTGCCAGGCCGCGTCACCCGCTTATCTGTACCACTTTCGTCAGGCTCTCCGGTTGACGGCAAAAATCGGTCTACTCTTTCTCATTCTTGGGCGGGCAGGCAGTCGGACGCTGAGCCGTCCTGGCCTAGCTGTGCTTGACTGCGGCGTGAAGGGCGCTGAGGAGGGTGTCCCAGCCCTTCTTGTGTGCGGGCTGGTCTTCATCGGGCAGGCCGTGGTGCGTCAGCGACACGATGGTGTCGTCGCCGTCGGCGGTGAGGATGACCTCGACGGTGGTGCTGCCGGCTGGCATCGTTTCGCTGCCGGGCAGCCCCCACGTGAAGGCCACGCGGGTGGGCGGCTCGACCGTGACGTAGGTGCCGCGTGCTGGCGAGGCGCCCACCTCGACGGCGAATACTCCGCCGGGCTGCGCGTTGAGGTCGGCCCGGTCGCCCAGCCAGGTGACGATCAGCGCCGGATCGGTAAAGTACGGGAAAACCGCCTCGGGCGGTGCGGCGATGCGCGTGGTCGCGGTCACGGGCGGCGATGAGGGCACGGCGTTATCTCGTTTCCTGGGAAGGCTGGGCACCTTCGACGGCATCCTTGAGGCGGGCGAGCGCGTCCGGCCAGAACTCGGCGAGCAGGGCCCGCACCGGGTCCAGCGCTTCGTGTCGCAGCATGTAGAGGCGCCGCGTGCCGTCGCGGCGCTCGGTGAGCAGGCCGGCCTGTTTCAAGACCGCGATGTGCTGGCTGATCGCCTGCTGGGTGAGCGGGAACCTCGCCGCGATCTGCCCGGCGGCCATCTCATGGCCTTGCACCAGGCGGAGGATCCGCCGGCGATGCGGGTCGGCGAGCGCCCTCAGCACAGCGTCCGGTGCTGAGGCGTCCGCCTGGCTCTTTGGTCTTGGCATGTCGCTCTGATCTTCCCGGGCTTAGCTCACGGTGTCGGCCTGATGCTCGCGGCAGGCGGCGGCGCGCTCGTCGGCGGCCTAGCCGGACGCGTTCCCGCCGTCACGGTCGACGTAGTCAACCAGGCTGGCCAGGGACTGGGTCCAGCCCACGTCGCACATCGAGTAGCACTCCAGTTGCGGAGTGAGGCCGTGATGAGTAAAGCGCAGGACCGTGCCGCCGTCCCCGGCAGGCGCGATGTCGAACGTGATCGTGGTGCCGGCCCAGTCCGGGGTAGGCACTGAGGCGAGCACGGTCCAGCAGACCCCGGCGGCCCGGTCGGTCCCGTCAACCCGCATCCGCACTTCCTGGCCGCGGAACATGAGTCTGATCTCGCCGCCGGCGCTGCCCGATCCGGTGGCGGGGGCCCACCACCTGGCGATCGCGTCGGCGGAGGTCAGCGCGTCAAACACGGCCCCGGGCAAGGACTCGAAGGTCTTGGTCGCCTGGTAGCCGGCGATGTCGGTCGTTGCGGTCATCGTGCTCTCCTTGTGCCGGGCGGCCTCGTGCCACCTTCTACAAGAAGTTTATTAAACAAGTAACTTATTGTCAAGCGGGCAGTTCGCGCTGGAGTTGTCGGCATCAGAAGATGCGGGCAGGGTGCTCTCGCCCAGGAACCGGGGTGAGGAGGCCAACTTCGACCCCTCCCCCTTCTTCGACGATCGGGCAGCCTTTGGCGAGTTCCACGGCTTCAGCGAAGTCGTTGGCCGTGACGAGTGTGTAGCCGCCGAGCGGCAGTGGCGTTCCGCAGGTGCCGACGGGTGTCCGCTCGAAGACTGGGTTGCCGATGTCCATCAGGTGGGAGCCGAGCTGCTTGAACCAGGTTTTCCAGGCTGCGGCGGTATCGGCGGTGCCGACGTAGTTCTCTGGCTGGCGGTGAACGAGCAGGTAGGTATTCATCTGAATGTCCTTCCTCTGAAATTGGGATGTCACCACACGTAGACACCGCCAACACATGGAAGTGGGCGCATCGGGCGGCGCAGAGTATGCGACGATATCGCCGTGACCGCCGAGGAGCTGATTGACCTGGCCCGCGCGGGCGATGGGGAGGCGTTCCGCCAGCTCGTCGGCCCTTACCAGCGAGAGCTGCAGGTGCACTGCTACCGGATGCTGGGTTCGGTCCAAGACGCCGAGGATGCCATGCAGGACGCGCTGCTGACGGCCTGGCAAGGGCTGGGCGGTTTCCAGGAACGCGCCTCAATCCGGACCTGGCTGTACCGGGTGGTCACCACGCGCTGCCTAAATGCGCGGCGATCTGCTCGGCGCCGCCGCGGGACAAGTGCCCTGCCAGGTCCCCAGCCACCTCAGCCGACTCGACTGGGCGAGGTGACCTGGCTCGAACCCTATCCCGATGTCCTCCTGGAAGGTCTTGCCGACGCTGAGCCAGGGCCCGAGGCCGGGTACGAGACACACGAAGCGATCTCACTAGCTTTCATCACCGCAGTTCCGCTACTTCCGCCGCGGCAGCGCGCGGTCCTGATCCTGCGCGACGTACTCGGGTTCGCCGCCGGTGAGGCGGCCCGGATCCTCGGCTCCACCGAGGAGTCCGTGACAAGCGCGCTCCAGCGTGCCCGCGCCACCATGCGCAACCGCCTCCCGCATGGAGCCGAACCACCACCGGCACCCGGATCGGCCAGCGAGAAGCAGCTCATAGACCGGCTCACCCATGCCTACGAGACGGGCGACGTAGACGCCATCATCGCCCTGTTCACCGAAGATGCGTGGCTGACTATGCCGCCGGCGCCGCTGGAATATCAGGGTCAAGACCTGATCGCCCGTTTCCTGACGGCGATCTCGTTCCGAGACGGACGTACCTACCGGCTCATCCTCACGCGGGCTAACGGCCAGCTCGCCTTCGGCGCCTACCTGCGCGAAGGGCGACCTGACGGTGCACAGGCAAACAGTCTGCTGGTGCTCACCCTCACCGGGAGCCGCATCCAGGCAATGACCCGCTTTAGGGGCAGGATGCTGCCTCGCTTCGGCCTGCCGCCCAGCTAAAAGGCCCACCCGGTATCTATCACCCAGCCGGACCCGTCGGATTCCGGGCGCCGGGCCAAGCTGACGATTGCCAGCGCTGCGTCCTGCGCATCCCCGAGCTGGTGCTCGCCTGCCTCGACCCGCGGATCGCCGCCACCGAGCCGGACCCGGATCCAGGACCTGCTCCGGTCCAGCGAGGGGCTGAACGTGGGGACGAACTTCCTGCCCTGGCGCGCAGGTTACGGATTGTGCCGGGTGAGTTCTCAGTGATGAGCAGGCGGCAGCGTACGGCTGGACGGCGCATTGGCCAAGTCAGGCCATGTAGACAAGAGCATTGTGACAGTGGTAGCTTGCGAAAGTCATGACTAACGCAAGGTCGATGATCGAGGTGCTCGGCGAGCCGATGCGCGTCACGATCCTCGAGCGGCTCCTCGAGACACCGGCCACCGCGACAGAACTCGCGCAGCACCTTCCCGTGACCCGGTCAGCGGTCTCTCAGCACCTGCAACTGCTGAAGTCCGTCGGGCTGGTCGACGACACGCCCGCCGGCACCCGCCGGGTGTACAGGGTGGACCCGGATGCTCTCGCGCTGCTGCGCAGTTACTTCGACGCGTTCTGGAACCGCTCGCTCGAGGGTTTCCGCCGCGCCGCCGAGATGACCGCCCAGCCCCCAGCAGGCCGCCCAGGCCCCGGCCAGGACCTCGACTACCCGCAGCCCGATTCCCCAGGAGGAGCGCAGTGACGACGCAGCCCAGTCCCACCTCGGTCAGCACCGAAGTCGAGGTCGATGCCAGCGCGGAGCAGGCGTTCCGCGTCTTCACTGAAGGGATCGGCACCTGGTGGGACGACGACAAGCACATCCTGCAGGCCCCGCTGGCCGAGATGGTCTTCGAGCCCTATGCCGGCGGCCACATCATCGATCGCGGCACCGATGGCAGTGAATGCCGCTGGGCCACAGTTCTCGCCTACGAACCGCCCGTACGGGTCTGTTTCAGCTGGGACATCAACCTCCGGTGGCAGATCGAGCCCGACCCGGAGCGCGCCAGCGAGGTCGAGATCACCTTCACCGAGCTCACGCCCGGCCGCACCCTGGTGGTGCTGACCCACCGGCACCTCGACCGGCATGGCGACGGGTGGGAAGGCATGCGCGACACGGTCGGCTCGGGCTGGGGCCTGAGCGGCTTCGCCCAGGCGGCCCGGCAGCCTTTCAGTGGCGTTGCGCTCGGCAAGCCGCTCCCGGCCGTCACTGATGACTCGATGCGGTCCAGGATCGCCCAGGCCAAGCCCTACACCGTCATGGTGCTGCATACCACCGCAGCCTTCACCCGTCCCGCCTGCGACGCCGTCGTGTGGGAACACGGACGACGCAACGTGGCACTCGCCGAAGCGGGCCTGCTCCCGGTCGTCCTTCCCGCCGCCGACGACAGCGGCATCGCCGGCTACGGCATCTTCAATGCCGACTTCGACACGACCCGCCGCCTCATGGACAACGACCCTGGCGTGCGCGCCGGCATCTTCAGCATCGAACTGCACCCAGTGCGCGGCTTCCCCGGATCCTGCCTGCCATGACCGGCAGCACCGGTTGATCGTCACACCCGCTCACCCTCGGCGGCCAGGGCGCGGCCGAGCGACTCGTGGACCTTGCCGTGGTAGCAGGCCACGGCGAGGGCGAGCCAGCGTTGCAGTTCGCCGAGCGTCATGACAGCGCGTGGCCCCCCCTGTCGTAGCCGCCGCGCCTGCCTTCGCGACACGCCCAGCTGAGAGGCCGCCGGGCCGGCAAACTCCAGGCCAACCCCCCGCTGCGCGGCGAGTTCCCTGATCACGCCGGCCCGGCGGACAGCCAGGCCCCACGCCTCTGTCGCTGCGGTCAGCACCCCCGCCCTGCCAGTGGTACATGACTGAGCTATTACCCGATCCAGCCGTCGAGCATAAGCGCGCACGCAACGACGCTGTCGAGATTCACTATGTGGTGGCTGGCCGTAGCGAAGCCGTGGTGCTGCTGCACGGATTCCCCCAGACCTGGTTGCCGTGGCGGAAGATCATCCCGCTGCTCGCCCGGCACCCACCGGGCAATCGCGCCGAGCGGCAGGAGTCGCAAGGTCGATCCGCGATGATGATCCGGACCCGCCGACCCCGGTACGAACAGCGGTGGTGTCGCTCCTATGCGATCGCAGTGGCGCTGGGGGCGGCACTGACGGCACCACGAGGCGGAGCCCGCCGCCCTGGCCGTGGCGGCGGACCGCGGTGACCGTGCCGATCAGTTGGAGGCCATGCGGGCGGCGTCGAACGGGGCCCGGTCGAAGACGAACCGGTTGTAGGTGATCTTGCCGTCCTTGACGGTGACGCACTCGGCGCCTGGAGCGCTCTTTACTGGCACGGTCGCGGTGTCGTACATGATCAGCGCGGTTTCCTCGTCGCCGAAGGCGGCGATCATTTCCGAGCCGGTGACGATCTGCGCGAACGGGCTCATGAAGGCGCGGTACGCCGCGGCGCCTTCCAGGCGCCCCGCCGGCGCGTCGCAGATGATGTCGTCGGCGATATAGCTCATGGCCTTGTCCAGGTCGTGACTGGTCCAGGCCTGGTAGTAGGCCAGCGCGGTCTGCAGCGCGGGACTGGTGGTGTCGGTCATGGCTGTTTCCTTTCATGATGGGATCTGCGGGCGATCCGTTCTGTGTGAAGCCGGCCGGGCCGGGCGCTGCCGCGGCCCGGCCGGCAGATCTGGTGCTCCCGTCGCCACGGCGTGCCAGATGCGGTGACACTGATCTAGCCGGGCTTCAGCCCGGCACTGGGCCGGGCATGCGGGGCCTGCCGTGCTCGGCCGGGTGAGGCAGGTGCCTGGCCTACGTGTACAAACTTGCTTCAGCAACTTACTTAGGTTACTTTATAAAGTAACCTAATCAGATTGGTGAAACAATGTCAAGAACCCAAGGCGGCCCGCCGGCAGTCCCGCCGCTGGCCATGAAAATCAGCGCGCTGTTCGACGCGCTGGTAGAGGCGCTGCACACGGCGCTGCCGGCCGCCGGCTTCACCGACATCCGCCCTGCGCACAGCATCAACCTCTTCCGCGTGATCGACGATGAGGGCACCCGCCCCACCGTACTTGCGCGCCGCGCCGGCGTCACACCGCAGGCAATGGCCGAGATCACCCGCTACCTCGAAGATCACGGCTATGCCGAGCGCCTCCCCGATCCCGACGACGGCCGCGCCCGCATCGTCAGGCTGACCCCGCGCGGACGGGAAGCCGCCGCCGTCGCTGGCCGGGTGTTCACCGATCTGGAGGCGAAATGGGAGGAGCACCTCGGCGGCCGCCAGATGGCACAGCTCCGCACGATGGTCGGCGAACTGGCCAGCCTAGGGACCGGCCAGGTCCGACGGGCCTTAGGCTTGTCTCTTAACCTCTGTGAAGCAAGCGGTGCGGTGGCTGGGCGAGCAGATCGCCTGAATTTGGGGCGGTCCGTTTTGCGGATGTGCGATCTGGTGCCTGGTGCTAAGAGGCTGCCGTTCGCTCATCCGGCGCGGGTCTCCGGATCGCGAGGCGGACTTGTGTCTGGGGGAGAGCAGGCCTGCTATCGGGTGGCTGAGGTTTCGGCGAGCCGTCTGGTGAGGTAGCGCCGCTCGGCGTCGGTGGGTGCGAGCTCGAGTGCCCGGCGGTAGGCGGCGGCCTGGTCACTTCGCCCGAGTCGGCGCAGCAGGTTGGCATGGGTGGCCGGGGGCGGTCGGCGCGGTCGCGTGACAGGCGGCGATCGCGGCCATCAGCTGGTAGGGGCCTGGCCGGCCGAGGCGGACCGCGGCGTCCAGGACCGCGGATGCCTCGCTGATGGCGGGGGTGTCCCACAGGGCGCGGTCCTGGTGCTCCGGGTTACCAGGTCGCCGGCGTCGTCGGTGCGGGCGGCGCTGCGGGCATGGTGGAGGACCATGAGGGCGAGCAGGCCCAGCGCTTCGGGCTCATCGGGCATCAGCTCCGCGAGGAGGCGGGCCAGGCGGATGGCCTCGGCGCACAGCGCCTGGCGCACCAGGTCGACGCCCGCGCTCGCGCCATAGCCCTGCGCATCCCGGGCGGGGGCGGGCGCACCGGGTCTTATTGTGCATCAGCGGTAGCTGGCGCCTCAGGGGTTACGCGGAAATGACCGTATCGGTGTCGCCGGACAGGAGTTGCTGCGGGATCTGGGTGAAGGTGTACTGGGCCGAGGTTCCGGGCGCGAGCGTGAACGTCCAGATGACGTCGAAGCGGTCGTCTGGCCATGCTGAGGGGATGACCGTTCCCGCGACGGCCGGCAGCGACGAGGCGAGCGAGCTGGTGAACTGGTGGCTGGGCAGCGAGCCGCAGGAGGTGTTCGGCTACGGCCGGCTCGGCTTCTACGGCGCGGACGCCGGGATACGCCACGGGCTCCGCCGCGACTATCAGCGTGCATACAACTCGCCGCAGGCGAGGGATGACCCCTTCGCCCTGGACATATCCGGCCACCAGGGGCTGCGGGAGCTGTACCTCGACGCCGAATCCGACAGCGGCTACATCCGCGACCGGAACGTCTTCGACGGCGAGATCAGCATCGAGGACGACATGGCCGTTCTCGTACGTTACGTCACCGGAGCGTCGATGTCCTACCACCTGACGGCCTACTCCCCGTGGGAGGGCTACCGGGTCATGTTCAACGGAAGCGCGGGACGGCTAGAGCTCGAGGTGGTGGAAAGCCACTGGCAGCCGCGGCCGGACCAGACCGTGCCGACGACCGGTGCCATCCATGGAGAGGTCGCCATGGCCAACGCCGGCGGGGCCACGATCCGGGTGCGCAGGCTGTGGGAGCCGCCGACCGATACGTTCGTGGCCGGCGGCCACGGGGGCCACGGGGGCGGCGACGAGCGAATGCTGACCGCGCTGTACGGGCCGCCGGATCTCGGCGCAGAACCCGTGTCGGCCGACGCGGCCCGCCAGAGCGCGAACCAGCGTGACGGCGCCCTGGCGCTTGCCGTCGGCGTCGCAGCCAACGAATGCTTCGTTACCGGGCAGCCGGTCCGAATCGCCGACCTGGTCGAGTTCAGGCGGCGTCGGCGGGACGAGTTATGTGGGTATCAGGGGTTGCTAGGCGCCGCGGGGGTTATACCGGAATTACCGTGTCGGCGTCGCCGGATATGAGCTGCTGCGGGATCTGGGTGAAGGTGTACTGGAGCGGGGCTGTACCAGGAGCGAGGGTGAACACCCAGATGACGTCGAAACGGTCGCCGGGCCACGCCTGGGGGATGACCGTTCCGGCGACGGCAGGCAGCGACGAGGCGAGGGACGGAATGTGGTCGTGCTCCCAGCAGATCAGCACGACGCCGGAATACTGGGTCACCACGGCGGAGGCGAGGGCGGGTTCATCGCCCTCGGCATAGGCGGAGACGATGGCCAGCCCGAGGCGGTCACTCAGGGCCTGGATCGTCTGGTGGGTCCGGTGGTCAGCTGTCTTGTCGGCGCTTCCGTAGGAGGGCGAGAGCAAGGTGGCGGGAGTCTGAAGTCCGGCTTGGAGCGGGCCGGTGGCGGGATCGAAAAGGACGGCCAGCGCTCCGGAACGCTGCCAGCCCGTGGGCAGCAGGGAATGCGGATTCTGATTTCCCTGGAAATCGACGCCGAATGGCGGGACCGGAGCGGGAGGAGTCTGCCCCGGAGCGACGACCGGCGGATCATCGGGCTTTTCACCGTGACGGATGATGTAAATAATGTCCGGAGGTGCAGTTGTGGCTTGTTCGGGTTGCTGACTCATGATGGCCCCTCCCGTGAATCTCGTCTGCGCAGGCCAGCCTCATTATCTAGTGTGCCGTTCTCGGGCGGGATTATGAATGCGTGTCGCCATCGCATCATTGCGAAGGTTTGTAAAATTGTGAAGGCTTATTAATTTGCTTATCACCGGCGCCGGAAGCGGCGCGCTTGGTGCGCAACGCGGCGTCACCACCGGCTTCACCTGACCGTGACCAGCGGCGAGTATGGTTTGCAGGCAAAGACGGATACGGGCCATCCGTCACAACGAGAAACCGAGAACATGACCAGCCGCCAGCCGGGAACTACACCGCCGGGCCGTGTGGGCATGACGGACACCGGAACGCCTGGTAACACGGGAACGCCGGACGCCGTGCGCCGGCCGGGCTCGGGGCCGCGCGGAGCGGGCTCGGGGCCACCCGGGACGGTGCTGGTGCTGCCGTTGACGCTGCTGATCATCCTGGGGCTGACCGGGCTGCGCGGCGCGGTGGCGGAGCCGCGCTGGGACGGGCCGCTGCATCGTGACGGGGTGGTCATCGGCCTCGCGCTCGAGGTCGTGCTAGGGGTCCTGCTCGTGATCACGATCAGGCGCCGGGCCGCCGCGCAAGCGGTCAACGCGGCGCCGGTCAACGCGGTCGCGGTCAAGCTGCGCGGGGTGCTCCTCTTCGTGCTCAGCACGGGTACGGTCGCGGTGGCGGTGACCATCATCGTCGGCCTGCACCTGCGTCTCTTCTCTGGCAAAGTCAACCCACTGCCAACCCAGCTGGCACCGAAATTGAAACTGTCGCCACCTCCGGCGCTCAAACCGCACAGCTCGTTCACCGTCCATCTCCCTCTTGCCGCTCTCCTGTACGGCTTGCTCGTCGCGGTGCTCCTAGCCGCGGTCGTGCTCAGCATCTGGTGGGCTCGGCGGTTCCGGCCATCCGGCGAGAGCAGGGACAACGGTTTCATTGCGGAGGACCCGGAGGACTTGCGGGAGGCGGTGGAGTCGGGCCGGTCGGCGCTGCGCACCATCGACGACGCGCGGGCCGCCATCATCGCGTGCTACCTGGCGATGGAAGCCAGCCTGGCCGAACGCGGCGCGGCCCGGGCCATCGCCGATACCCCCGACGAGCTCCTGACGCGCGCCCAGGCCACCGGGATCGTGCGCGGCACCGCCGCCGCGCGGCTGACCGCGCTCTTTTACGAGGCCAGGTTCTCCAGCCACCCGCTGGACCGCAGCCAGCGTGACGCGGCCGCCCACGCGCTCGACGAACTCGCCGCCGCGCTCGCCGAAGCCGAAGCCGCGCTCGCCGAAGCCGCGACGGGCGGAGCGGGACCAGCAGCAGGGGCGGGTGCTTGATGAGCTCTGAGGATGCGCACGCCGCGGCAGGGGACGGGACGGTTAGTCCGTGGCGGGGGACGAGGCCGGAGCTGGTCATCGCGGGGGTGCTGGCTGCGGCGGCGGCCGTGGCGGGCTACCTGATGGCCGGGTGGACGGGCCTGTCGGTGGTGGTCATCACGGCGGCGGCGATCGCGCTGCTCGTGCTGCGCGCCCTGCTGCCGCAGCTGACCCCGGACCAGTCGAGGAAGGCCAGGGAAAAGCCGACGGCGCGCACGCTGAGCGGCTACTCGCACCGCAGGTTCGTGGTGCGGACCGCGTCGAGCAGCCTGGCCTTCTACAACGGCGAGCTGAGACCGGTCCTGGAGCATCTGCTGGCCGCCCGGCTGACCGAACGCCACGGCGTTAACCTCTACCAGGACCCGGCCGCCGCCCGCGGGCTGCTGTGCCGGAGCCCCCGCGACGCCGGCCTGTGGGCCTGGATCGATCCGGCGGGCAGGCCGAAGGAACCCGCGCGAGGCCATTCGGAGCAACCGGGTATCCCCCGGCGCACGCTGGCGCATCTCATCGACCGATTGGAGCAATTGTGACTACCGCCATGAGGACGACGGAACAGACGGCGCAGACGTGCACGGCCATCCTGGATGAGCTCGAGCGGGCGGTCGTCGGCCGTCGCCGGACCCTGGAGCTGGTGCTGATCGGCATCCTGGCCGGCGGTCACGTCCTGCTCGAAGACCTGCCCGGGCTGGGCAAGACGCTGATCGCGCGGTCGTTCGCGCGGGTGCTCGGCCTGGACTTTGCCCGCATCCAGTTCACCCCGGACCTGCTGCCCTCCGACGTGGTCGGCGCTCCGCTGTACGACCAGCGATCGGCCGACATGGTGTTCCGGCCAGGACCGGTGTTCACCCAGCTGCTGCTGGCCGACGAGATCAACCGGACACCGCCGAAGACTCAGGCGGCGCTGCTCGAGGCGATGGGCGAGGGCCAGGTGAGCGTGGACGGGCAGACCCGCAGGCTGCCCCAGCCGTTCATCGTGCTGGCCACGGACAACCCGATCGAGTACGAGGGCACCTATGAGCTGCCCGAAGCTCAGCTCGACCGGTTCCTGATGCGGCTGCGCCTTGGTTACCTGACGGCCGGCGACGAAACGGCCATGCTCCGGCGCCGGGTGGACCGCGCCGCCGAGCAGGTGGAGCTGCGGCCGGTCACCGGCCCGGACGGGGTGCTCGCCATGCGGGAGACGCTCGAGCGGGTGGAGATCACCGCCGACCTGCTCGATTACATCGTGGCCATCGTCACCGCGACCAGGAACGACCCGCAGGTCCAGGTCGGGGCCAGCCCGCGCGGCGGCCTCGCCCTGGTCCAGCTGGCCCGCGGCCAGGCGCTGGTTAACCAGCGCGACTACGTGATCCCCGACGACATCAAGCAGGTGGCGGTGCCGGCCCTGGCGCACCGGGTCACCCTGCGGCCGGAGCTGTGGGTGCGCCAGGTCTCCTCCGATGAGGTGGTGACCAAGTTGCTCGCGGCCGTGCCGACGCCGAGAACCGACCCGAACGCGCGGGCCAGCGGCCGTGACCAGGCTCAGGTTGTCACCGGCTGATGTCGTCCTCCATTGAGCCGAACGATCGCTTGTTTCGCGTGCCCGGTCATGAGCTTGAGGTGCACTGGAGATCGTCGCGGCACGCGCGCCGCCTGCTCACGCTGGGCATCGCCGGGGTGTTTATCGCCTTGCTCGCCCGGCGTCCGGAGTTCGCGGGCGTGGCGGCCCCGGCGCTGCTGCTGCTCGGGGCAGGCCGGGTGCAGCGACGGCCGGCCCGGATCGGCGTGCGGGTGCGGCCGAGTGCGACCCGGGCCTTCGAGGGCGAGCTGGTCGCCCTGGACGTGCGGGCCGAGGGCCAAGGTGATAGTCACGTCCGGTGGACGCTGCACCCTGGTACGGACATCGATCCGGGTGACGTCACCGCCGCCGACGGGGCGCAGGCCCGCTTCACCTTCACCCCGGAGCGCTGGGGACGGCGGGAGATCGGCACCATGGACGTGGTGCTGCGCGACCGCTGGCGGCTGGCCGAGGGNNCGCGAGTACGTGCCGGGCGACCGGCAGCGCAGCATCAACTGGCCGGCCAGCACCCGGCGCGGGCGCCTGCAGGTGAACACCTTCGCCGCCGAGCGCTCGCAGGACGTGGTGCTGCTCGCCGACGCCACCTCGGACGTGGGCGTGCCCGGATCGTCGGCTCTTGACCTCGCGCTGCGCGGCGCGGTCGCGGCGGCCCGCGCGTACCTGGAAGGCCGGGACCGGGTGGGCGTGATCACCTACCAGTGGGGCGGGGTCAGCTGGCTCGGGCCCGGGCTCGGCCGGCGGCAGCTGTACCGGATCATCGACTCGATGCTGGCCAGCGATGCGGGCTATGCCCGCGGCGCGAGCTTCCGCCGGCTGCCGCGCGCCGCGCTGCCGCCCGGCGCGTTGGTCGTGGTGTTCAGCCCGCTGCTCGACCAGCGTTTCGTCGAGACGCTGCGGGACATGCGCGAGCGCGGCTTCACCCTGCTGGTGGTGGACGTGCTCAACGCCGAGCCGCCGGTCCGGCGGCACCGCGAGGACCGGATGGCCCGGCGGATCTGGCGGATGGAGCAGGAGGCGATCAGGTTCTCGCTGCGCGAGCTCGGCGTCCCCGTGGTGCACTGGGACGGCGTGCAATCCCTGGACCTGCCGCTGGCGGCCCACACCCGCCGTCCCCTGGCGGCCCGCCGATGACCGGCAGCTCCGTCCCCCGTGCCGGCGTTCTCCGTGCCGGCGTCCTCCGCGGTGGCTCGATCCTGCTCGGTGCTGCCCTGCTCGGGGCGGGCTGCGTCGTGTGGGCGGCCGCGCCGCTGGTGCGCTCGGGCTACGCCGACTTCGCGCTGTTCCTGGCGATCCTGGGGGTGGCGGCGGGCGCGCTGCGGCTCATCCTGGCCGCGGTCCCGGTGCCGGAAGACAATTATCTGCTGCCGGCATCGCTGCGAGTCTGGCTCAGGTTCCTTGAGGCCCTCCGGCTGGTGCCCTGGGAGGAGGGCGGGCTCCTCGCTATCTTGTGGCTGGAGGTGCTGCACCCGGCCCCGCCGTGGCACACGGCGGTCCTGGGCGCCGCGCTCATCGGCTACCTGCTGGCCACCCACCTGGCCGAGTCGGGCGCATCCCCCGAGGCACTCCGGCCGCAGGTCCGGGTGCTGGCCGTCGGCGCGGGCCTGCTCGCGCTCGGCGCGGGGGCCGGGATGCTCCCCGCCGTCGGCGCCGGGGCCGGCTCGGCGCTGCTGCGGCTGGTGGCGGCGGGCGCGCTGATCGCCGCCGCCGGACTGGTCTTGCCCTACGTCGCCGCGCCAGGTCCGCCGCCGGGCGGCGGGAGATGGCCGGGGCGCCAGTAGGCCCGGCCGGGTCGCACCCGGCACCCCGCGGCGGGCCGGCGGACCTTGTCGGGATATACAAGTGGGTGAGGTAATCCCGAGTTCTTCCTTGCGGTCTGGCCGCTTACAACGGGGCTGGTCAGACGAGAAGATAGGCCAGGCAGGAAGATAGGGCACGCGGAACACAGGAGGGCATGAGCCGATGGCGGAGATCGTCCGGGCCGGGCTTGTCCAGCAGCGCTGGACCGGGGACAAGGATTCGATGATCGCGGCGGCGGTGAGCCACATTCAGACGGCGGCCTCGGCCGGCGCGCAGGTGGTCTGCCTCCAGGAACTCTTCTACGGGCCGTACTTCTGCCAGGTGCAAGACGCCGACTACTACTCCTATACCGAGGCGATCCCGGACGGGCCGACCACCCGGCTGCTGCAGGATGTGGCGCGCCAGCACAACGTCGTGATCATCGCGCCGATGTACGAGGAAGAGCACCCGGGGGTCTACTACAACACCGCCGCGGTGATCGATGCGGACGGAACCTACCTCGGCAAGTACCGCAAGACCCATCTGCCGCAGGTGAAGGGATTCTGGGAGAAGTTCTACTTCCGGCCGGGCAACCTGGGCTACCCGATCTTCGACACCGCGGTGGGCCGGATCGGCGTGTACATCTGCTACGACCGGCACTTCCCCGAGGGCTGGCGGGCGCTCGGCCTGGCCGGCGCCCGGATCGTGTTCAACCCCTCGGCCACCAGCCGCGGGCTTTCCTCCTACCTGTGGAAGCTGGAGCAGCCGGCCGCCGCGGTGGCCAACGAGTACTTCATCGGCGCGATCAACCGGGTCGGCGTGGAGCCGCTCGGCGACAACGACTTCTACGGCCAGACCTACTTCGTCAACCCGCGCGGCCAGCTGGTCGGCGACGACGCCTCCGACTCCGACGACGAGGTAGTGGTCCGCGACCTGGACATGGAGCAGCTCGCCGAGGTCCGTGACCTGTGGCAGTTCTACCGGGACCGCCGCCCCGACGCCTACCAGTCGCTGGTCCAGCCGTGACCATCCTGATCTCTGGCGGGACGGTGGTGACGGCTTCCGGGACGCTGGACGCCGACGTGCTGGTGGCCGGGGAGAAGATCGCGGCGGTGCTGGCGCGAGAGGTTACCGGGGCCGGTGGGGTTGGTGAGGCTGCTGGGGGGGTTGGGAGAGGGGGGGACTCGGCTGCGGCGGTGGCGGCGGACCGGGTCATCGACGCCACCGGCAAGTACGTGCTGCCGGGCGGGATCGACGTGCACACGCACATGGAGATGCCGTTCGGCGGCACGTTCTCCGCGGACACGTTCGAGACCGGCACCCGCGCCGCGGCCTGGGGCGGGACCACGACCATCGTCGACTTCGCCGTCCAGGCCAAGGGCACCTCGCTGCTGGCGACGCTGGACAAATGGCACGCCAAGGCGGACGGCAACTGCGCGATCGACTACGGCTTCCACATGATCGTCTCCGACGTCAACGACACCACGCTGAAGGAGATGGACGCCTGCATCGGGGCCGGGGTGAACAGCTTCAAGATGTTCATGGCCTACCCGGGCGTGTTCTACGCCACCGACGGAGAGATCCTGCTCGCCATGCAGCAGGCCGCCCGCTCGGGCGCGACCGTGATGATGCACGCGGAAAACGGCATCGCCATCGACCAGCTGGTCGCGCAGGCGATCGCGGCCGGCCGCACGGACCCGGTCAACCACGGCCTGACCCGGCCGCCGGAGCTGGAGGGCGAGGCGACCTCGCGGGCGATCATCCTGGCTCAGGTGGCCAGCTGCCCGCTGTACATCGTGCACCTGTCGGCCCGCCAGGCGCTGACGGCGGTCGCCGAAGCCAGGGACAACGGGCAGAACGTGTTCGCCGAGACCTGCCCGCAGTACCTGTACCTGTCCCTGGATGACCTGGCCCGGCCGGACTTCGAGGGTGCGAAGTTCGTCGCGTCACCGCCCCTGCGTACCCAAGAGCATCAGGACTCGCTGTGGCGCGGCCTGCGGAGCAATGACTTGTCGGTGGTAGCGACGGACCACTGCCCGTTCTGCTTCAAAGATCAAAAAGAATTGGGCCGCGGCGATTTTTCCAAGATCCCTAACGGGATCCCAGGCGTCGAACACCGGATGGACCTGCTGCACGCCGGGGTGGTGGCGGGGCAGCTCACCCTGCCCCGCTGGGTGGAAGTGACCTCGACCACGCCGGCCCGGATGTTCGGCCTGTACCCGCGCAAGGGTGTGATCGCGGCCGGCTCCGACGCCGACATCGTGATCTACGATCCGCAGGCGCGGCAGACGCTGTCGGCGGCGACCCATCACATGAACGTGGACTACTCCGCGTACGAGGGCATGGAGATCACCGGGAAGGTGGTGACCACCTTGTCCCGCGGCCGCCCGGTCATCGACGAGGGCACGTATGCCGGGAGCACCGGCCACGGCATGTTCCTGGTCCGCGGGCTGAACCAGTACCTGCACTAGCGGGAGTGATCATGGATTTCGGGGTGGTTCTGCAGACGAATCCGCCGGCCAGCGGCGTCGTGGCGATGATGCAGCGGGCCGAGGAGGCTGGCTTTTCCTACGGGTGGACGTGGGACTCGCACGTGCTCTGGCAGGAGCCGTTCGTCATCTACTCGCGCATCCTGGCCGCGACCAACGCGATGACCGTGGGCCCGATGGTGACCAACCCTGGTACCAGGGACTGGTCGGTCATCGCGTCGCTGTTCGCCACGCTGAACGACATGTACGGCAACCGCACCGTATGCGGGATCGGCCGCGGCGACTCGGCCCGGCGGGTCATCGGCCAGCCGCCCATGTCGCTGGCCACGCTGTCCGAGGCGATGACCGTGATCAAGGGCCTGGCCGAGGGACGCGAGGTCGCCCTGCACGGCCAGCCGCTGCGGATTCCGTGGGTCCGGGACGGCAGGCTCGAGATCTGGATGGCCGCGTACGGCCCGAAGGCGCTCAAGCTCACCGGCGAGCAGGCCGACGGCTTCATCCTGCAGACCGCTGACCCGGACATCGCGCGCTGGACCATCGCCGCGGTGCGGTCCGCGGCTTCGGCGGCCGGGCGTGATCCGGCGTCGATCACCATTTGCGTCGCGGCGCCTGGCTACGCCGGGCCCGACCTGGCCCACCAGCGGGAGCAGCTGCGGTGGTTCGGCGGCATGGTCGGCAATCACGTCGCGGACCTCGTGGCCAGGTACGGCACCGACGGGCCGGTCCCCCGCGCGCTGACCGACTACATCAAAGGCCGCGAGGGCTACGACTACGCGCACCACGGCAAGGCGGGCAACCCGTCGGTGGGGTTCGTGCCGGACGAGATCGTGGACCGGTTCTGCCTGCTCGGCCCGGCCGCGGCGCACCTGGACCGGCTGCGCGAGCTGGCCGAGATGGGGGTGGATCAGTTCGCCCTGTACCTGATGCACGACGAGGAGGAGAAGACTCTCGCCGCCTACCGCGACGAGATCATTCCCGCGCTGCGCTGATCTTCACTGAGCGGCGCTGCCCGTCCCGGCGCTGACGGCGGCGGCGCTGCCCGCGGTGGGTGTCGCTGACGGCGCGGGGACCAGGCCCTGAACCGTGGGCAGGGCCTGCTGATCGGCCAGGGCGATGACCAGCTCGCCGGCCACCGTCGGGTGCAGCGGCGCCGGATCCCCCGGGCCCTGCACGTAGGGGTCGGCCGTGCACAACTCGTGGCCGGTGAACGGCGGGTCCGTGACGCCGAACCCGAACGTCTGGGCTCCCTGCGCCAGGACCGTGTTCAGCTGCCCGAGGCGCGAGAGCAGCACCTTTTCCTTCGCGGCGGTGATCCCGTACCGGCTCAGGCAGCCGATGTCGGTGCCGAACGGCGAGTAGTACTGGTTGACCAGGACGGCGGGGCTGCCGGGCAGCGCGGCCAGATCGGCCAGGAGCTGGTAATAGCTGCGGGTGAAGGCGCCGATCTCGGAGTCGAAGAAGGCGGCGGACACCTTGTCGTTGCAGACGGCGCTGGCCACGCACAGCCGGGTCATGATGGACCACTCGACGTCGTCCGCCCCGACGCTGACGATGATCACCTTCGCGTGGGTGGCGCGCTGGGCCTCGACCAGCTGGGGCGGCGCCACCTGCCCGTCGTTGAGCACCTGGGCGCCGAGCAAGCCGTTGGCGATGGTCGCGCTGCTGCAGGCCAGGTTCAGCACGTTCCAGTTGTTCACCACGGCCAGGTCAGCGGCGTAGGACTCGCTGCTGCGCCCGCAGGCCCGGTCCAGGGCGCTGGCGCGGGCGGGCAGCGGGTTGCCCACGGCGGCCGCGGTCGAGTCGCCGATGACGACCGCCTGCACCCCCGGCAGCGGCTTGGCTACGTTTTGCGGGGCCGTCTGGAGCGGGTCGGCGCCGACCAGGTCATCGAGCGTCTTGACGCTGCGCAGGACGCCGGGCGTGCTGGACGCCGTCAGCGCGATGCCGCCGGCGTTCACCGCGCAGACGACGACCAGGCCCGCGATCACGGTCCGGGCCATCTTTGCGTGCGATTGCCTGCGGATCCCGGCCACCGCGATCAGCGCCACGACGGCGAAGCCGGCCGCGATGAGCGTCTCCCACTCGAAGTAGCGGGTCCAGCCCTGAGCCAGCTGCTGGCTGAGGTTCAGCTCGAGCTGGCGCGGGCTGTCTGACCGCAGCAGCTGGGCGACCTGCCGGTCGATGGTGATGCGGGTGAGCCGGAGCAGCGGGCGGATCGGGCCGTCGAACTGCGGCTTGGTCGGCATCACCTGGCCGAACAGGTCAAGCTCGCCCGGGCCCGACAGGCTCAGTGACGGCCCGGCCGCCCCGACCTGGGCGGTCTGCCCGGCCGCGGAAACCGTCTGCAGCGGCGCGACCTGCAGCGCGAGCCAGATCGAGCCCACCGTGACGATCAGGAAAGTGACGAGATAGAAAACACCGGTCCTGATCAGTCGCAGGAACGAAGAGATAGGGCACTCCCCAGGGCGATTTAGCCTCCCGACTACACGTTACTCCGTGTTCGTCCGATGGCAACCAGCTACAGGTCGTGTGTGCGCTCCAGGTAGCTCAGCGCCACCCAGCCCACGGGCACGGGAAACCAGAAGGTCAGCAGCCGGAACAGCAGCACCGAGCTGACCGCGACCGCGCTATGCAGGCCCGCCGCGGTGAGCCCGGCGGTCAGCGCCGCCTCCACCGCGCCCAGGCCGCCGGGGGTGGGCACGACGGAGCCGATCGCGCTGCCGGTCAGGTACACCACGGCGACGCTCGCGATCGGCACCGACCGGCCGAACGCCGCCACGCACGCGGCCAGGCACAGGATGTAGGAGGCGGTGAGCATCAGCTGGCCGCCGACGCCCTCGGCCAGCTTGCGCGGCTGCTGCGCCACCTCGAGCAGCCGCGGCAGGACCTGGCCGAGCGTCGGCGTGACCCGGGCGCGCAGCAGCCGCCGACCGGCGGGCAGCGCGAACACCCCGAGCGCGACGGCGACGATCCCGGCCAGCACGAAGTAGGCCCACGTCGGCGGATGGATCGGCGTTTTCGCCGTGGTGCCCGCGACCGCGGCGAACACGACGATCAGCGAGATGTGCAGGACGAAAGCCACCACTTGGGCCAGGCCGACGCTGGCGGCCGCGACCGGCGCGGGGACCTTCTTGCGCTGCAGGTAGCGAACGTTCAGCGCGGCCCCGCCCACCGCGGCGGGGGTGACCAGCGTGACGAATGATCCGGCCACCTGCACGAACAGGGTGCGGAAGAATTTCAGCCGCGCGGGGACGAAGCCGGACAGCGCCAGCGCGGCGCCGATGTAGGTGGTCGCCGACAGCGCCAGCCCCGCGATGCTCCAGCGCCAGTCCGCCGAGCGCAGCACGCTGGCCAGGCTGGCCCGCTCGAGCTCGCCGGCCAGCAGGTAGGCGGCGACCACGCTCGCGACCATGGTGAGCAGGGTGCGCAGCCGGATCCTCTCGAGCCGTACGGCAACCACCGAGCCCTCCGGGACCGCCGCGCTCAGGAGCTTGCGCAGGGCAGGAAGGACGTCGCGCCGGTGGCGTAGCGCGTGACGCGTCGAGCGGGCCAGCACGACCGGCTGCAGCAGCGGCAGCACCGCCACCAGCTCGTCGGCGCTCGCCTTCTCCTGCGCCAGATCGGCGGCCCGTTCCGGTCCGACGAAGAGCGCGAGCTCGGCCAGGAGCTGGGAGAGGTCCAGGCGTATCTGCAGGTCGGTCGCGGCCACATCGCCATCGCCCGGGTCGAGCAGGACGGCCTGGCCGTCGCCGGTTAGCAGGATCCGGTCGGCGGTCAGCGCCCGGTGCGTGACCCGGTGCGCGTGCAGCCGGCTCACCGCGTCCCATATCGAGCTGAGCTCGGCGTCGGAACAGCCGGGATTCCGGTTCGCCAGCGTCGTGCCCTCGTAATGGGTGTAGGCGAGCACGGAGGCTTCAGGACCGACCCGGACGTAGGCGCGCAGCGGCGGCGTGGGCGCGCCCGCGTCTTCGGCCGCGTACGTCAGCAGCGCCCGGCGCTCGACCTCGTGATCCACAGACAGCGGGGTGTTGCGTGCCACCTGCCCGAGCAGCCGGACGGACCGGTAAACGCGGTAGATCGCGCCGGCCGCCTGCTGGTCCTGGTCGTACACGACGACGTCGAGGCTCGTGGTCTCCCCCGTTGTGACCTGGCCCGCCGTGACCTCGCCCGTTGTGGCCGCGTAGCGGCGTGATCCGGCGACCCCGGTCCTGGGCTGGCGAACCCGCCGGATCGCGGTCACCCCCACCCCCGCGGCCGCCAGGGCGGCCGCGATGTCGCGGGCGCCGGGACGCTGCGACGCCGAGCCGGCCACGTACCTGACGGCGAGTCCGATCGCCCGGCCCGCGGCCAGCGTGATCAGCAGGGAAAGAACGGTGGTGTGCAGCGCCGTGACGAGCACCACCGAATACACGCCGGCCGCCACCCACATAGCGTTCCGCCAGGACGGCCGGCCGACGAGGCTGATCATGGTGAGGTAGGCGACCAGGCCCACCAGGTAAGGGTCGAGGGCGGCGACGTGGCTGGCGCCAGGACGGGACATGATGATCGCGTCGTAGAGCCGGGACGCGGCCGCGTTCCTGAGCAGGTTATCGACCACCGAGGCGACCGCCGCGGCCAGCACGCCGGTGGCCACCGCCTCGCCCACCCGCCGCAGCTGCCGTCGGAGGAGCAGTTGCAGGCCCAGGGCCACGGGCACGAGGAACAGGCCGATCAGCGCCACCTTGGGCGCCACGTCGAGCAGCGCGTGCGGCAGCCGCCTGCTCGCACCTACGATGTCGGTCTCCACGCCGGTCGTGGTCGCGCTGGCCGCGATGCCGGCCAGCACGAGCGCGACGATCTCGATGCAGGACAGCGCGCAGCGCAGCAAGTCGACCGGCTTGCGGATGCGGCGCTCGAGCTGATCGGTGACCTCGATCTCGCCCGGCTGCGAGGGCGTCACAGCACGATCGTTTCACCTGGCGGCGTGGACGTCACCGCACGATCGTTTCACCTGCGTGACCGGGTGACGTCATCGCATCGCCGTGACCCCTCGCCGGGAATATCGCCGGGCCGGCCTCGGCGGGAATTTAGTCCGGCGGCGATCGCTTAAGTCTATAAATCTGGTCGTAATACTTTACTTCTAGCCTGCGAGGGTGAAAACCTGGACGGGCGGTCGCCTGCTCAGCTTGACTGGAGGATCTCCATGCCCACGGATACGGCGCCTCTCGACGTGACCGTCAGGACCGCAGCGCCCGTCCCTGTCGTTACCTCGGGCGAGGAGGCCATCAGGGCCGCGGAGGTGATACGCACTATGGCTGCAGGCGATCCGGCGATTGCGCAGGTTCCTCAGGGGCACTTCCTTCTCGTGGATGTACTCACGACGGCCGGCGCCCCGGAACAGTGGCGTCGCAACGCCCGTAACCACGCCTGCCATCATCCGGTGGCCTGGAGGTATCATCACGTCGGCAACTCCCTGCTAAATGACGTCCTGCCGCCGAACCACGGGCAGATCTGACCATGACCGGACATGCCAACGCTGGATATTCCGATAACGGAATATCCAGGACCGGGAAATCGGGTCCTGTGCCCACGGGTCCAGTGTCTTCGGGTCCTGTGCCCTCGGGTCCTCTGCCCTCGGGGACGCGGCATTCAGGGACGGGGGTCTCGGCGGCTGAGTTCCGGGACGCGATGGGGCACTTCGCGACCGGGGTGACGGTCGTGACCTCGGTTGACGCCGACGGCGAGCCGGTGGGGACGACCGCCAACGCGGTCACCTCGCTGTCGCTCGACCCGCCGCTTGTCATCGTCTGCTTCGATCTGGGCAGCGTGACGCTGCAGGCGATCCGCAGCCACGGCGCGTTCGTGGTGAATGTTCTCGCCGCGCCGCAGCAGCACCTGTCGACAAACTTCGCCCGACGGGGGCTCGCGGCGGCCTGGGACGGGGTACAGCACCGGCGCGGGCCGACCGGCAGCCCGCGACTGGAGGACGTGCTCGCGGTCCTCGAGTGCACCGTCGAACACGCCCTGCCCGGCGGCGATCACGAGATCATTGTCGGCCGCGTCCGGCACGTGGAAACGAGTGCTAACCCCAACGGGCCGCTGGTGTTCTTCCGCGGCACCTACGCCTCCCTGACCGACCAGGACCTCCCCGCCTGCGGCTAAGTGGGTGGCCCGAAGGACACGAGCAGGTGCGCGCTCGTCCGGTAACAGTCGTACCGAAGTGCACAGTGCGGCTTCAGTGTGCTGTGGTGCGCTGAGCCCCACCAAGATCATGGTGGATCTGGGTTCCACAGTGGATCCGGTGTACTGGGGTCTATCAGATCTGCATAGCGGCCCGGCCGGCGCTGCTCGTGCAGGTTGGCGAGGCCCGTAAACCTCACCCGTACATACTCGCCCATGAATTCAGATGACTAACTTTACCTGGGAGTATTTAGGCTCACGGGAGGATTTTAGGTACTGGGATGCACACAAAACTCCCCGGAGCCAGAATCCTCCCCGAAATGAAGTACCACGGCGCGCTCGTGCATCACGGCAACCACAGGTACCCGCCCCCGCCCAGGAATGACCGCAGCGCCCTCATGGCCGGTACCTGGCACCTGCTTGCATAACCGCGCCTGGAGATGCTTGCCGTCAGCCACTCTGATCAGAGCTGGATCGTCGCTTCGATGGTTCAGTCGCCGTACGAGTCCGATGCGTTCGCACTTGGCATGTGGCTCTGGGGACCACCACACCCGCACAGGGCCCCCGGTCAAGCGCTGCGCGTGCAGGATGGCGAGATTCCCGAGCCTCACCCGCACCTGCTAGCACACGAATTCCAAATACCGGCTCCTAGCGGGGATTTCCAGTCGGCACGATGGACGGTTGTGCCGGCTGTTGCCGGCCGGCACAATGTGCCACCATGCCGGCCAGATCCGGGAGCGGCGGCTCCCGGATGCGCCCCTTTTGCTGATATTAAGTACCGTTTGACGGTTTCCCAGATGGTGTCCGGCCCGGACCGACGAGGTGGCTGACTGAACCTCAGAGTCTGACCGTCGCCTCGATCGTGAGCCACCGCGCCGGCCGGTGTTCGGACGTGGCATGCGACTGGCCGGCACTGGATCCGCCATCAAGCCCGGATCCACCGTGCAAAATCCCGCAATCTCGTAACAGGTGGTGATGAGGAATGAGATGGGGCTAGCGGGGCGGATGCGGCATCGCCGGGTGCGGGGGCGGGGCTAGGGCGGGGTCAGTCCTTGGTGAAGACGGCGTGGATCGTGATGGTGTTGTGCATGGACGCCATGCCGAGCTGGTTCCAGGTGAGGCCGTGATGGGACCGGTCTACCTGGACGGTCGCGTCGAGCGCTATCTCGCCATCGGCGGCTGGGGTCGCCGTCGCGGGGAAGGTGATCGGGCGGCTCACTTCCCGGACGTTGATGGTGCCCTCGACGGTCAGGCCGTCGGCGGCGGGGGTGAGCTTGCCCAGGGTGAAGGTGATCTCCGGATACTTCTCGGCGTGAAAGAAGTCCGGCGAGCGCAGATGGGCGTCGCGCTTGGCCAGCTTGGTGTCTAGTGAGTCGGCCGCTACCGCGATCCTGCCCGTGACCTCCCCGGTAGGCGAGACGGTTCCGGCGCCTTCCATCTTCTTGAAGGTGCCTTTGACCGGGACGAGGCCCCACATGCTCCGGGACTTCAGCGTGGCCGTGGACCGAGCCGGGTCGAGCGTCCAGTTCCCAGCGAGCGAGCCGTCGGCCAGCCGGGTATGCAGCGTCGCTTCTCGCGAAGGTGCGGTCATGATCAGTCCTCCTAGACGATTTGCGTTGTACAACAAAATAGTTCTGATATACAAACCATATATACTCGCGGTGTCGACGTCAAAGGACCATGAGTGGCAGCAGAACCGAGCGCGGCTGGGCATTCGGCGGCCTGCTTGCGCCTGATGCGCCTGTTCCCGCGGGTCATGCGCGGGATACGGCGCTCCCAGGACCAGGCCGTGGCGCACATCGCCGTGCCCCTGAGCCCCCGGCACGTGGCCGCGCTCGAGCATCTGCGCGAGAGCCCGTTGAGCGTCGGCACCCTCGCGGACCGGCTCGACTTGTCGCTGTCCACCGTCAGCGGTGTCCTGGCCGACCTGGATCAGGCCGGGCTGGTGGAACGGTCTGCGGACCAGACCGACCGTCGGCGCACGATCGTCCAGATACGGCCCGGGGCCCGGCTCGCGGTGGAGGAATGGCTGGACGGCGCGTCCGCGCCGCTGGCCCGGGTGCTCGACCGGCTGGACGCCAGCGAGCGGGCCGCGTTCATCAAGGCCATGGACATGCTCGAAGCGGAGTTCCGCGGTTCGAGCAGCGAGGGCGGCCCAGCCACCCCGGCAGCCACGTAGGCCACGCCCGAGAGCGGCGGGGTTTTGGGGCTTTAGGGCTTCAGGGCGCGGCGGATCAGGGGGACGGCGGATTCGGCCCACTTGGCGATGGCCGCGTCCAGGGTCGCGAACTCGGGCTCGGTGACGTACAGGCCGCGGGACGGGATGGTCGCGCCCAGCTCGACCAGGACGGGGCGCAAGTGGACCTCGACCGCGAGCAGGTGGCCGGGCCAGCCGCCGGTCATGACGGGGACCGCGACGACGCCGGCCAGGCCGTTGTTGCCGTAGCGATCGAGGAAGGCCTTCAGCATGCCGGTGTAGGCGGCCTTGTAGGTCGGCGAGGCGAAAATAGCGACGTCGGCGGCGGCGACCTCGGCGGTGAGCCGGGATAGTTCGGCGGCGGACCAGTCGAACAGGCTCGGGGCGTGCTCGGCGAGGTCGACGACAAGATGGGCCGAGGGCTCGGCGGGGACTAGCGGGACCGCGGCGGGGACGACTTGGCGGGCCGGGGCCTCGGCGGGCACGGTTGGGCGGGCCAGTTCTGCGGCGAGCACGTCGGCTACGGCTAGGGCGACACCGTGGGTGCGGGAGGCCGGCTTGGGGTTGCCGGTGACGACGGCGATCCGCATGGCGGCTACCTCCGTTTCGCGAGTAGGTCGTCGGATGAGGTGTTACCACTGCCCGTTCGGCATCTCAAGGCTTTCACGACGCGGCGGTGGCCTGACGCGGGAGATCGGCCGACGGCCCGGAGGTCGGGGCGAAGGGGACCGCGTTCGCGGCGCCGTCCAGGCTGGCCGGGGCGGGATGGGTCCACAGGCCGCGGGCCTGCAGGATCGGCAGCACGCCCTCGCCGAACCAGTAGGCCTCTTCCAGGTGCGGGTAGCCGGACAGGATGAACTCGGACAGGCCGAGCCGCGCGTACTCCTCGATCCGGTCGGCGACCTCGGTGTGGCTGCCGACCAGCGCCGTCCCGGCGCCGCCGCGGACCAGGCCGACGCCGGCCCAGAGGTTCGGCGACACCTCGAGGTTGTCCCGCGAGCCGCCGTGCAGCTCACGCATCCGGCGCAGGCCCTCGGACTCGCTCCGGGCCAGGTTCTCCTGAACCTTGCGGACCATCGCCTCGTCGACGCCTTCGATTAGGCGGTCCGCCTGCCGCCAGGCCTCGTCGGCCGTGTCCCGGCTGATGACGTGCAGCCGGATGCCGTAGCGCAGCGTGCGGCCGGCCTCGCGGGCCAGTCCGTCCATCCAGCGCAACTTCTTATCCACGGCGGCTGGGGCTTCGCCCCAGGTGAGGTAGACGTCGGTACGGCGGGCGGCGACCGGGCCTGCGGGGCCGCTTGAGCCGCCGAAGTACAGGTCAGGGACCGGAACTGGGAGCGTGGCCAGGCGCGCGCCTTCGACCTGCAGGTGGTCGCCGTGGTAGGTGACGGTCTCGCCGCCCCACAGCCGGGTCACGATGTCCAGGAACTCATCGCACCGCACGTAGCGCTGCTCCTTGTCCAGGAAGTCACCGTAGGCCCGCTGTTCGGCGGACTCCCCGCCGGTCACCACGTTCAGCAGCAGGCGGCCTCGGGAGTGGCGCTGGAAGGTGGCCGCCATCTGAGCGGACAGCGTCGGGGAGATCAGGCCGGGCCGGAACGCGACCAGGAACTTCAGCCGCTCGGTGACCTCGGTGAGCATCGCGGTCACCAGCCAGGCATCCTCGCACCACGCGCCGGTCGGGGTGAGTGCGGCCTCGAAACCGAGTTGTTCGGCGCTGCGGGCGATCTGACCCAGGTAGGCCAGGGAGGCGGGCCGGATGGCGCCCGCCGCACCGGTCGCGACACCGTGCCCGCCGCCGACGATGTCGCGGCCGTCGCCATTGGTCGGGAGGAACCAGTGGAAGCGCAGTGACATCGTCGTTCCCTTCGAGTTTCGGACTTCGGGCTTGACGTGAGCATACTAAAAACGATAATTCCGATTGGTTTAGTGTACCGGAGCCGGGGGCGGTTTCCTGAGCGGGCGGCGGCGCGTATCGTCCGGGACATGAAGGCAGCAGAGATACGCCGCTTGATCCAGATGAAGCCGGTCGAGCTCAACGCCACCCGCCGGAGGCTGTCGGCCTGTCATGACATCGGCGACTTGCGCACCGCGGGACGCCGGCTGATCCCGCGGCCGGTCTTTGATTACGTCGACGGCGCCGCCGACGAGGAACTGTCGATGGCGGCTAATACCCGGGCGTTCCGGCGGTGGCGGTTCCGGCCCCGGGCGCTGGCCGGCATCACCACGGTCGACACCACCACGGTGCTCCTCGACCGGGTGCTGCCGGTGCCGCTCGTGCTCGCCCCGACCGGATACACGCGGATGATGCACCCGGACGGCGAGATCGGCGCGGCGCGCTCGGCGCAGCGGCACGGGCTGCCGTACGGGCTGTCCACGATGGCCACGACCACCATCGAGGCGGTCGCGCAGGCCGCCCAGCCGGACCTGTGGTTCCAGCTCTACATCCTGAAGGACAGCGGGCTGACCAAGGAACTGGTGGACCGGGCCGCCACGGCCGGGTACCGGGTGCTGGCCGTCACCGTGGACACGCCCATCACCGGGCACCGGACCAGGGACGAAAGGAACGGGCTCGTCATACCGCCCGAGCTGACCGTGCGGACGCTGGCCAGCATCGCGGCCCGGCCTGTGTACTGGGTCAACATGCTGCGCAACGAGGCCATCGACTTCGCGAACTTCGCCGGGCACGACGCGATGTCGATCCGGGAGACCGGCAGCAAGTTCAACCCGTCCATCAGCTGGGACGACATCGCGGAGCTGCGTTCGCGCTGGCCGGGGAAGCTGGTCATCAAGGGCCCGCTGTCGCCCACGGACGCGATGCGCGCGGTGTCGGCGGGAGCGGACGGGGTGCAGCTTTCCAACCACGGCGGACGCCAGCTCGACCGGGTGGTGCCGCCCGTCGACCTGATCGCCTCCGTCCGCGACGCGGTGGGACCGGACATCTCGGTGCTGGTGGATTCGGGCGTCCGGCACGGTGCCGACATCGCCGTGGCGCTGGCCCTGGGCGCGGACGCCTGCGCGATCGGGCGGGCCTACCTGTACGGGCTCATGGCCGGCGGTGAGACGGGCGTGGACAAGGCGCTTGACATCCTTTCCGGCCAGTTCACCCGGACCCTGCACCTGCTCGGCGTGCGCTCGGTGAGCGAGCTTAAGGCCGGCGGCCGCGAGCTGCTGGTGCGGGCATGATCTCGACCGGACACCTGCTCGGCTTCGCGCTGGCGTCGCTGGTGCTGATCGTCATCCCCGGACCCGGGGTGCTGTTCATCGTGGGCCGGGCCCTGGCGCACGGGCGGCGGACCGCGCTGGCCACCGCCTGCGGCCACGCCGCGGGCAACTACCTGGTGGCGGCGTGCGTGGCCGTCGGGCTGGGCGCGCTGCTTCAGCGCTCGGAGCAGGCGTTCGTGATCGTCAAGGTGACCGGCGCGCTGTACCTGATCTGGCTCGGTATCCACGCGATCCGGCAGCGCAAGTCGCTGGCCGACGCGTTCGCGGTGGCGGTGACGCCGCGGGAAGGCTGGCGCGCGCTGCGGGACGGTGTGACGGTCGGCATCACCAACCCCAAGGCGTACATCTTGTTCGGCGCGATCCTGCCGCAATTCGTCAACCGCGGCGCCGGGAACGTGCCCGCGCAGATGCTGCTGCTGGCCCTGGTTTCCGTGTCGATCGGCGCGATCTCGGACTGCTCGTGGGCGTACGCGGCGAGCGCGGTGCGGACCTGGTTCGCCCGGTCGCCGCGCCGCTTCGAGCTGGTCGGCGGCGCGGGCGGCCTGGCGATGATCGGCGTCGGCGTCACGGTCGCCCTCACCGGCCGCAACCGCTGAGGGGTTAGGGGTGGGGGGTGCGGGGTGGGAGAGGGCGGCGGGATTTGAGGGGGCCGGTGGAGGTGTCGGGGGGGACTGGGGGCGGCTGCTTGTCTAGGGCGTCGAGGGCGAGACGGATCGCGGTCTCGAGCTGGGGGTCGCGGGCCGCCGCGGCGTCGTCGGGCGTGATCAGCACCTCCACATCGGGGTCGACGCCGTAGTTCTCCACGCTCCAGCCGTACTCGTTGAACCAGAACGCGAACCGGGGCACGGTGATGCTGGTGCCGTCGACCAGGCCCTGGCGCCCTTCGATGCCGATCACGCCGCCCCAGGTGCGGGTGCCGACCACCGGACCCAGACCGAGCAGCTTGATCGCCGCCGTGACGATGTCACCGTCGGATCCGGCGAACTCGTCCGCCACGGTGACCAGCGGTCCGCGCCGCGCCTCCTGCGGATAGGTCTCGGGGCGCAGCCAGCGGCCCGTATCCCAGGCGATCACGCGGCGGGAGAGCTTCTCCACGATCAGCTCGGAGATGTGACCGCCGCTGTTCCCGCGCACGTCGAAGATCAGGCCGTCGCGGGTCATCTCGGTCCGCATGTCACGATGGAAATGCGCCCAGCCCTCACCCATCATGTCCGGGATGTGCAGGTAGCCGAGGCGGCCGTCGCTGAGTTCCCGCACCAGCCGGCGCCGGCCCGCCACCCAGTCCTGGTACCGCAGTCGCCGCTCGGAGTGCAGCGGCACGACAACCACGCGACGCGGTTCGGCAGGTTCGGCGACAGGGCGGATAGTAAGTTCTACTGGCTTGCCCGCTGTCCCGGCCAGTAGCGGCCAGGGACCGCGTACCGGGTCGACCGGCAGGCCGTCCACGGATACCAGCTCATCCCCGGCCACCACCGCGACGCCCGGCGCCGCCAGCGGCGACCGGGCCCGCGGGTCGGAGGACTCGCCCGGAAGCACCCGGTCCACCACCCAGCGGCCCGAGGCGTCGCGCGAGATGTCTGCCCCGAGCTGACCTACCGGCGCGTACGTGCGGCCGGGACCGCTGGCCATAGTCACGTACGCGTGCGACGTGCCGAGCTCGCCCAGCAGGTCCCACAGCAGGTCGGCGAAGTCGGCGGAACCGCGGATCCGGGTCAGCAGCGGGCGGTACTCCTCGAGCACGCCGTCCCAGTCAACCCCGGACATGCCGGGCACCCAGTAGTCCCGGCGCACCACCCGGCCGACTTCGGCGTAGGCGTACAGCCACAGCGCGGCCGGGTCGGCCTGGAACCGGGCCCTGGACGCGTCGACGGTAACGGTTTCGCCCGAGTCGTCCTGCTTGCGCGCGGACGGGATCACCCGCAGCTCCTCGTGGTCGCGCACGACCAGCCGGGTACCGTCGCCGCTGACCCGGAACCAGTCGATGCCGCCCGCCAGCTCCTTGACCTCGCGCTTACGCAGGTCAAACCGCTGAAGCGCGGACCGGGGGCGGTCGTCGCCCAGCTCCGCGCCACCCTCGCCGAGCACACCGGACAGGGGCGCGCGCAGCCACACCAGGCCGCCCTTGACCGCGGCCAGGGACCGGTAGCGGGCCTCCTCCACCGGTACGGGCACCACCCGTTCGGCCAGGCCGGCGGCGTCGACGGTGACGGTCACCTCGTCGGCGGAGTCCTCGCCCGCTTCGGTGCCCAGCGGACGGCCCTCGGGCATCGGCCCGAACGGCGAGGGGGTCTGCGCCGCGAGCGGCACCAGGTAGGGGCGGGCGCCGAACGGGAACGACAGGTCGAACGTGTGCGCGTCGTAGACCGGGTCGAACGTGCGCTGGGACAGGAACGCCAGGTACAGGCCGTCGGCGGTGAACACCGGGCTGGTGTCGGCGAACCG
>PMST01000184.1 GCA_003168295.1 Actinomycetota bacterium
CCACCGCCTACGACCAGACGGCCAACGTGTACGGCCTCGCGTTCGGCCTGGCTCCCGACGGGGACCAGCAGGCGATCGCGGACGGCCTGGCCGCCAACGTCACCGCGCAGGGGAACCACCTGGCCACCGGGGCCAACGGATCGAAGTACATCCTCCCGATGCTGAGCGACTACGGATACGGCGACCTCGCCTACCTGGTCGCCACCAACCCGACCGCTCCCGGCTGGGGGCAGTGGTTCCTGCAGTGCGGCGCCACCACCATGTGGGAGGCGTGGGAGGACTCGTCCTGCGACACGGCCCGCTCGCGCGACCACGCGTTCATGGGAACGGTGGACGACTGGTTGTTCTCCGGCATCGCCGGGATCTCGTCCACGTCACCCGCGTTCCGCACGGTCTCGATCGACCCCACGCCGGGCGGGGGCCTCACCCACGCGTCGGCTTACGAGACCACGCCGCTTGGACGGGTGAGCTCGGCCTGGACCGAATCGGGGACGAGCTTCGCCCTGACGGTCCAGGTTCCCGTCGGCTCGACGGCGTCGGTGTGCGTCCCGGCCGCCACCGCGCAGTCGGTGATGGAAAGCGGAGTCCCCGCCGCCAGCGCGCAGGACGTGACCGTGACCGGCATGCAGGCCTCCTGTCTGCGGGTCCAGGTCGGGTCGGGCACTTACCGGTTCCGCTCGACAGTGTCCTGACCCTCCCCTAAGAAGTCATAGCGGCCCGCCGTCGGTCACTGACGGCGGGCCGCTGTGACTCACCAGCTTCGCGACGCGGTGAAGCTATCGTCGATGGCTTGACACCGAGGAACTAGGCCCTGTCTCGCTTCGAGGCCCGCCCTCCCGTCCGACCACGCTACGAGGAACAGGACCTACCCCTCCTCCTGCAGGACCTGCGCCGCAACAGCGCCTGACAGCATCCGGTGAAGACGCGAGGTAAGACAGCGCCTAGCCCCGCTCCGCGTGCTTTCCGGACCGCGTGCTGAATCGGTGCTGATACCTGGAGGCAATGGTCTAGACCATTGCCTCCAGGTATCAGCACCGATTCAGCACGCGGTCCGGAAACGACGGGAACCAACCGGGCCGATTCGGACAATCAGCATCCGCTGGATCTCGGACGTGCCCTCGAAGGTCGTGAAGATCCTGGCGGTAGGGGCAGTTTCAGCAGGTCAGCGGCCTGCAGGGCCCCGGGGTATCAGCACGGATTCAGCACGCCCTATCCGAGATCAATGCCGGTTTCCGTCCGGGCCGCGTCCGGTTTCGAGCGTAGTGCGTGCGCACGCCGGGAAGGCACCCATTCGTCTCTGGGGCCGCCGTCGGCAGCGTACTCCGCAGCTGGTACGCCGGAGGTACATTCTTACGCTGACCTGCGATTATTTCGCCTTCCACAACACCCGGTCGCGCGTGCGCGGCGCGGACAGGCCGCACGCGGCCGGACACCCAAGGGATACCGGGGAGCCCCGGGCTGAACGCTGTCGTGCCGACACGGCGGCGTCATGGGCCGGAAGGGCGGTAACAGCCCCAGGCCGGTCGGCCTTGCGGATCGGCACGCGGGTAGCTGCAGACAAGCGGGCAACGCTCCGCCCTCACAATGTCAGATCCTGGCGGTAGCCTCCGAGCAGGTGTAGAAACCGGGGACTGTGGTGGACCTATGACCGTGTCGGTAAAGGATGCCATTCTTGACCGCTGGCGCGCCAACGCGCGCTGGGTGACTGAGGGCAGACGGCGAAGTGGCTGAGGTGTTGGCCAAGCGGACTGCCGTCGAGCCTGCTTCGCGTTCTGAGGCTGATGCCCTCCTGCGGGACTGGGCAAGGCGCCTGGTCAGGGCGCACGTCACGACGCGGGAGGACCAGGACTTCGCGCAGAGCCAGAAGAGCATGATCGAGCAGACCATGCGGGAGTATGGCGGCCGCTTCCTGTTCGAGCTGATCCAGAACGNNTCTGTACGTCGCTAGTGCTCGAAGGTCCTGAAACGGCTTCGGCGTGGTCAAAGCCTCCCGCCGACGTTCCTCCCCCGCCGAGCGGCGACCCCACCAAGCTGGAGACCTGGGAGCTCGTTTGGAGCGGCATCCGTCCTTCTGATAACAAAGGTGCTCACCAGCTCCTGGACACCCGACGTGACATGGCCGCCGGTGGTGATCATCATCGTCGGCGTCCTCGCCCTCACCACGCTGTCGGTCTTCATTCCCACGTCCCGGATCCTCTCCGAGCCCGATTATGACTGACGGCTGGAGGCACCTCGGTCACAGCCCACGAAGCAAGCGAATGCTGTGTCTCGTTTCCTCCGATCAAGGCAGCAGGGTCCCCGGCTGGCCAGGTAGGCCAGCCGGGTGTCAGTGAGCGGCGCCGGGGTTCTCCTTGGCAGGTCAGGGAGACCTGGGCCGGAGGTGCCGAGATGCGATCAGGTCAGCTGTTGAGGTACTGGACGACTGCCATGACCCGGCGATCGTGCTGCTCGTCGCCAGGTGGCAGGTCGAGTTTCATGAAGATGGCGGCGACGTGTTTTTCGAC
>PMST01000423.1:0-6157 GCA_003168295.1 Actinomycetota bacterium
AGCCGGTGCCGTGGCCCGCCGGGGGGCGGCCGCGGCGGGCGAGGTCGCTCAGGGCGCAGCGTGGCTGGCCCAGGCGGCGGCGGCCAGCGCGGACCGGACCCGGCAGGAGCGCCGCCTGCTCGATGCCCTGGCGGCGGTGGTGGGCAGCGGCGACGCGTCCGCCGCCCTGGCCCTGTGGCCTCAGGTCGTGCAGTTCGGTCCTAGCGCCCGGCGCAGCGCCTTGCTAGGCCACCTCGATCTGCTCTGCGCCCGGGGGGCGGTGGTGGAGGCGCACCTGCTAGAGGCCTGGCAGGCCCACGACCCTCACACAGAACCCCTGGTCGGAGCAGACGCGGCCATCACCCTGGGGTCATACCTGTTGTCGTCGCGGCGGGAGGGGGAGGCCCTGGCCTGGGGCGAGCGGGCCGTCGCGGCCAGCGCCGGGGACCAGGCCACTCGCCTGCAGGCCCTGAACGTGGTGGCGTTGAGCCTGACCCTGACCGGGCGCGGCCCGGAGGGCCTGGCCCAGCTGGGTGAGCTGCCCGCTGCCGCCGCAGAGGTGCCGCTGGAGGCCACCGACGGTCTGGTCGTGCGAGGGATGTGCCGGCTGTTCACCGATGACCTGACCGGGGCGATGGCGGACCTGTCGGTGGGAGTGGCCCGGCAGCGGGCCGGGGTGATCTCGCATGACCCCGACATGGGCCTGCTCTATCTCAGCGATGCCGAGTACCGCCTCGGCGCCTGGGACGACGCTCTCATGCACTCCGCACTGGTGGTTTCCCTGTCCCACGACTCCGACCGGACCTGGGACTTCGCTTTCGTGCACGGCTATGCCGCCCTGGTTCCCGCCGCCCGCGGGGACTGGCAGCTGGCCGGCGCCCACGTCGAGGCGTCCCGGGCCGCGGCCCGGGCTTTCGGGACGGGAAGCGGGGTCACCACCGCGGCCATGGCCGGCGCCGACCTGGCCCTGGCCCGGGGCGATCTGCAGGGAGTCCTGTCGGCCACGGCACCAGCCAGGGCCATGGGCCGGGCTGAGATCCCCGGTGTGGCCGACTGGCTCTCGCGAGAGGTCGAGGCCCTGATCGGTCTGGGTCGCCGGGATGAGGCCGGGCAGGCCCTGGCGGAGCTGGACGCCGCCATCCCCGCCTGCGGCCTGCCCTCGGCGAGCATGACGACGGCTCGCCTGCACGGAAATCTGGCCGTCCTTGAGGGCGACGTGGCCGGAGCCGAGGATTTTTTTGCCGCCGCCTGGCAGCTGGCCGCAGGCCTGGCCCTGCCGTTCCAGCTCGCCCTGATGGAACGCGATGACGGCCGCCGGCTGCGCCGGGCCGGTGACCGGCAGAGCGCCGTCATGCGCCTCCGGCAGGCACGCGACCACCTAGCCGCCCTCGGAGCCCGGCCCTACGTGGCCGCCTGCGAGCGCGAGCTTGCGCAGTGCGGGGCCGAGATACGGCCCGAGCAGCTGCCGGCCTGGAACCTGACCGCATCCGAGCTGGCCGTGGCCCGCCTGGTCAGCACCGGCCGGTCCAACCGGGAAGTGGCCGGCGAGCTGTACGTCAGCGTCAAGGCGGTGGAATTCCACCTCGGACACGTCTTCGACAAGATCGGCATCCGATCTCGGAAGGACCTGGCCGCCCGGCTGGCAGCAGCCCGGTAGGGAACCGCGGCCGCAGGCAAACCCTAGGGTCACACCCCAGCGCTTCCCCTAGCGACAGCGCGGCTCGGCCTGGTCATGATCGAGGTATGGCAGCCGGAGGCCGGCCGCCGATAAGTCCAGGAGGCAGGCATGCACGACGTGAAATCTCGGGCGGGCGCACCGCCGGCTCGCGACCAACGGGCGCGCGATGAGGTATCGGGATGAGTACCGAGCTGATCGTCGTGATCGTTGTGGTGGTCCTGGCGGTCGGGAACATGGCATGGCGCTGGAAGCGCACGGGTTCTTTCTCCCCGTGGTGGTGGCGTGGCAAAGGCGCCCGGGATGAGTAAGAACCCCGGGTCGCTGGCCACACCGCCTGGCCAGCAGATGCGGGTGGCCCGCGATGATGGCGAGCGTGCCGCGCCGGGGCACCGGGNNCCGGGCTGCCACTTGCTGTCGACCTGCGGGGGGTGCGCAAGTCCTTCGGCCCGGTCCACGCCGTGCGGGGACTCGCGCTGGCCGTCGGCGCCGGAGAGGTGATGGCGTTCCTGGGTCCCAATGGGGCCGGGAAGACCTCGACGATCGACATGATCCTGGGCCTGTCCCGCCCGGACGCCGGCGCGGTCGAGGTCTACGGCATGGCCCCCCGGCAGGCGGTCCGCAAGGGCCTGGTCGCCGCGGTCATGCAGACCGGGGGCCTGCTCAAGGACCTCACGGTGGCCGAGACGGTCGAGTACACGGCCCGGCTGTTCGCGGTGAGCCGCCCGGTCGCAGAGGTGCTGGAACGGGCGGGCATCACCGCGATCGCGGGCCGCCGGGTCGGGACGTGCTCGGGAGGAGAACAGCAGCGGCTGCGTTTCGCGATGGCGCTGATTCCCGACCCTGAGCTGCTCATCTTGGACGAGCCGACCCAGGGCATGGACGTGGAGGGCCGCCGCGGCTTCTGGACGGCCATCCGCGAGGACGCCGCCCGGGGCCGGACGGTCATCTTCGCCACGCACTACCTGGAGGAAGCGGACGCCTACGCCGACCGGATCGTCCTGATCAGTAAGGGCCAGATCGTGGCGGACGGGACCGCCGCCGAGGTCAAGGGCCTGGCCTCCGGCCGGACCATCCGGGCGACCCTGCCCGGCGCGGACGAGACCGCGCTGCGGGCCATCCCGGGCGTGGACGGCGTCGAGGTACGCGGCGACACGGTCCTGATCCGCTGCGGCGACTCCGACACCGTCGCCCGGCAGCTGCTGACCCAGACCCCGGCCCGTGACCTGGAGATCACCTCCCGCGGGCTGGAAGATGCCTTCATCACCCTGACCGGCGACGGCGCCGCCGGCCCCTCCGACAGAAACCAGGCAGCGACATGACCGCTCAGACCGCCCTCGCCGCCGCCCTGGACCGGCAGCCGCCGCCGGCGGGCGGCTTCAGCCCGGCGATCGTGCGGCTGGAGGTGCGCCGTCTGCTGCGCAACCGGCGGACCATGATCTTGGCGCTCATCTTGCCGGTGCTGTTTTTCTGGGGCTTCGGCCTGAACAAGAGCTACGTGCACGAAAGAGCCGGACACGGCAACGTGTCGGCGGTGGAGATGATCAGCATCGCGCTGTACGGCGCTGTGGCTGCCACCGCGACCTGCGGGGCGATGGTGTCCATCGAACGAGTAGCAGGCTGGAGCCGGCAGCTGCGCGTGACACCGCTGTCGCCAGCGGCCTACGTCGTGATCAAGATGCTGACCTCGCTGGTGCTGGCGGCCGGGTCGGTTGCCGCCGTCTTCCTCGTCGGCGCCCTCACGCACAAGGTGTCGATGCCGGCCGGTCTGTGGGTCATCACCGGGCTGTGCGTGTGGATCGGATCCCTGCTGTTCGCCGCCTTCGGCCTGTTCGCCGGCTACCTGCTGCCATCGGAGAACGTCGCGCAGGTCCTCAGCCTCGTGCTGACCCTGTGCAGCTTCGTCGGCGGCCTGTTCATCCCGTTCAGCCAGTTCTCCCCTGACCTGCAGGACTTCGCCAGGTTCACGCCGCTGTACGGGCTCAGCCAGCTCGTCCACGACCCGCTGACCGGCGGCACCGTGCAATGGAGCTGGATCGTGAACCTGGCCGTGTGGCTCGCGATTTTCGTGACCGGCGCCGTCTGGAGCCTGCGCCGCGACACCGCCAGAGTGTGACCTGACATCGATCACACGTCCTGGTGCCAGGCTGACGGGGAGGGAACGGTATTCATCGGCGCCAAGGCTGGACGTCCGCACCCTCTCGGCGCGAAGCTAGCCAGCAGGTGCTGCACAGCAGATGAGCGGCAACCAGGAAGGAAGTCCGCCGATGACGACGACCGCCCAGCAGACCGAGGCCGCGGCAGCGGTGACCACCTGGCTCGCCGGGTTCAGTGCTGCCCTGGCCGCGAACGATCCAGCCAGAGCCGCCGCTCTGTTTACCGAGGACTGCTTCTGGCGTGACCTCATCTCCTTCACCTGGAACTTCAGGACCTTCGAGGGCCGCGCCGAGATCACCCGCATGCTCGAAGCCACGCTGTCACGGGTGCAGCCCGCCGGCTGGACGGTCACCGACGGCGAGGAACCCGCCGAGACCGGCGGCATCACCGAGGCCTGGATCAACTTCGAGACCTCGGCCGGCCGGGGACACGGCCACCTGCGGCTGCGCGGTGGCCAGTGCTGGACCCTGCTCACCACCCTTTATGAGCTCAAGGGCTATGAGGAGCCGAAAGGCCTGCGCCGCCCTATGGGCGCCGAGCACGGCGCTAACCGCGACCGGACCACCTGGCTGGAGGATCGCGAGTACGAGAGGAAGAAACTGGGGATCACCGAGCAGCCGTACGTGCTGATCGTCGGCGGCGGCCAGGCCGGCATCGGGCTCGCGGCCAGGCTCCGGCAGCTCAGCGTGCCCACGATCGTTATCGACAAGCGCGCCCGCCCGGGTGAGGTGTGGCGGAGCCGGTATAAGTCGCTCTGCCTGCACGACCCCGTCTGGTATGACCACATGCCGTACCTGAAGTTCCCAGACAACTGGCCGGTGTTCTCGCCCAAGGACAAGATCGCCGACTGGCTTGAGTCGTACACCAAGGTCATGGAGCTCAACTACTGGCCCAGCACCGAGGCCACGAGTGCCAGCTACGACGAGGCCAGCCAAGAATGGACGGTCAACGTCGAACGGGACGGCCAAGCGGTGGTGCTGCGCCCCAAACAGCTCGTCCTGGCCACCGGAATGTCCGGCAAGCCCAACATCCCGTCCTTCCCCGGCATGGACAAATTCCGCGGCGACCAGCACCATTCCTCCGCCCATCCGGGCCCGGACGCCTATCGGGGCAAGCGGTGCGTGGTCATCGGGTCTAACAACTCCGCGTTCGACATCTGCGGCGCATTGTGGGAGAGCGGCGCGGACGTGACGATGGTGCAGCGGTCATCCACCCACATCGTCCGGTCCGCGACGTTGATGGACATCGGTCTGAGCGCTCTTTATTCCGAACAGGCCGTGGACTCAGGTATCACCACCGAAAAAGCCGACCTCATCTTCGCCTCCATCCCGTACCGGATCATGCACCTGTTCCAGATCCCGCTGTACGACCAGATGCGGGAACGGGACAAGGACTTCTACGACCGGCTGGAAAAGGCCGGCTTCGACCACGACTGGGGCGACGACGGCTCCGGGCTGTTCATGAAGTACCTGCGCCGCGGCTCCGGCTACTACATCGACGTCGGCTCCGCCGACCTGGTGGCCAACGGCGACGTCAAGCTCGCCCGCGGCCAGGTCGACCACCTGACCGAGGACGCCGTGGTCCTGACGGACGGCACCGCGCTGCCCGCCGACCTCGTCGTCTACGCCACCGGCTACACCTCGATGAACGGGTGGGCGGCCGACCTGATCTCCACCGAAGTCGCGGACAAGGTCGGCAAGTGCTGGGGACTGGGCTCCGACACGACCAAGGACCCCGGTCCATGGGAGGGGGAGCAGCGCAACATGTGGAAGCCGACCCAGCAGGAAGCCCTCTGGTTCACGGGCGGCAACCTGCACCAGTCCCGGCACTACTCGCTCTTCCTCGGGCTGCAGCTCAAGGCCCGTCAGGTCGGCATCCCTACCCCTGTCTACGGCCTGCAGGAGGTCCATCACCTCAGCTGACCNNCTGGCCGGGCTGGTCGGCCGGAGGGCTGCCGGGGGTGATCAGGCGGGATTCGTAGGCGAGGACGACGGCCTGGACGCGGTCGCGCAGGCCGAGCTTGGCCAGGATGCGGCCGACGTGGATCTTTACGGTGCCTTCGGACAGGAACAGGCTGGCGGCGATCTCGCCGTTGGACATGCCGGCGGCGATGCGGGAGAAGACGTCTTGCTCGCGGTCAGTGAGGGTCTTGCGGATCTGGGCGCCGCCGTCTCCGGGCTGGGCCGGGGGGTGGGCGCCGGGGTAGCCGCCGGGTGGGGTGGTGGCGGCGAACTGGCGGACGAGGCGGCTGGTGGCGGCCGGCGCTAGGACGGCGTCGCCGGCCGCGATGGTGCGGATGGCGGCGACCAGGTCGGCGGGCTGGGTGTCCTTGAGCAGGAAGCCGCT
>PMST01000423.1:6203-8479 GCA_003168295.1 Actinomycetota bacterium
GACGGCGGCGGTCCCGTCGGCGGCCTCGCCGACCACCTCGATGTCGTCCTCGGCGTCGAGCACCAGGCGGAAGCCCATCCGGATCAGGGCGTAGTCGTCGACCAGGAGCACGCTGATCACGGGGCCACCGCCGGATCGGGAGAGGTTGGGGCGGAAGAGGCTGGGGTGGGAGCGACTGGGCCGGCGGCTGGGGCGGGAGCGACCGGGCCTGGGTCGAGGCGGGCGGTGACGCGCCAGCCACGCGGTTGACGGGGGCCGCAGGTCAGTTCGCCGCCGAACGCGCTGACGCGTTCTCGCATTCCGGTCAGGCCGCCGCCGGGCGTTCCGGCTGCTCCGGTGCTGCCGATGCCGTCGTCCTCGACTTCGACGCGCACCTCGCCGGGGGCGAGGCGCAGCCGGACGGCCGCGCTGGCGCCGGGGCCCGCGTGCTTCATCGTGTTCGTCAGGGCTTCCTGGACGAGCCGGAAGATGACGAGCTGGACGCCGGGGGGCGTGTCGCCGGGGGGACCGCTGCGTTCGTACCTGACCGGCAGGCCGGCCGCCCGGACCCGGGTGAACAGGGCTTCGAGGTCGGACAGGCCGGGGAGCGGCTGGCGCAGCTCAAGACCGCCCTCGGTGCGCAGGACGCCGAGCAGGCGGCGGGTCTCGGCGAGCGCCTCGCGGGCAGTGGTCGACACGGCCCGGATCGCCTCGCTGGCCTGGGCCGGGGAGCGGGTGACCGCGGCCAGGGCACCGTCGGAAAGGGCCACGATGACGGTGAGGTGGTGCGCCACGCTGTCGTGCATCTCCCGGGCGATGCGGGCCCGCTCCACCGCCGCGGCCAGGGCGCTGGTCTGGTCGTGTTCGCGTTCCAGCCGCTGGGTGCGGTCGCGCAGCTCGGCCAGGTAGGCCCGGCGGGTGTTCACGTACAGGCCGGTGACCAGGACAGCGGCGATCCCGATGACTTCGTAGATCGCGGCCAGCCAGCCGTTATGCCAACCGCCCTGGCCGGCCGCCGGGATTTCGGCCGCCACCGCGAGCGCGGCCGCGACGAGCGCCGTCGTCCGGCTCATCGTGACCGCGACGGTGTACAGGGCGATGGCCGACGGGAACGGGAACAGCGCGCCCCGGACCGGCCACTGGGTCAGCACCGCCGCCATCAGGACCGTGACGGCGAACACCGGGCCGGGCCAGACCCGGCGTAGCGACAGCACCAGGGCGGTCAAGACCGCGACCACCAGGCTGACCGCCAGTGTCGGCAGCGCGGGGTGCGCCGCCTGGGCGAAGGAAAAGCTCCCGAACGACGTTGCCGCCGCGAGCAGGGCGCAGCCGACGTCGAAGACCCAGGAACGCCACGGGCGCGTTCCCGGGTTCTCGACCGGTGTCCAGAAGGACATACCTTATCCTCGCAGCCTTTCGATGTGGTCAGGCGTCGCGGCGGCGCAGCCGCCAGGCGGCCAGGGCGGTCAGCACGACCGCGTAGCCGCACAGGACCGCGAATCCGGTCCACGGGCTCAGCGCATGCGCGTTACCCTGCGGGTCGCCCCACAGGGCCCCGCCGGCGTTGGTGGGCAGGTAGGACGCGAAGCCCGTGATGTTGTGCGGGAGGGCCGACACGACGATCGGGATGACGAAGAACACCGCGCCGAACACCGACAGGGCCGCCGCGGTCCTGCGGAGCAGGGCCCCCAGAGCCAAGGCGATGATGACGACGACGGTCAGGTACAACGACGAGCCGACCAGCGTCCGCAGCACGCCCGGATCGCTCAGGGAGAACGCCGAACCGCCGCGGGAGGACTCGATGGCGGCCGCCACGAAGTAGTCGAGGAACGCGCACAGTAGGGTCACCGGCAGCACCAGGCCGACCAGCACGATCATCTTGGCCCACAGCACCGGCAGCCGCGACGGTACGACCGCCAGGGTGGCCCGGATCATCCCGGTGCCGTACTCGCCGCTGAACGCCAGCACGCCGATCATGCCGACCACCAGCTGGGCGAACAACACGCCCAGCAGGGCGGTTGAAATTCCGACCACGGCGGTATTGGCGGCCGAGATCTGATAAGGCGTCCCGGAGCTCGCGACAATGACCCCCAGGCCGACGATCAGCACGATGGCGGTCAGTGCGGACCACCGGGTCGAGCGCAGCGCCCGTAGCTTGGTCCACTCCGCGCGGACGACGCGGACCTGGGTCACCGGTCCGGCTACGGTGGCCGGGGCCGGGGTTATCGGGGCCGGGGCCGTGGCCGGGGCGGGGGCGGGGGCGGGGGTCATTGGAGCCGGCGCGAGTCCTGGCCGGG
>PMST01000175.1 GCA_003168295.1 Actinomycetota bacterium
TTCCACCGGCTGATGGCCGAGTCGCCGGACACCCCCCGGATCATCGCGGCCACCCACTCCGGCCCGATCCGGGCCTTCGCCACGTGGGCGCACGGCTACGACCCCGGCGAGCCCTACAACACCGAGGAAGTGGTCGTCCGGATCCGCCGCGGCGGCTTGACCGCCCTGGTGGCCTACCGCAACCGCGTCACCGAGGTCAACGTCCCGCCCCCGGACGAGATCCCGGTATGGGACTGACTCCGGTGTCCACCCTTGCGCCCCCGGCTCAGGTCGCCGAGGACTCTGCGGGGCTGCGCTCGGTGTCGATCGCGGCCTCCGTGCTCGACTGCTTCACGGCGCATGCCGTGCTCGGGGCCACCCAGGTAGCCCGCGAGCTGGGCGTGGCCAAGAGCACGGCCTGCCGGATGCTGTCCGCGCTGGCCGTCGGGGGTCTGCTGGAACGGGCCGGCGCCGGCCGGTACCGGCTGAGCCTGCGGGTGTTCGAGCTCGGCCTGCTGGCGGCCGAGCGGACCCCGGTCCGCGACGTGGCCCGGCTGGTGCTCGTCGAACTGCAGGATCAGCTGTCCGAGATGGTGCAGCTCGCCGTGCCGGTGGCCGGACACGTCGTCTACATCGACCGGTACGGCAGCAACCCTCGGCTCGGCCTCCAGCTGAGCGGCGAGGTGCTGCGCCGGGTGCCGGGCTACTCGTCCAGCTCGGGCCGGGTGCTCGCCGCGTTCGACGAGCACATCATGCAGGACACGCTGGCTGTCCCGCGCCGTAAGCACACCCCGTTCACGATCACGGACACCGAGCGCCTGCACCGCGTGCTGCGGACCGCCCGGGCGGTCGGCTGGGTGGGTACCCGCGAGGAATTCACCCCCGGCTATTCTTCGGTGGCGGCCCCGGTGCTGGTGCCGGGACCAGACGGGCCCCGCCCGGCCGCGGCGATCTCGGTGGTCGGGCCGACCGCCCGCATTCTTGGCCTGCGCAAGGACTTCATCGTGGCGAGCGTGTGCCGGGCTGCCCGGCGGACCGGCGTGCTGCTCGCCCAGGCAACGGAGGACTACTAGGTCATGCAGCGCAGCAGCGAACGCATCCTGACCACCCACGTCGGCAGCCTGGCCCGGCCGCACGACCTGCTCGAGATGATGCGGGAGAAGGAGCACGGCCGGCCCTACGATCCGCAGCGGTTCGCCGAGCTGGTGCGCGAGGCGGTCAGCGACGTGGTGCGCAGGCAGGCCGCGGCGGGCCTGGACGTCGTCACCGACGGCGAGCAGGGCAAGGTCTCGTTCCTCACCTACGTCAAGGAGCGGCTGGCCGGGTTCGACCAGGTCGAGGGCGAGACGCTGCTGCCGCCCTCCTGGCAGCGGGAGATCGACGACTTCCCCGAGTACTACCGGGGCTACATGTCGAAGTACTCAGGGGCCGTGGCGCCGATGAAGGTGATGGTGTGCACCGGGCCGGTCGCCTACGCCGGCCAGGCCGCGGTCCAGACCGACATCGCGAACCTGCGCGCGGCCCTGGACGAGACCGGGGCCGCCGGAGCTGGCGGCCCGGTGGAGGCCTTCCTGCCGTCCACCAGCCCCAGTGGCTTCGGCCGCAACGAGTACTACGCCTCGGAGCGGGATTACCTGGCCGCGGTGGCCGAGGCCATGCGGGAGGAGTACCTGGCCATCGTCGAGTCGGGTTTCCTGCTGCAGGTCGACGACCCGTGGCTGATCGAGATCCTGACCGACGACGGCCGCAGCGATCCGGCGGAGCGCCGCCGCCGGGCGCAGGAGCACGTGGACGCGCTCAACCACGCGCTGCGCGGGATCCCCGAAGAGAGGATCCGGCTGCACACCTGCTACGGGCTCAACCACGGCCCGCGGCTGAACGACATCCCGCTGGCCGACGTGGTTCCCGTCATGCTGCGGATCAACGCCGGCGCGTACTCCTTCGAGGTGGCCAACCCGCGGCACCAGCACGAGTGGCGGATCTGGGCGGACATGCCGCTGCCTGACGGCAAGATCCTGCTGCCGGGGCTGCTCGGGCACGCGACCAACTACGTCGAGCACCCCGAGCTCATCGCGGACAGCATCTGCGCCTACGCGGGACTGGTCGGCCGGGAAAACGTCATCGCCGGCGCGGATTGCGGGTTCTCCTCCCGGGCCACGTTCGCGCCGGAGGTGCACCCGACCGTGGTGTGGGCCAAGTTCGCCGCGCTCGCCGAGGGCGCCGCGATCGCGACCAAGCGCCTGTGGGGAGGGAGCTGAGATGACCAAGACCCTGGCCGCCATCGTCGGCCCCGGCAACATCGGTACCGACCTGCTGGCCAAGCTCCAGCGCAGCGAGCACATCGAGGTCGGCTACGTGGTCGGCGTGATCGAGTCCGACGGGCTGGACCGGGCCCGCAAGCTCGGCGTGGCCGCCTCGGCCGAAGGGCTGGACTGGCTGCTGCGCCAGGATCCGCTGCCGCAGCTGGTCTTCGAGGCCACCTCGGCCAAGGCGCACCAGGCCCACGCGCCGCGCTACCTCGAGGCGGGCCTGCAGGCCATCGACCTGACCCCGGCCGCGCTTGGCCCGCCGGTCTGCCCGCCGGTCAACCTGCTCGTGCACCTGCAGGCCCCGAACATCAACATGATCAGCTGCGGCGCCCAGGCCACGGTCCCGATCGTGCACGCGGTGTCCAGCGTCGTCCGGGTGCCCTACGCGGAGATCGTCGCATCGGTCGCGTCCAAGTCCGCGGGCCCAGGTACCCGGGCCAACATCGACGAGTTCACCCACACCACGTCCCGCGCCGTCGAGACCGTCGGCGGGGCCGAGCGCGGCAAGGCCATCATCGTGCTCAATCCGGTCGAGCCCCCGATGATCATGCGGGACACGGTGTTCTGCGCCATCCCGGCCGACGCCGACACCGACGCGATCACCGCATCGATCCACCGCCGCGTCGCCGAGGTGCAGCGCTACGTGCCCGGCTACACCCTGCGCGCCGAGCCGCAGTACGACGAGGCCCGCGATTCCTGGCACGGGAACGCCCGGGTCGCCGTGTTCCTGGAAGTCCAGGGCGCCGGCGACTACCTGCCCTCCTACGCCGGCAACCTAGACATCATGACCTCCGCCGCCGCCCAGGTCGGTGAGGTCATCGCCCAGCGCCGCGCCGAGAAGGTGACCGCATGAGCACCCCGAACCCGAGCACCCCCGGAACACCCGCCACTTCCGCCACGCGGCAGCTGCGCATCACCGACACCACCTTGCGCGACGGCAGTCACGCGATGGCGCACCAGTTCACCGAGGAGCAGGTCCGCGCGACCGTGCACGCCCTGGACGCGGCCGGCGTCGAGGTCATCGAGGTCACCCACGGCGACGGCCTGGGCGGATCCTCGTTCAACTACGGCTTCTCCCGGGTCGACGAGATCGCCCTGATCGCGGCCGGGGTGGAAGAGGCCACCCAGGCCAAGATCGCGGTGCTGCTGGTGCCGGGCATCGGCACCAAGGACAACCTGCGCGATGCCCGCGAGGCCGGCGCGTCGGTGGCCAGGATCGCCACCCACTGCACCGAGGCCGACGTGTCCATCCAGCACTTCGGGCTGGCCCGTGACCTCGGCATGGAGACCGTCGGCTTCCTGATGATGGCACACAAGACCACGCCGGCCGAGCTGGCCCGGCAGGCCCGGATCATGGTGGACGCCGGCGCGGAGTGTGTCTACTGCGTGGACTCGGCCGGCGCCCTGGTCCTCGGCGACGCCCAGGAGCGGGTCCAGGCCATGTACGCGGAGATCGGCCACCAGGCCGAGATCGGCTTCCATGGCCACCAGAATCTCTCCCTGGGGGTAGCGAACTCGGTGCTGGCCTATCAGCACGGCGCCCGTCAGATCGACGGCGCGCTGTGCGCGCTCGGCGCCGGGGCGGGCAATGCCCCCACCGAGGTGCTGGCGGCCACCTTCGACCACCTCGGCGTGCTTACCGGCCTGGACGTGGGCGGGGTGCTGGCTGCGGCCGAAGAGGTGGTCCGGCCGTTCCTGCCCCGCTGGCCCAAGATGGACCGGTCGGCGATCGNNGAGATCCTGCAGCGGGCCGGCGAGCTCGGCTACGTCGGCGGCCAGGAAGACATGATCATCGACATCGCCCTGGGCCTGGCCCAGGAGCGCGACCTGGCCGCGACCGGCGCCCGCTAGGAGACTGCCATGGAGTTCATCCCGCACATCATCGACGGCGAAGAGACCGAGTCGGTCTCTGGTGAGCGCTTCACCTCGGTGGACCCGTGGACCCGCGAACCCTACGCCGAGGTCGCGCTGGGCGGGGAGGACGACGCTGATCGTGCCGTCCGGGCCGCGCGGCGGGCGTTCGACGAGGGCCCGTGGCCGCGGCTGGGCTACGCCGAACGCGGCGCGCTGCTGCACCGGTTCGCCGACCTGATCGTGGCGAACGCCGACGCGCTGGGGCTGGCCGACACCACCGACATGGGCAAGCCGATCAGCGAGTCCCGCGGCAACGACGTGCCGCGCGCCGCGGCGAACTACCGCTTCTTCGCCGACCACGCCCGGCTGGCCACCGCCGAGGTGCTGCCGATGGACAGCGGCCATCACGCTTACACCAGGTTCGAGCCGGCCGGCGTGGTCGCCGCGATCGCGCCGTGGAACTTCCCGCTCATGCTGGAATCGTGGAAGGTCGCTCCCGCGCTGGCCTGGGGCAACACCGTGGTACTCAAGCCGGCCGAGGATACCCCGGCGTCCGCCACGATCATGGCCAGGCTGGCCCTCGAGGCCGGCCTGCCGCCGGGCGTCTTCAACGTCCTGCACGGCTACGGCCCCGGCTCGGCCGGCGCCGCGCTCACTGAGCATCCCGGCGTTGACCGGATCACCTTCACCGGCGAATCGGGCACCGGCAAGGTCATCGCCCGCGCCGCGTCCGCCAACCTGGTCCCGGTCAGCCTGGAACTCGGCGGCAAGGGCGCCAACATCGTCTTCGACGACGCCGAGCTCGGCAACGCGGTGGACTGGTCGATCCGCGCCATCTTCACCAATGCCGGCCAGGTCTGCCTGGCCGGCTCCCGGCTGTACGTCCAGCGCAGCCTCTACGCCGAGTTCGTCGACCGGTTCACGGCCGCGGCGCAGGCCCTGGTGGTCGGTGACCCGAAGGACCCAGCCACCAGGCTCGGCCCGCTGGCCTCCCAGGAGCACTACAAGAAGGTCCGGTCCTACCTGGACGGCATCGAGCCCGACGGCGGCACGATCCGCACCGGCGGCCTCGGCGACGGCTGGACGGTGCTGCCCACCGTGGTGGAAAACGCCCCGGCCACCGCGCGGGTTTACCGCGAGGAGGTGTTCGGCCCGGTGGTGACGATCACGCCATTCGACACCGACGCCGAGGCGATTCACCTGGCCAACGACACCCGCTACGGCCTGAACGCCATGGTCTTCACCCGGGACCTGTCCCGAGCCCACCGCACCTCGGCCGCCCTGAAGGCCGGCACCGTCTGGGTCAACTGCTTCTTCATCCGGGACCTGCGCGCCCCCTTCGGCGGCGTCGGCGACTCCGGCATCGGCCGCGAGGGCGGCACTTTCAGCCGCGAGTTCTTCACCGAGCCCAAGGCTGTCGTCATGCAGGTGTGATGCCCCGTAAGCTCAGCTGATGGCGGTCACGACGGGGCAGGGGCGGGCCGTGTGGCGCCGGGTCAGTCCGGCGGCGGGCCAGGTCCTGGACCTGATGCACGCGCAGATGGCCGAACCCTACGCGCCGCACCTGCACGGCGAATTCTCCATCGGCGCGTGCACCGACGGTGTCGAAGTGATCCGTTACCGCACCGGGCTGCACTACGCCGGGCCAGGCAGCGTGGTGATCCTGGGACCCGACGAGCCGCACACCGGCGGGCCCGACGGCCGGGACTTCACCTACCGGGTCATGTACCCGGCCGCGGAGCTGCTGTCGGATGGGTCCGGCCAGGTGCCGTGGTTTCCCGAGCCGGTCGTGATCGACCCGGAGCTCGCCGCCGGGCTGCGCCGGGTGCACGCGGCGCTATGCCGGGATACCGAGCCGCTGGAAGCGGAGACCAGGCTGTCCTGGCTGCTGGGTGAGCTGGTGCGGCGGCACGCCGCGGCGCCGACGGCTGGCTGGCCGGGCCGCCGCCCGGGCGACGGGCCGGCCCGCGCCGTCGGCGTGGCCCGGCTGGTCACCGAACGGCTGGCGGACCAGCTGCTGCAGCCGCCCGCGCTGGCCGAGCTCGCCGCGGGGACCGGCCTATCCCGCTATCAGCTGGTGCGGTCCTTCCGGGCTGACGTGGGTATGCCGCCGTATGCGTGGCTGGCCCAGTACCGGGTGGGACGTGCCCGGATGCTGCTGGAGCGGGGCTGCCGCCCGGCCGAGGCCGCGGCGGCGACCGGGTTCGCCGACCAGGCCCACCTGACCCGGTGGTTCCGGCGGGTGGTCGGCGTGACGCCCGGCGCCTACCGCAATAGCGTTCAAGACACCGGCCCGCGGCCCGGCTGATACTCACTATCAGCCGAGGGTCGGTGCGAATGCGGGGTTACGGTGAGCCGGAAGGGCTGGGTCCTGTTCGCGACCATGTGCGTGGTCTGGGGCATTCCCTACCTGCTGATCAAGGTCGCGGTGGGCGGCGTCGGGGTGCCGGTGGTAGTGTTCGGCCGCACCGCGCTCGGTGCCCTGATCCTGCTGCCGTTCGCGCTGCGGTCCAGCCAGCTGGACGCGCTACGCCGGCATTGGCGGCCGCTGGTGGCGTTTACCGCGCTGGAGATGATCGGGCCGTGGGGCCTGCTGTCGGAGGCCGAACGGAAGCTGCCCAGCTCGCTGGCCGGGCTGCTTATCGCGGCCGTGCCGATCCTCGGGGTGGTGATCTCCCGGCTCACCGGCGGCGCCGAACAGCTCAGCCTCCGCCGCTGGACCGGGCTGCTCGTCGGACTGGCCGGGGTGGTCGTGCTGGCCGCGCCGTACCTGAAGTCCGGCAGCATCTGGCCGGTCACCGAGGTGCTGCTGGTCGCCCTGGGCTACGCATCGGCCCCGCTGATCGCGGCGCGGAAGCTGGCCGACGTGCCCGCCCTGCCGATGACCACGGCCTGCCTCAGCCTCGCCGCGCTCGTCTACCTGCCCGCGGCGATCCTGGACTGGCCGCACCGGCTGCCCGCGGCCAAGGTCCTGGGCGCGGTCGGCGGCCTCGGCGTGATCTGCACCGCCATCGCGTTCCTCGTCTTCGTCACGCTCATCCGCGAGATCGGCCCCACCCGGACCATGGTCTTCACCTACATCAACCCCGCTGTCGCCGTCGCGGTCGGCGTCGCGGTGCTCGGCGAGCCGTTCACGGTCACCATCGCCGTCTCGTTCGCCCTGATCATCGCCGGCTCCGTCCTGGCCACCGGCTCCCGCCGCGACCAGCCACCCGGAGAAGAACAGCCCTCCACCCTGGTCCAGCCCAACCCCGTCCCGGCCGACCAGCCCTAAGCGCTCCGTCTCGCGCTTAGTGCTCCGGCTCGTGGCTGACCAGGCGGGCGCTGATCACCACCGTGCACAGCAGCCCGCACCCGGAGCACCAGCACAGGAAGCGGCGGTCGTCGCCGGCCCAGAACTCCTGGACGAACGCCGCGCCGGCGTCCAGCCGCGCCCCGCAGCCCGGGCAGTGGGTCACGCCACGTCGCCGAACTGACCGAGGACCTGATCCCGGATCGGGCTGTACCGGATCGAGCTCTCCCGCAGCCACATCTCGCGGAAGGCCCGGGCCCCGCCGAACTTATCCCGCTCCATCGGCAACTCGACGCAGACGTTGCGGTCCGGGTCCCGGTAGGTGCAGATCGGGTCCTTCCCGGCCGCGACCAGCTCCATCTGCTCGAAGTACAGCTTGCGCAACATGATGACCCCGAGGTCCGAACGGCCCAGGTGCTCCTGGCTGCGGTCGGCGATGGCACCCTGGGTCACCCAGGCGCAGATGTCCTGGCCGTCCACGTAGTCCCGCAGCCACTCGCCCTGCTCGTCGTGCAGCGGCACCCGGTAGACCGGGATCGCGGCCTGCGGCGGGGCGGGCCCCTCGAAGCGGTAGGTCTGGTACCAGACGTGCCAGGTGTGGGTGTCGTCGACCGGCACCCGGATCTGGAAGGTGGCGATGCCCCCGCCGCCCACTCGCAGCATGCCCGGGAAGACCAGCGGATGGCCGGTCTTCCAGTCTTCGTCCTGCTCGGTCTGTCCTTCCAGGATCCGGCGCTTGAGGATGCCGTGCTCGAACACCTCGAAGGCCACCTTGACGTGCTTCTTGGTCACGACCGGCACGGCCCTCTCGCCTGCCAGCTCCCTGAGGAACGAGCCGTACCGGCCGTGCAGCCACTCCACGTGGTACGGGTCGACCGAGTTCTCCATGATCTGCACGAAGTTGCAGGGCAGTTCGGCGTGGGCGATGTCCCGCCACACGTCGGGCCAGACGAACAGGTCGTAGCGCGGCAGCAGCGGGGCCGGGGCCGGGCCGAGGTAGGCGAAGATCAACCCGCCCAGCTCCGCGACCGGATAGGACACCGCCCGGATCCGGCTGGCGAACGTGCTGTCCGCCGGCTCTCCCGGCTGCTCCAGACAGCGTCCGTCCGCGTCGAACAGCCAGCCGTGGTAGCCGCAGCGCAAGCCCGTCCGTTCGGTACAGCCGAGGGTGAGGGAGGCGCGGCGGTGCTGGCACTGCTCGGCCAGCAGCCCGAGCTGGCCGCTGCCGTCACGGAACAGGACCAGGTCCTCGCCGAGCAGTCGCCGCCGCACCGGCACCCGCCCCGCCATGTCATGGGTGGCCACCGGCCACCAGTACCGGCGCAGCAGGTTCCCCATCGGGGTACCTGGCCCGACCGCGGTGAGGCGCTCGTTTTTCTCCTGGCTGAGCATGGCCGGCTCCCTGTCGTGGCCGTAGCGGGTGGGCTCGGTAAGACTGCCCTGCCGAAGACGCTAGGCAACGCCCTCCCGGGAGGGAAAGCGGTCCGTTCGGCCACGGGGAACGCGGCGTTTGTTCCGCCCTGGGGAACACGCTGGTTGCCACCGCGAAACGGCAGTGAAACCTTCTGGACATCGGAGCCGCACCAATCCCGAGGAGACGCAATGGCCACGGTCATTCCCGTCGATGAGTTCATCAGCGACGAGTGGTACCCGGGTTTCAAGCCGGGCTACACCCACGCGCCGTGGTACGTCGACCCGGTCCAGACGTTCCGCAAGGAAGACGAGGAGAACTTCTGGTTCCTGGACTTCCACTGGCCGCGCGGCCTGACCCCGATGGGCCTGATCTGGAACGAGGACGGCTACAACTGGGCCTCGCAGCTGGCCGCCGAGCAGATGCCGCTGCCGCCCGGCCGGGGGATCACCTGCCGTCTCGGCGGCACGCACACCTACGGCTCGGCCCTGCCGGTGAACGACCCCAGGGAGATCGGCCAGCGGGCCGAGCGGCTGGGCCGCAGCCTGCCGCCGTTCCTGCAGAATTTCGACGAGATCTGGGGCCACATGCGGGAGGAGGTCAACGAGAGCTGGGATTACTTCCGCGGCGTGGACCTGTCCGCGCTGTCGACGCAGCACGTGCGGGAGAACCTGATCCAGGCCCGCCAGTACCACAAGCGGACCTTCGAGATCCACTTCCAGGTGATGTACCCGCTGCTGGCCAACTACGTCGGCTTCTACAGCATGTGCACGGAGCTTGGCCTGGACCCGGGCCAGATCGGCAAGTTCCTGCAGGGGTACGACACCAAGATCATGGAAACCGACCGGGAGCTGTGGCGGCTCACCGCCGCAGCCCGCACGGCCGGGCTCGAGCCCGCCTTCGCCGCGCACGACGCAGGCGGTATGCGGGCGGCGCTGGCCGCCCAGGGCGGCTCGGCCAGCACCTGGCTGACCCAGTTCGACGACTTCCTCCAGGTCTACGGCTGGCGAACCGAAGGCTCCTGCGACATCGCCCTGCCGAGCTGGAACGAGGACCCGACCCCGGCCCTCGGGACGATCAAGACGTTCCTGCAGAAGGGCACCGAGCACGACTTCGAGGCGGCCAGGAACGCCGCCGTCGAGGAGCGCGAGGCCGCAGTCGACGCGGCCCGCTCCAAGCTCACCCTGGACGAGCAGCGGCTCTTCGACAGCGGCCTGGCCTCCTGCCGGGCGGCGAACTTCCCCTGGTGGCAGGACGACCACAACTACTACATCGACCTGCGCATCTCGCTGCCGATGCGGTGGGCCTGCCAGGAGATCGCCCGCCGGGTGGACGCCGGCCACCCGGACGACACGCTGTACCTGTTCTGGGAAGAGATCATGGACGTGTCGGCGGGCCGCCGGCCCTACGACGCCGGGCTGCGCAGCCTGGTCGAGCAGCGCAAGCAGTACTTCGACTACTGGCTGGAGCGGCGGCCCACGCTGCCCAAGGTCGTGGGCACCGTGCCGGAGTCGGTCAACGACCCGATCCTGATCGAGATCTTCGGGCTGAATAGCCACTTCCTCCGCGCGGTGGAAGCGGTCGGTTCCGAGGGCCAGGTCAAGACGCTGACCGGCGTGCCCGCGTCCAAGGGCATCGGCCGGGGCATCGCCCGGGTCCTGCACAACGCCGACGAACTGCACCGGCTCAGCCCCGGTGAGGTGCTGGTCTGCGAGTCCACCTCGCCGAACTGGACCCCCGCCTTCGCCAAGATCGCCGCCTGCGTCTGCGACGGCGGCGGCACCCTGTCGCACGCTGCGATCGTCGGACGCGAGTATGGCGTGCCCACGGTGACCGCGGTCGGGCTGGCCACGATGCTGATTTCCGATGGCGACGAGGTGGAGGTGGACGGGACCAGCGGCCACGTGACGATCCTGGTGCACGCGAGCGGGCAGGGAGGCTGACCGGTGCCTGACGCCATCGCCTGGGTGGACGCGATCGACCCCGAGCAGGCGGTCGGTGTCTGCGGCGCCAAGATGGGGCGGCTGGCTGAGCTGCGCCAGGCGGGGGTGGCGATGCCGAAGGGGTTCACGGTCACGGTGGACGCCTACCGGTGGCACTGCGAGCAGGCCGGCCTGGACGATGCCATCGACTCGGTCCTGGGCGCGCTGAGTCCGGGCGCCGGTTCTGGCGAGATCGAGTCCGCGGCCCGGGCGGCGCAGGCGGAGCTGACCGGCCGGGAGATGACTCCCGGCCTGGCCAGCCTGATCGTCGACGCCTACGAGGAGCTGAGCTCCCGGTGTTTCGACATCAACGTCCCCACCGCGGTGCGCAGCTCTGCCATCGGCGAGGACTCGGGCACGGCCAGCTTCGCCGGGATCTTCGACACCTACCTCGGCGTGTCCGGGCCGGACCGGGTCCTCGACGCGGTGCGCCAGTGCTGGGCCAGCCTGTTCAGCGCGCGGGCGATCTCCTACCGGCTGCGCGCGGGCACCCATCACCGCGACATGCCGATGGCGGTGGGCGTCATCGAGCTGATCCACGCCCGGGCGTCCGGGGTGGCGTTCTCCGCCCACCCGGTCACCGGCAAGACCGACCGCATCGTCATCGAGACCAGCTGGGGTTGGGGCGAGGCGGTGGTGCAGGGCCTGGTCACGCCCGACCATATCGAGGTGGGCAAGGCCGACGGCCGGGTGCTCGGGCACCAGGTGGCCGCGAAAAAGGTCGTGTCCGCCTTCGACTACGCGGCCGGCCGGGTGATCGAGACCGACATGCCGACCCGGCTGGTCGACCGCCGGGTACTCGACGACGAGCAGATCGCCGCCGTCGTCGACGCCGTGCTCACGGTGGAACGCCACTACGGCTACCCGGTCGACGTGGAGTGGGTGATCGACCGGCACCGCCGTTCCGGCGACCCGGTGTGCGTCGTCCAGGCCCGGCCGGTGACGGTCACCGCGCCCGCGACCGCGCCGATGCCGACCGAGTGGAACCCGGCCGCGATGGCGGCCAAGTACGTCTTCCGGAGCTAGCGCGGCCCATCGTGGACCGGATCTCGCTGCACGTCACCGACCCCGACGAGGCCCAGGAGGCCTGCGGCCGGGTGTACTACCCGCACCGGCTCACCGTGCTGCACGAGCCGGGCCGGTTCGCTATGTCGCTGTCCGCGTTGTGCCTCGTCGTCATGCAGGTCTGAGCGGAGCTGCCTTTGGTTCGCGGGCCTCGCCGGAAGGCGGCTCGCCCCGGGCCGTGAGGAGGACGTCGATACCGAGCGCCCCCGCCTCGTGGATCACCCGCCGTACGACCGGGCCGCCGTCGGCGATGTGCCACCAGCTGTGCGGTATCGACCCAAGCACGATCTGGGTGATCTGGTTCTCCCGGGCGAAGCCGATGATGGCCCGGGCCGGATCGTCATCTTCCAGGTCGTGCCAGCGGGCACCGAGATCGGCGGTCAGCTGGCGTAGTCCCTCGACCGCCCGTGCGTCCGCGCCCGGGCTGGCGTCACCCTCGATGACGTGAACCACATCGAGTTCCCCCTTGAACCGCAACGCGATGCGGGCGGCGCGCCGCAGCTGGGCGTCGGTCCCCGGCGCCGACGTTACGGCCGCCATGATGCGCTCGGTCGTCTCCCACAGGACGGCAGGCGAGACGGCCTGGTGCCGCCGGAGGTGCTCGAGGAGTTCTTCGTCCGACTCGTCGGCCACGAACCGCAGCGCCAGCTCCCTCAGGGCGATCAGGTTGTCGGTGCGGAAGAAGTGCGTCAGGGCCTGGGCGACCTTTTCCTTCGGGTAGATGTTGCCGTGCAGCATCCGGCGCCGCAGCTGCTCAGGTGAGGAGTCGATCAGCTCGATCTGGTCGGCCTTGCGTACGACCCAATCCGGCACCCGTTCGCGGACCTTGGCCCCGGTCATCTGCTCGACCTCATCGGCGATGCTCTCGAGGTGCTGGATGTTGACCGTGGTGATGACGTCGATCCCCGCGCCGAGGATGTCTAGCACATCCTGCCAGCGTTTGCCGTGCGGGCCGGATCCGGGCACGTTCGTGTGGGCCAGCTCGTCGACCAGTGCGATCTCGGCATGCCTGCGCAGGACCGCGTCGAGATCCAGCTCTTCCAGGCGGGTTCCCCGGTAGTCGATCACCTTGCGCGGGAGGACCTCGAGTCCAGTGAGCAAGGCCTCGGTCTGCGGCCGTCCGTAGGCCTCGACGAACCCGGCCACGACGTCGGCGCCTCGCCCCCGCCGGCGCTGGGCCTCGGAGAGCATGGCATAGGTCTTGCCGACACCCGGGGCCGCGCCCAGGTAGATGCGGAAATGACCGGCCGGCTCGACCTCGCCAGCGGCGTCTGCGTCGGCCGCTGCGGCTTCGCTCACGCTCTCGACGGTACAGCAGGCATGAACTGGTTCAGAGGGCGCGAACGGGCATGCTGGCTAGCCGGGTGGCCGTGGCGACCAGGTCATGGCAATCTGCCCTCATGCCGGAATGGATCCAGTGATGACGGATAGTGGCCAGCTGCGCACCTATCTGGGCATTGCCCCTGGGGTGGGAAAGACCTACGCGATGCTGCGGGACGGACGCGCCCGGCGGCGCGCGGGTGTCGACGCCGTGGTGGCTTACCGGGAGCGGCACGGGCGGGCGGCGACCGCGGCTCAGCAGGCCGATCTCGAAGTGCTCCCGACCCACACGGTGACCTACCGAGGCGGCAGCTTCGCGGAGCTGGACGTCGCCGCGGTCCTGGACCGCCGCCCGGAGCTGGCCCTGGTGGACGAGCTGGCACACGCCAACCTCCCCGGCGAGCGCCACGCGAAACGCTGGCAGGACGTCGGCGAGCTGCTTGCCCACGGTATCGACGTCTATACCACCCTCAACGTCGCCAACATCGAATCGCTGGGCGTGCTGGTCTCCCGGATCACCGGTGTGCAGCCGGCCGAGCCGGTGCCGGATGCCTTCGTGCGGGCCGGTGAGATCGAGCTCGTCGACCTGGCCCCCGCGGCGCTTCGCCGGCGGCTGTCTGAGGGCCTGGTTGTCCCCGAGGAGCGGGTAGATGCGGCGTTGTCGAGCTATTTCCGCTTCGCGAATCTGGCCGCCTTGCGGGAGCTCGCGCAGCTGTGGCTGGATGACACTGTTCCCGAACCGGTCACGGCGTTCACCGCTGCTCGTGGCGTCAGCGGGCCGGTGCAGGCTGCGGTCATCGTGGTCGGGCTGCCGGCATCGCCCGCCGACAAATGGCTCATCCGGTACGCCGCGCGGCTGGCCGGGCTGTCCGATGCCACGGTCCGGGGGGTGCACGTCCGGGACATCGACAACCTCGGCCGGCCACCGACGGCCCGGCTGGAGGAAGACCGCCGGCTCCTCGGCGAGGTGCACGGGACCTTGGCCGAGGTCAGGGCCGGCGACATCGCCTCGGGACTGATCCGGGCGGCCCGCCAGGCCGGCGCCTGCCAGCTGGTGATCGGGTCGGACCGCCGCTCCCGCCGCTCCCGCTGGTCACGCCTGCTGAGCGGGTCCACCGTGGCGGATCAGGTGCTCCGAGCGGCCGGCGACCTGCCCGTCCAGGTTGTGAACGTCGGCCGGCCGGACAAGACCAGCGACGAGTGGCGCCCCGCCAAAGGCGACGTCAGGTAACGCCGCCGGTCCGCGCCGCCGCAGCCCGAGCGCGGCCAGCACCAGGCCCGCGAGTGCTACCAGCGGTCCGACGACCTCAAACGTGTGGCTGTTTGACATGGCGCTGCCCTCGATGACGCCGAACCCTTGCAGCGCGAAGACGGCACCGATAATGATGACCACGATTCCCGCAACGACGAACAAGCGGCTCTTCAAGAAAGGTTCCTCCTCGCGGCTCCCGGGCCTGACATGACCGCAGACGATGGGTGCCGCCGGAGCCCCAGCAGCATTCCGGCGCTCAGCACGACCAGTGCCGCCTCCACGAACAGCGAGACCGTGCCCACCCAGTAACCCCAGTTGCCGACGTCACCGGGGTCACCCGGCAGGCCTACCGTGCGCGAGGCGACGTACGCCAGGAACGGCCCGGCGCCGAGCAGCACGCCGGCCGCCCAGCCGCACCAGGGTCGTCCGAGCCGCGCCGGGCCGGTCAGGAGCAAGGTCAAGGCGGTGAGTACGCCGCCGACCTCGATGAGCCGGTAACTCCAGCCGATCCAGGCCGGTGAGTTAAGGGCGGTCAGGCTGCCCTGGTCGGTCACGTGCACGGCCGCGACCGCCAGCGCGAGCAGGGCGCCGACCAGCCGCACCGCGATGTCTGGCGCGATGCCCGCCTGTGCTCCTGCCCCGCCTACGGTGACCCGGCCTGTATTCGCCCGTTGCGCCATTCCTTGTTGCGCCATGCTCGCTCCCCTGCCCCTTTAAGCACCGCTCGCCGGTGCCGTCCCTCCTTGGACTACGTTCGGGAAGAAGTCGCAGTTCAGCGGCCGACCTGTGACAAAGCGTGACTGTTGTCACATGAACCGGAAGCCAAGCTCGCACGTTGCCCGAACCTGGCCGATCCAGTCATCACCGCATCATGATGCAGTGACATTCCGGCCGAACTTGCCGAGAAGGGGCGGGTGGCGCGGGTCCGGGTCTAGAGTGATTGCTCGTGCCGACGCCTCCGCTCCCGCGTGTTATCCGGCCGCTCCTGGTCGCCCTGGCGGCCCTGGTGATGGCGGGCGCCGCCGCTGGCCCGGTCGGTGCCAGCGTCATGACCCCCGGCGCCCTCGGAGCCGCCCCGCGCGGCGCCGGCACGCTGTCTGCGACGGCCACGTCCATCCCCGGTCCGTCCGGGATCAAGGTCAAGGGCGGGGCCCTGGCCAACGCCGCGACCGGCAGGATCTTGTGGAGCCTGGACCTCAACACCGAACGGCCGATCGGCAGCATCGTGAAGGTCATGACGGCGCTGGTCGTGATCAAGGCAGGCGACCTGGACCGGACGATCACCGTTCCGAAGTCGGTCATCGCCTACCTCAAGAGCCAGGACCAGCCGAGCACCGCCGGCCTGATCCCGGGGGACAAGCTGACCACGCAGGAACTGCTCGAGGCGCTGCTGTTGCCGTCCGGNNCCCCGGACTGAACGCGTTCATCGCCAAGATGAACGCCGAGGCCACGCACCTGGGCCTGACCGGTACCCATTTCTCGAACTTCGATGGCATGCCGTGGCCGAGCGAGTATTCCACCTGGTCGACTCCGGCGAACCTGCTCACGCTGGGGCGGTATGCGATGAGGTACGCGGACTTCCGGGCGATCGTCGGTCAGAGCGCTTACGCGCTTCCGGCCGGCGACGGGCATCACGCCTACCAGTGGCAGAATTCCAACCCGCTGATCGGCACGTACGCCGGCGCGACCGGGATCAAGACGGGTGACACCAAGGCCGCGAAAAACTGCCTGCTGTTCGAGGCGGAACGGGGCGGCCTGACCCTGATCGGCGTGACGCTCGGCACCCCCGGTGACGACATCGCCGACACAGGCCCCGTCGCCACCAAGGTCCTGAACTGGGGCTTCGCCCGCTTCTAGCGCTCGGGGACTTCAATGGTGGAGCTCTATCCTCCGATCGAGCCCTACGATCAAGGGATGCTCGATGTCGGCGAGGGCAACCACGTGTACTGGGAGACCTGCGGGAACCCAGACGGCAAGCCGGCCGTGATGGTCCACGGCGGTCCCGGCCAGGGCATCACGCCGAACATGCGGCGGATGTTCGACCCGGCCCGCTACCGGGCCGTGCTCTTCGATCAGCGCGGCTGCGGGCAGAGTACCCCGCACGCGAGCGATCCGGCCACGGACATACGCTACAACACCACCGGCCATCTGGTCGCCGACATGGAGCGGCTCCGCGAGCATCTCGGCATCGACCGCTGGCTGCTGACCGGCGGCTCGTGGGGGACCACCCTCGCCCTCGTCTACGCCGAGCGCTATCCGCACCGGGTATCGCAGATCATGCTCAGCGCGATCAGCACGACGCGGCGCTCGGAGATTGACTGGCTGTACCGCGGCGTCGCCCGGTTCTTTCCCGAGGAATGGGAACGATTCCGAGACGGCGCCGGCGGAACCGACCGGGACGGCGACCTTGTCGCCGCGTACGCGCGCCTGATGGAATCCTCCGACTCGCAGGTCAGGAACCAGGCGGCAAGCAGCTGGGGCACCTGGGAAGATGTGGTCTTGTCCCTTGAGCCCAACGCCAGGCCGATGGTCCGCAGTCAGCCTGACCGCTATGTACTGGCTTTCGTCCGGATCTGCGCGCACTACTTCTCTGACGCCGGATGGCTTGAAGAAAACGCGGTGATCCGCGACGCACCCCGCCTGGCCGGCATCCCCGGGGTACTGATCCACGGCCGCCTCGACCTGAGCTGCCCGGTCGAGACCGCCTGGGAACTCGCGCGCGCCTGGCCGGGGGCGGAACTGCTCATCGATGACCACTCAGGTCACCTGGGCAGCGACACCAAACGCGCCTGGATGCTCAGCACCCTCGGCAAATTCGCCAGTTACTGACCGGGCGTGGCGTCTATGGCGCCTTACTGAAGTCGAGGGCCTGCGGCTCGTCGGGCAGCGGGGCCACGGTGGCCGTGACCGGGATCGCCTCGCCGACTTCGTCGAATCGCGGCCGGGTCAGGTTCATCACCCCGGCACCGCTCAGCAGGGCTCCGAAGTGCAGCTTGGTGGCCTGCTCCGGCACGTCGAGCACGATGCTGGCCGGTCCAGTCGGTGGTCCAGCGAAGCCGCTGGGCTCCCAGACGGCCGAGCGAAGCCGGAGTTGTGCCACCCGGTTCCCTTCATAGCTGACCCCGGGCACAAGCCCCCATCTCGTATTCGCGAGCCCGGTTACCTGTGATCTGCCAGGCCGCCGAGAGTGGTTCGAGATCCACCTGGCCTTGCAGATAGGTCAGGGCCTGGGTGTAGTTCTCCCCGGTGTCGGCCATGCGCGCGGACGAGGCGCTTTAGATCCTTGTTCTGTGGCACGGTGAACATCCTCCGTCTGGATGGCCGCCCCAACGCCCGTTGCCGACGAGCCAGTCCCGATGACAGATGCGCGTTCGCCGTACAAGCGGGAAGATCCGGGAGTGTGCCCCCCTCGCCCCAGACATGGCCCGTTGGGGATGGGCCGCCGGGCTCGGCGTCAGACCGCGCCGTTGCTCCCATCGTGGACCATTGTCGGTTCCCTGGGCAAGCCGTAGCCTGTGAGACACCGGTGGGCGTTCAGCACTGGGGAACGCACTCGTTGCCATCAGAAAACGGCAGTGAAACCTTCTGGAAGACCGATCGGATCGTCATCGAGACCAGCTGGGGCTGGGGCGAGGCGGTGGTGCGGGGACTGGTCATGCCGGACCACGTCGAGGTGGGCAAGGCCGACGGGCGCATCCTGGACTACCAGGTGGCCGCCAAGAAGGTGGTGTCGAACTTCGACTGCCTGTCATCAGCTTTGCTCCTGACTTCTGCCGCTGAGAGGTAGCAGCCCGGACCAGCCCGGATACGGTGGCGATCCGGGCGAGCGCTCGATCCGGAGCAGCCGGTTGTACTTGGCCAGCCGTTCCGAGCGCGCCACCGACCCGACCTTGATCTGGCCCGCGCCCGAGGCCACCGCCAGGTCGGCGAGCCAGTCGTCCTCGGTCTCGCCGGACCGGGCCGAGATCACCGCGCGCAGCCCCAGGGCCGCCGCCTCGTCGGCTACCTGCAGCGCCTCGGTCGCCGTGCCGATCTGGTTGATCTTGGTCAGCACCGCGCTGGCTGCGCCCGCACGGGCGGCCCGCCGCAGCCGGTCCAGGTGGGTCGCGATGAGATCGTCCCCGATGAGCTGCAGGCCGGGGCGCCGGCGGGCAAAGCCCTGCCAGGCGTCCCAGTCGTCCTCGTCAAAGGGGTCCTCCACGGACAGCAGCGGAAAGTCCGCGGCCCACCCGGCCAGCAGGCCGGTGAACTCGTCGGGGGTGTAGGAGCGGCCGTCCAGTTCGTAGCGGCCGCCGGCCCGGGCCAGGTGGGTGGCGGCCACGTCGAGCGCGATGCCGACGTCGCCCGGCGCGCGCCGGCCCGACCTGGTGATGGCCTCGACGACCAGCGCGATGGCCTGGCCGCTGTCCGCCGTCGGCGAGCCGTAGCCGCCTTCGTCACCGACCAGGGTCGACGCCCCGCGCTCGCGGAGCAGTTCCCCGGTGGCGTGGTAGACGTCGTGCACCCACTCCAGCGCCGCGCTGACGCTCGGGGCGGCCGCGGGAATGACCAGGATGTCCTGGATGCCCATGCCGCCTGCCGCGTGCAGGTTCCCGCTCAAGATGTTCACCATGGGCACCGGCAGCAGTGGGCGGCGGCCGTCGCCCAGGTGCTGCCACAGCTCCCGGCCGGTGACCGCCGCGCCCGCCCGCGCACCGGCCATCGACGCGGCCACCATGGTGTTCGCCCCGAGCCGGTCCCGGCGGGCGGTGCCGTCGGCCTCGATGAGCCGGGCGTCGATGGCCGCCTGGTCGTCGGGGGCCAGGCCGGCCAGGGCCGGTCCGGCGATCTGCCTGGCCGCCGCCACGGCGGCGTTCACCCCCCGGCCGCGCCAGCGCGGATCGCCCTGGTCCCGCAGCTCGGCGGACTCGTGGGACCCGGTCGAGGCCCCGGCCGGGGCCATGGCCCGGTGCCGGGAGCCGTCGGTCAAGGTCACCGTGACCTCGATGGTCGGCGTCGCCCGCGAGTCGAGCAGCCAGCCCGCGTCCACCGCGGCGATGGTGATCACAATGCCTCCCCGTACCGTTCGCCGAGCGTGGCCAGATCATCGAGCAATGCCGTCAGCGAGCCGTAGCCATCATGCAGGGCCCGTCCTCCGATGGCGGCGGCCGCGGCCCGTTCCGGCTCGCCGGTCAGGTAGTCGACCGGCGACTTGCCCCACAGCCGGGCCAGCATGATGGCCCCGGTGTGCCGGACGGCCAGCCCGGGATCGGCCGGGCCGTCGTAGGCCTGCGCGAGAGCGGCCGCGGCCAGCCACAGCGGGCTGGCGGCCGGGGCCGGGCGGTCCCGGCACGCCTTGAGTAGCAGGTGGGCACTCAGCATGCCCAGGTCGAAGGCCGGGTCGCCTGCGTGGATGACCTCCCAGTCAAGCAGTACCGGTGGCCCGTCCGTGGCCAGTACATTCTTGGGCGTGAAGTCCCCGTGCACCAGCCGGGCGGGCTGGTAGCCGGTGCAGTCCGCGATGAGCTGGTCCAGTGCGGCCGCGTGCTCGCCATGGCGGGCGGCCACGTGCCGGTAATAGGGGTCGAGCCGCAGGGAGTCGAATAGGCCGGTGCCGGCCGGGCCCGCGATCCCGGCGGGCACGGCCAGCTGATGCAGCACCGTCATGCCCTGGGCCAGCGCGTTCACCACCCCGAGGTCCACGCGGCCGGCCAGCAGCTCGGCCTTCCAGTTGACGGCGGGCGGGGGCAGCCATTCCATTTCCAGCACCGGCGGATCGTCGTGGATCCGGTAGACCCTCGGGACCCGCAGCGGGCCGAGCGACCCGTCCAGCACGCTCATGATGGCGCCCTCGCGGTGGGCCCGGCGCGGATCGGCGGTCCAGTTGTCCCGGACATCCAGCCGGTAGCGGGCCGCCTTAAGCACCCACGGGCTGGCGTCTTCGCCGACGACCGCGATGAAGCTGGACACGCCGCCGCTCAGCCGACGGACGATGCTGTGCTCGCCGATGCGGCTCGCGGCCCGCATCGCCGCCAGCACGGTCTCGAAGCTGTCCTGCTCCTCCGTCACGGCACGGGGTGATGCGCGGGCTGCCCGGTCAGCACTCGGAGCAGGTCCTCGGTGGCCCGGCGGCGCAGCTCCAGGACGGAGTCGGCGGAAGAGAAGGCGATGTGCGGGGTCAGGATCACGTCCGGCCGTCGGCGCAGGATGTCCGGGACATCGGGTTCGCCGGGAAACACGTCGAGCGCGGCGGCGCCTGGCGTGCCGCGGTCCAGGGCCTCGACCAGGCCCGGGATGTCCACCAGCGCGCCCCGGCTGGTGTTGACGAGCAGCGAGCCCGGCTTCATGGCCGTCAGCCGCCCGGCGTTCATCAGCCCGGTGGTGTCCGGGGTGAGCGGCAAATGCAGGCTGAGCACGTCGCACCGGGTCAGCAGCGTCTCGGCCGGTACGGGCCGCACCCCGGCCGGGGCCCGCTCCGGGTGCCGGTCGTCGGCCAGCACCTCACAGCCGAGCGCGGCCAGCTTCTCCGCCGTCCGCCGGCCGAGGGGGCCCAGGCCCCACACGCCCGTGACCAGGGTCCGTACCCGGCGCGGCGCGTACCGGGCCGGGGCCCACTGCCCGGCCCGGATATCGCGATCCCCGGCCAGGATGCACCGTGCCCACACGTGCACCATGGCGATCACGTGGTCCGACACTTCCTCGGCGCAGTAGTCCGGCACCCGGGTCACCACGATGCCGCGGTCCGCGGCCGCGGCCACGTCGATGTTGTCCAGGCCGACCCCCATGCGGCTCACCACCCGCAGGCCGGGGCTAGCCGCGATTACCCGCGCGGTGACCTTGGCCCAGCAGGTCAAGATCCCGTCCACGTCAGCCGCCAGAGTGGCCAGGACCTCCTCTGAGGCGTCAGGGGGCGCCTCGACCAGGTCGAAGCCGGCGGCGTCGCACAGCCCGGACTCGACCTGGACGCCGGGCCAGGCATGGTCGGTCAGCAGCACCCGGGGCCGCACCGCCGCCGTCATACCGAGTTCGCTTCGGGCCGCGCGTTTGTCAGCACGACATCAGACTGTCCCGTCTGCCGGGCCAGTAGGTCAAGTCCTCCGGGCCGTCAGGTCGAGGGCTCCTGCTCCCCGCGGCCCGGCTCGGCCTGGCCCTGGCGGCTGTGCGTCCGGGCCCGCAGCCAGGTGTCGTGGAACCAGCGCCCGAACAGCTGGCCGCCGTAGATGACCCAGCCGACGCCGATCAGCCAGGACTGCACGATCAGGACGGTGCCCAGCGGGCCGTAGCTGACCGCGTTGCTGGCGACGAGGGGCTCGAAGACCAAGCTGGAGAAGACCCGCAGGCCACCCAGACCCACCACCGTCGCCACCGCGCCCGGCAGCGCCGCCCGATAGCTCACCCGGCCCCCGAGCAGGAAGCGCAGGCCCCACCAGAAGAAGAAGATGCCGAGTATCACCGCCACCGTCGCCGTCACGGCCAGTCCGCCATGCGTCACCGAGCCGACCGTGGCCTCCGCGTAGATGTAGGCGGTGAGCACGGTCAGCCACACCAGTTGACGCCAGATCTTGTGCCACGGCCCGACGGGAAGGCCCCAGATCCGCTCGAAGCCGGCCTGCACGCCGCCCGCGAACGCCACTCCCGAGACGGCCACCAGCAGGGCACTGAACACACTCGTCGTGCCCAGCACCCGGGCCGGCGCCGAGAAGAGCAGCGTCACGGCGGCGGAAGAGGACCCGGTCAGGCCCATGCCATCGACCACCCATCCGGCCAGACCGCGCTCCGGCGCCGGATTGGCGGCGGCGATGACGATGAGCAGCGGGATCACGGTGAGGGTGGCCATGGCAGCGAAGCCCATGGCCCGGTAGGTGAGTTCGAAGTCCTTGCCGCTCCGGTAGAGGTCCTTGAACCGGAGATCGTGCCAGAGCGGCTCGGCGCCCCGGAGTACCGCACGGTACGGGCCCCTGGCCATTACCGGTGAATACACCCGTCGCGCCGCTGCCGCATCGCGCCACCGTCGGCCGCACGGTGCCTTAGACCACGACGGCGGCTAAACCAGGAACATGATGGTCGCGTCATCTTGGAGCACCTTCTCCCGGGGCCCCCGCCAAGCAAGCCTTGTGCTCACTCCTGCTGCACGGGCACACGGGTCACGGTAGCGCCAGGCCAGCAGACGCGACAGACCACCAGACGCGCCAGGATCTGCCGGGGAGCGATCCTCAGTCGGCGGCCTCGTGGCCGACGACCCGGTCGGCGAGCACGATGTCGCCGGACCAGCCGCAGGCTCCGCAGAAGCAGACGAAGACGCGGTCGGTGCCCGTCCAGTACTCCGTTGTCAGCCCCTGGCCGCCTTGGGCCAGCGACAACCCCGCCGCGCACGCCGGGCAGTACTTCGGTGCGTCACGACGGTGCCGTTCCGCATCAGTAGGAAACCAGCCCCGGGCCAGATCCGGTTCCGGGGGACCGCCGGTAAGGCCCGACCCCGCCGCCTCAGGGCGGACCGCCGTCACCCGCCCGCCGCCTTCCGGTTTTCCATCGCCTTGATGTGCAGCTTCTTCAGCGCGTCCGCCTGCGGGCTGAACCGCGAGGATCCCCGGTCGATGAAGTCGATGGCGAACGAGCCGCCCGCGTCGAACTTGTTCTTCTCGCACGGCAGGTCGATCCGGTCGCGGAAGTCCCGGTACACCCCGAGCGGGTCATCGCCGCGGGCCACCGCGCTCATCTGCTCCTTGAACATCCGGCGCAGCATGGTCACGCCGACATCGGAACGGCCCAGGTGCTCCACCGTCCGGTCCGTGATCGGCCCCTGGGTCACCCAGGCCATCATGTCCTGGCCCTCGACGTAGTCCACCCGGTGTTTGCCCCGCTCGTCGAAGACCGGGATCTGGTAGTCGGGCACCTGCGGCTGCTCGGGGTACTCGACGCCGGCCGGGGCGTGCACGCTGTAGAGCATGAACCGGGTGGTGGTCCGGTCCACCGGCACCCGGATCTGCATCTGCTCGATGTTGGCCCCGCCGACCCGCATGTTGTAGGGGAACACCAGCGGGTGGCCGATCTTCCAGTCGTCATCCTCTTCCGACGCTCCCTCGACCACCCGGCGCTTGATGATGCCCCAGTCGAAGGCGTCGAAGCCGACCTTGACGTGCTTCTTGCCGAACGACGACGGCGCGTCGAAGCCCTGGTGCCGCCCCATGAACTCGAAGAACCGGCCGTGCAGCCACTCGGTGTGATGCGGGTCGACCGCGTTCTCCATGATCTGCACGAAGTTGCAGGGCAGTTCGGCCCAGCCGATGTCCCGCACGCCGTCCATCACGAACACGTCGAAGCGGGGCAGCTCCGGGACCGGCTCGGGTCCGATGTAGGCCCAGATCAGGCCGCCGAGCTCGGCCACATGACCGGCCCTGACCCGGACCCGCTCGCGGAAGTTGGTCTCCTCCCGCTCCGCGGGCTGGTCCAGGCAGGAGCCGTCGGTGCCGAACAGCCAGCCGTGATACGGGCAGCGGATCCCGTCAGACTCCACCACGCCGTAGGCGAGCGAGGCCCGCCGGTGCGGGCAGGCTTCCGGCACCAGGCCGTACTTCCCGCGCGGCGTCTTGAACACGGCGAAGTCCTCGCCGAGCAGCCGGGCCGGCTGGACCGGGAACTCCTCCAGAGCCCGGGTGAACGTGACCGGGTACCAGTACCGCCGCAGCAGCTCGCCCATCGGCGTTCCCGCCGCGACCTGGGTCAGCTCATCGTTCTGTTCGGCCGTCAGCATGTTTTACTCCTGTGCTCGAATCTGCTCGAAGGTCGATGTCGAAGGGATGACCCAGGCCACGCCGCCTCAGCCAGAGGATCAGTCGATGATCGTCACCGTGCCGGTGTTGCCGTCGACCCGCAGCCGCTGCCCGGTCTTGATCGTCTTGGTGCCGAAGGCCGTTCCGGTGACCGCGGGCAGCCCGTACTCGCGGCAGACGATGGCGGCATGGCTCATGATCCCGCCCACGTCGGTCACCGTCGCGGCGATCTTGCCGAACACCGGTGCCCAGCTGGGCGCGGTCAGCGGCGCGACCAGGATTTCGCCTTCCTCCAAGTCGGCGATGCCGTCGGCGGACAGGATGACCCGGGCCGGGCCCTCGGCCACGCCGGGGGAGGCCGCGAAGCCGGNNTCGGTGATCACCTCGGGCGGCGTGCCCAGGGCCGGCGGCGCCGACCAGTTCCGCAGCGCGTTCATGATCCCGTTGCGGCGGGCCATCTCCTTGGGCCAGTACTTCGGCCCGCGCGAGGGCACGCCGACGGCCCAGCCGTGGTAATAGTCGAACAGCACCTCGGGGACCTCGTGCCTGCTGAGCAGGAACACGTCATCCGGGTCGGCGATGAAGTCCGCCGCGACCAGCACCCGGCCCAGGTCGCGCATCTTCCGCCAGATCACCGAGTGNNGTGCGGGCCAGCCCCAGCTTGGCGCCGAACGTCGCGCGGTCCTCGTCGCTGTCGATCAGGTCGCTGTACTCGTCGACGATGCGGTCTCGTTCGGCGATGACCGCCTGAATCGGCCGCTCCAGCGTCTCGCCGCGCTGGACCTTGGCAATGTAGGTGCGCAGGAAGCCGAGCGGGATGTCCGGGTTCTCCAGCCACACCTTGTCGCTGTGGTAGAAGCCGCTGCCGCCCGAGAAGTTGAACCAGGGCTGNNCCCACGCGGCCAGCCACTTCTCACCCTGCGGGTCGCCCTGCAGCCCGGCGAACACCTCAGCAGCCGGCTCCGAGCCAGCGAACCGGTCCGCCAGCCCGAGCTCGACCGCGAGCTGGGCCAGCTTCTTGACCTCGTCGTCCGGCTGGAACAGGTCGACCTGGATACCGGCCACCATCTTGGCGATCGCCTGGTCCGGGATAGAGGGGAAGAGCTGCTTGCAGAAGCCGAAGAAGTCCAGGTAGGCGGCGTAACCGAGGTTGAGGAACTCGAAGTGGTAGTGCCACAGCTTGAGCGTCAGGTCCACCAGCCGGCTGTAGGTGGACAGCAGGTCCAGGGCGCTGCCGGTGCCGCGGCCCTCGGTGATGACGGCCATGTCCTCACGGTGGGGGAGCGGCGCGAAGGTGATCGACTCCAGCTCGTCGATGAGCGCCCGTACCTTGGGCATCCAGGCCGCGTACAGCCGGTCCCAGTTCTGGAAGTAGTAACCGGCGCGCTCGGCGAATTCCGGCACCCGCGCGCCGATCTCTTCCGGATCGCTCACCCCGACCGGGGAGAGGTACATGTAGCCGTTGAGGAAGCGCAGGTCCACGCCGAGGGCGGGCGGGATCACGTAATGCCTGGTGTTGTACTGGGACAGCCCGATGATCGCGAACTCCAGGATGGTGGCGTCCCACGGCGGGATAACTTCCGGCGTGTGCACGCCGTCCATGAACCAGAATGTCGCGTCCTCGTACTCCTTGCGGTCCTCGCTGAACACCGTGGAGTACGCGTACAGGTCTTGCCATCCCTCCGCTCCAGGAGGAGTCGGCATCTCAAACGGGCTGGGAAACCGGTCAGCCATCGTGTTCCTCCTGAAGCTCGCTCCCGTCGGCCGCCATGGACGCCGGGTGATAGTCGTGATTTAAGCGGCGGCTGGCCTAACCATGCGCCACGTGGCCGCTGCCGGATACCGGGTGCAGCATGGTCTGGACCATGCTGGTAATCGGGTCTGCGATGCCGGTCCCGCCCTGCTGCCGGGGTCGGCGGCTCCATACTGTCTCCGGGCGGCTCTGCAGCAGCAGGACCTCCGGCGCGCCGCCGGGCGAACCGGCCAGCGCCCATTCCACGTCCTGCGGGCAGCGGTAGTGCTTCTCCGCGCGCCGGGCCAGCCTGGCCACGGCCAGGATCTCCTCGTCGCTCAGGCACGGGACGGACTGCCGTTCGGCCTCCACCGGCACCGCGGTAACCGTGTCGTCCTCGGTCAGCCGGTACTCCACGGTCTTCGCCGAGATCGTCCGCTTGGTGATCGTGCCCATCACCTTGTCGACGCCGAAGTTGTCCGGGGTGACCTCGCCACTGACCACGGCCTCGCCGAAGCCCCAGGACGCGTCGATGGCGATCTGCGACCGGTCGCCGTTGGTCGGGTTGAGGGTGAAAGCCACTCCGGCCGCCCGGGGCGTGACCATCTGCTGCACGCCGACGCTCATCGCCGCGCTGGCCCGGCCGTAGCCACGCTCCAGCCGGTAGGCGATGCCGCGGTCGGTGAACAGGCTCGCCCAGCAGCGCAGCACGTGCCGGACCACCTCGTCGCCGCCGCGGATCCACAGGTAGGTGTCGTGCTCGCCGGCGAAGCTCGCGTCGGGTGAGTCCTCGCAGGTCGCCGAGGAGCGCACCGCGACCGGAACCGCACCGTCCCCGCACCGCTCGGACAGCTGCGCGTAGGCGCCCTGAATCGCCCCGGCCAGATCCGCAGGCGGCTGGAGCGAACCGATCAGCGTCCGGGCCCGCTGGCCGGCCGCCGCCACCGAGGCCGGATCCCTCGGGTCGACGGCCGCGATCAGCGCGTCGAGTTCACCGCTGAGGCCGCCGTCGGCCAGCGCCTTGCGGTAGCAGTCAGCGGAAACCGCGAAGCCAGGGGGTACCGGCAGGTCAGCGCGGAACAGCGTGCCGAGGGAACTGTTCTTGCCGCCGAGGACCGCCGCGTCCGCAGGCCGGTAGTGCTCGAACCAGACGATCTGTGCCACGCGACCCCCAGGCTGCGATGCCGGTTTCGGGATTTGTCCAGACCGTACGCGTGCCAGCCTGCGATACCAATGACCTTGTCCCGCATAGCGGAACGGAGTTACGGTGTGAGCCATGCGGACTGAGAGATGACTGCCCTCGCTCCACCGGTCCGGGCCCAGCCGGACCGGTCACAGCTGGCGTCGGTGCGCAACGCGGCCCGCGTGCTCCGCGCCTTCTCCCGGGCCGGCCAGGAGCTCGGCATCACCGAACTATCCCGCCAGCTCGGCCTCGGCAAGAGCACCGTGCACCGGCTGGTGACCACGCTCACGGCCGAACGCCTCCTCGAGCGGGGCAGCACGCCGGGCCGGTACCGGCTCGGCCTGGTCCTGTACGAGCTGGGCGCCAACGTCACCGAACACGTCGACCTGCACCAGGCGGCGCTGCCCGTGCTCACCACGCTGCGGCACGAAACCGGTGAGATGGTGCACGTGGCCGTGCTCGACGGCCTGGAGGTGGTGTACGTCGAGCGGCTGGAGAGCCACAACCTGCTGCCGATCTTCCGTCAGGTCGGGCACCGGCTGCCGGCCCACACGACAAGCTCGGGGAAAATCCTGCTCGCCGCGCTGCCGGACGATGAGCTGGCCCGGCGGCTCACCGACTGGCAGCCGCGGTCCGTGACGCCGTGGACCATCACCGACAAGAACCGGCTGCTGACCGAGCTGGCCACGGTGGCCAGGCGCGGCTGGGCGCAGAACAATGAGGAAGGCCACCTGGGCATCGTCTCGGTGGGCGCGCCCATCCGGGGCCGGGACGGGAAGGTCATGGCGGCGGTCAGCGTCGTCGGCGACAGCGCCCGGATGCGCACGATGATGCGCCGCGCCACGTCGCTGGTGGTGGAGTCGGCGCGGGTGATCTCCCGCCGCCTGGGCTACTCCGCAGCTCAGTGAATGCAGCTCA
>PMST01000621.1 GCA_003168295.1 Actinomycetota bacterium
CCAGGGTCAGGTCGATGGCGCCGCGTACGCTGCTGCCCTGCCGGATGTCGGGGTGCTCGCGGGTCGCGCGCGTCACCGTGACCGCGTCGCTCACCAGCCGGGCGTAGAGGGCGGCGGCCATACCGGGCAGCGGCGCGCGCAGGGCCACGATGTCGCGCTCGGCCGCCGCGTCCTGGTAGCCGATGGCCAGCCGGCAGATCCGGTCGTGCACCGAGGTGGACAGCCGGGTGGTCCCCACGTTGTCGTACGGGTTCATCGAGGCGACGACCCGGAACGTAGCCGCGGCCCGCACCAGGCCGGCCGTCGGCACCGCTATCTGCCGTTCGGCCATCGCGGTCAGCAGCGCGTTGAGCGTGTCTTCCGGCGCGCGGTTGAACTCCTCGATATACAAGAAGCCGCCCGCGCGCATCGCCTCGAGCAGCGGCCCGTCCACGAAGTTGTCCGGGCTGTAGTCCTCCCGCAGGACCCGGGCCGGGTTGTGGTGGCCGATCAGCTTGGCCGGCGTCAGGTCCGCGTTGCCCTCGACGAAGACCAGCGGGATGCCCCACTCGGCCGTTATCGCCCGTAGCAGCGTGCTCTTGCTGGTCCCGGGCGGTCCCTCCAAGATCAGGTCGCGACCCGCGGCCACCGCCGCGAGCGTGAGGGTCAGCTCACGCTCGCGGCCGACCAGGTGCGCCGCGACCCGGTGGTAGGCCGAGGCCAGGTGGGGGTCGCTCACTTGATGAGGAGTCCCGCATCGATGGGCAGCGTTACCCCGGTGACGTACCGGGACTCGTCTGAGGCCAGCCACAGCACCGCGTTGGAAATGTCGACCGCCTCCACCCAGGGGATCGGCAGCAAATTCAGCCCGCCGAACCGGGGCGCCAGCGCCTCCTTGGTCCGCTCCGCCTCCGGCAGGTCAGGCGCGAACAGCTCGTAGGTCGCGGCGTTCTGGATCATGTCGGTGTTGACCGCAGTAGGGTGCACGCTGTTGACCCGGATCATATCCGGGGCCAGTTCCTGGGCCAGCGTGCGCATCAGCCCGACCACGCCGTGCTTGGCCGAGTTGTAGTGCCCGGTGTTCGGGATGGCCTTAAGGCCGGCGGTGGAACTGGTCAGGATGATCGAGCCGCCGCCGGCGGCCCGCAGGTGCGGGATGGCCGCCTTGGCGGCGTGCCACACGCCGGTGAGGTTGACGTCGATCATGTCCTGCCAGGTCGCGTCGTCGAGTTGCTCCAGCGAGCCGAAACTGAAGATTCCGGCGTTGGCCGACACGATGTCCAGCCGCCCGAGCTGGGCCACGCCGTCCTCGACCGCCGCCTTGACCGCGCCGTAGTCCCGGACGTCGGCCTGGGTGGCGACGATGCGCCGGTCAAGCGCCTCGATCTCCTTAACCGTCTCCGCCAGATCCTCCGGTGTCGACATCGCATACGGCACCGACCTAACCTGCGCGCACAGGTCCACGGCGATGATGTCCGCGCCCTCCTGAGCCAGCCGGATCGCGTGCGACCGGCCCTGGCCGCGGGCGGCGCCGGTGATGAAGGCGACCTTGCCTGCTACTCGTCCCGCCATGTTGCCTCTGCTCCCTTAGCTCTGGATTGACTAGCCCTGGGGTTAGCTAGCCCGGTGGGTTAACTAGCCCTGTGGATTAACGGATGGTGTTGCCCGCGTCGACGGTGAACTCCAGGCCGGTCACGTAGCGGGCCTCGTCGGAGGCCAGGAACAGCACCGCGTTGCTGACGTCGCGGGCTTCCACGCTGTCGACCGGCAGCGTGTTGAGGTAGATCGGGGCGATGTGCGGATAGCGGGCTTTCAGCGCGTCGATCGCGCCCAGGCCGTTGCCCATCGGGGTGTCGACGCCGGTCGGGTGCACGGTGTTGACCCGGATGCGGTAAGCGGCCAGCTCGTTGGCCATGGCCCGGGCGATGCCGACCACGCCGTGCTTGGCCGCCACGTACGAGGCCAGGAACGGCATCCCCTTGATCCCGGCGGTCGAGCTGGTGCAGATGATCGACCCGCCGCCCGCCGCGATCAGGTGCGGCGCGCTGACCGCTATCGTGTTCCACACGCCGGTCAGGTTGACGTCCAGGGTGTCCTGCCAGCTGGCGGGGGTCACCTCGTCCCAGGCCTGCACGATGCAGATGCCCGCGTTGGCGCAGACGATGTCCAGCCGCCCGAGCTGGGCCACGCCGTCGTCGACCGCGGCCTTCAGCGCGCCGGGGTCGCGCACGTCGGCCCGTGCGGCCACGATCCGGCGGTCCAGGGCCTCGACCGCCTTGACCGTCTCGGCCATCTCGGTTTCGGTGGCCATCGGATACGGCACGGTGTCGTAGTCCTGGAAGCTGTCGACCGCGATGATGTCGGCGCCCTCCTCGGCCAGCCGGATGGCGTGTGACCGGCCCTGACCCCGTGCCCCCCCGGTGATGAAGGCGACCTTGCCCGCTACTCGTCCGGCCATGCCCCCTCTTCCACTTCTGTCACGCCCTGCGGTCCGGCCGGGCCGTCAGGTCGGAGAGGGGAAACCCGCCAGCGGGCTTTCGTCGCAGGCCCGGTCTGGCGGCAGCCCGGAACCGGGCCGGGGGCCGATCGAGACCGGCACCGGGCGGGCGCGGTGCGAGTGGTCACCGGACGGGCGCGGTGCGCCTCCGGCGGCCACCGCCGCCAGCGCGCGCTCGCCGTGACCCTTCACGCACTCGGGGTCGGGGCCGTCGAGCGGCAGCCCGGTGAAGAACTTGGCCGCCATGCACCCGCCGCGGCAGGAGTCATAGGCCGAGCAGGACTGGCAGGCGCCGCCGGTCTGCGGCCGGCGCAGGTCGGCAAACAGCTCCGAGTCACGCCAGACCGAGGCGAAGCCGCCGGGGCCGCGGACGTTCCCGGCCAGGAAGCTGTCGTGGATCGCGAACGGGCAGGCGTAGACGTCGCCCACCGGGTCGATCAGGCAGACCACGCGGCCCGCGCCGCACAGGTTGAGGCCGGGCAGCGCCTCGCCGTAGGCGGCCAGGTGGAAGAACGAGTCGCCGGTCAGCACCTGCTCGCCGCGGGCGACGAGCCAGTCGTAGAGCTGCCGCTGCTGGGCCGCGGTCGGGTGCAGCTCGTCCCACACGTCGGCGCCGCGGCCCGAGGGCCGCAGCCGGGTCAGCCGCAGCTGGGCGCCGAACCGGTCGGCGATGGCCTTGAAGTCATCGAGCTGGCCGGCGTTCTGCCGGGTCACCACCACGGAGATCTTGAATCCCCGGAAGCCTGCCTCGGCCAGGTGGCGCATGGCCCGCAGCGCCGTTTCGTACGAGCCGGGGCCGCGCACCGCGTCGTTGACGTCGGCGGTCGCGCCGTCGAGTGAGATCTGGACGTCGACGTAGTCGCTGGCCGCCAGGCGGCGGGCGGCCTGGCGGGTGATCTTCACGCCGTTGGTGGAGAACTTCACGCCGACGTGGTGCGCGGTGGCGTAGTCCACCAGGTCCCAGAAGTCCGGCCGGACCGTGGGCTCGCCGCCGCCGATGTTCACGTAGAAGACCTGCATCCGCTCCAGCTCGTCGATCACCGCCCGGCACTCGGCGGTGGACAGCTCGCGCGGGTCCCGGCGGCCCGAGCTGGACAGGCAGTGCACGCAGGACAGGTTGCAGGCGTAGGTCAGTTCCCAGGTCAGGCAGATGGGCGCGTCCAGCCCGTAGGCGAACTGCTCGACCAGCGGCAGGGTCACGAGTCCGCCCGCGCAAGGATCATCTGGGAACCCGCCAGGGTCGCCAGCGCGGCGGCATAGCCGGGCAGCTCCGCCTCGGTCACGCCGGCCGACCGGCACGCCTCCCGGGCGCTGCCGGACTCACCCAGCGAACGGACCACGGTGAGCAGGGCCGGGCTCTTCAGGAACGACAGCCTGCGGGTGCCGAAGTGATAGAGCAGGGCACCGAACCGCTCGGGTCGTACCGACACCTGCGGGTGCAGCTGCCAGGGGCGGTCGAGGTCAAACCCGGCCCGCACGCCGCTGGCCGCTGCCTCAGTAGACACCGCACATGCCGTCGATGGAGACTTCCTCCACGAGCAGGTCCGCCGTCGCCAGATCCGGTTCCTCCGGCTCTAGCCCGGTAGCCCCGGTGCTGTCCAGGGTCTCAGTGCTGTCCAAGACCCCAGCGGTCGCCATCCGTTCGCTCATGGAACCCTCCTGGCTGCGAAGACGTGCGGTACTTCCGTCAGCTAGATTTCCGTCACGCGGTGACGAATATATTTGGATGTTAACGTCACCTTGTGTCATAAGCAAGACCTTCTCTGGAGGCAGACGGTGTTGACCGGCAAGGCGGTGGACGAGGCCGGTTCCCGGCGCGGCCGGCCTCCGGGCACCAGCCGCCGTGAGCTCGAGCTCATCGCGTTGCGCCTGTTTACCGACCAGGGCTTCGACAGCACCACCATCGAGCAGATCGCCGCCGAGGCCGGAGTCAGCAAGCGGACGTTCTTCCGCTACTTCAGCTCCAAATCCGGCGTGCTGTGGAGCGAGTTCGACAGCGAGGTGGAGACCATCCGGGTGGCGCTGGCCGAGGTGCCGGCCACGGTGCCGATGATGGATGCCATCCGCCGCGCGGTGGTCTCGGCCAACCACTACGGGCCGCAGGACGTCCCGGAACTGCGGATACGGACGAACCTGATCGGCTGCGTGCCCGCCCTGCAGTCAAGCGCCGCGCTGCACTACGACGCGTGGGAGCGGGCCATCAGTGATTTCGCCGCGACCCGGATCGGGCAGCCCGCCGATTCGCTCTACCCGCTGGCGGTCGGCCGCGCCACCCTGGCCGCGTGCCGCGCCGCCTACGACCGGTGGTCGGCCCGGGCCGACGCCGACCTGACCTTCTACCTCGACGCCGCGCTGGCCGCCCTCGCGGCCGGGTTCGATCCGGCCGCGATCCGGGCCAGCGCGCAGGTCCTCAACGAGCACGTCTCCAGGCCGGTTAACTAGGACGCGAGGTAGGCGGGGCGGGCGTCCTGCCGCGCGTATGCGGCCCGGCGCTGCCCTTCGGCCATCCAGCGCGGGATCAGCTCCGGGTCGGCGCCGGCCGCCCGGCAGTAGCGAGCGGCGGCGCGGGCCCTGGCCTGCTCGGCGGTGCCCTGGTAGAAGCCGATGAGCAGGCCCGCCACCTCGGCCAGCAGGTCGGCGCGCGGGCCGGCTATCTCCCGCAGCTCCTCCACCGCGGCCGCCATCTCCTGCCGGGTGGGCTCCCGCCACGGTGCGTGCCGCTGGGCCGCGCCGGTCAGGCGGGCCACGGTGAGCTGGTCACGCTCGTCAGCCTGATCGCATGTATGTCCAGTAGTCGATGACATCATAATCTGAGTATCAAACACGTGTGCGATTATGGCAAGGCCGCGGTCGGCCTGGCCGGGTGGTGTCACGCCGCGCCGTTCCGGAAAATATAGATCTTTTACTGCCGAACGGCCGTGCTGTACCTGGTCGGCCGCCTCACGCGGGCGGCGGTAGCCGTTTCCGGCCTCGTCGCGAGTTCCCGGTCTCCAGTTACTCATCGGGGACCTTGGCGCGCCAAAAACCATTATTCCGACCCATTACGTGGAGATTACGGGCGCCACTCGGTGGCACGCCGCATAGCCCCCAAAAGTGTGCAACCGGTATGCAACCGACCGGGGAACCGGGCCGCTACCCCCGCCAACGAGACTCGGCTCAGAAGTCGAAATTAACGCTAAACACTCCTTAAATAACTCTAAGTATTGACATAACTACATAAAGTGGACGATAAGTAGCAAAGTTAATAAATAGGTTGAAATGGATGAATTTAGTGCTTACATGGTGTTACCTCCTGTGAAACCAGGGGATGGCATTAACGGGTGGGGGATGAGTGAAATGGCGGTGTCGGAACGCGCCAGCCAGGTCGACCTGGTCGACCAGGGGCAGGTCCAGCGCCGTTCGCTCAACTGGGCGATGCGGTATCAGCGTCAGCTGGTCGTCCTGGACGGGGTGTGCGGGCTGCTGGCCGGCCTAGGCGCCCTGCTCGGCCGTTTCCCCGGCCCGATCCAGCCGGTTCTTTACCTCGCCGCGACGGCGGGCCTTCCGGTGCTCTGGGTCGCCTGGGTCGCGATGTTCGGCGGCTACGACACGCGCTTTATCGGCCTGGGATCAGAGGAATTTCGGCGGGTCATCAACTCCGCCATCGGCCTCATGGCCGCGATCGCGATCGCGTCCTACGCCTGGAAGCTCGACTTCGCCCGCGGTTACGTTCTCATTGCCCTTCCTGGCCTGGCGGTCGTCAATATCGCCGCCAGGTACGCGATGCGCAAGCACCTGCACCGGCAACGAGAGCGCGGCCTGCACATGCGCCGGGTGACGGCGGTGGGTCACGCCACGGCCGTGGCCGACCTGATCGTGCAACTGCGCCGGGATCGGTTCCACGGTCTTGAAGTAGTCAACGCCTGCGTGGCCGATTACACCGAGCTGACCGAGATCGAGGGAATTCCGGTCACCGGCGGCTTCGACGATGCCGCCCGGGTGGCGGCCAGCACCGGCGCCGACATGGTGGCCGTGCTCGCCTGTCCCGAGATGGACGGGCTGGCCCTGCGCAGGCTGGCCTGGGAGCTCGAGAAGGACGGTACCGACCTGTGCGTGGCGCCGGCCCTGATGGACGTGGCCGGCCCGCGGACCACCGTCAGGTCGGTGGCCGGGCTGCCGCTGCTGCACGTGGATCACGCCGAGCTCACCGGCGTCAAGCGCGTGATCAAGAGCTTCTTCGACAAGATCATCGCCACCGCCGCGCTGATCGCCTTCAGCCCGGTGCTAGCTTTCATCGCCCTGGCCATCGTGCTCGACAGCCGCGGTCCGGTGCTGTTCACCCAGACCCGGGTCGGCAAGGACGGGCAGCCGTTCCCGGTGCTGAAGTTCCGCACCATGGTGCCGGACGCGGAACTGCGCAAAGAGGCGCTGCTGGCGCTGAACGAGGGCGACGGACTGCTGTTCAAGCTGCGCCAGGACCCGCGGATCACGACCGTCGGCCGCTGGCTGCGCCGCTGGTCGCTGGACGAGCTGCCGCAGCTCCTCAACGTGGTGCTCGGCGAGATGTCCCTGGTCGGGCCCAGGCCGCCGCTGCCGGTGGAGGCCGCGCTCTACAGCGACGACGTGTACCGCCGGCTGGTGGTCAAGCCCGGCATGACCGGCCTGTGGCAGATCAACGGCCGCTCGGACCTGAGCCGCGAGGACGCCGTCCGGCTCGACCTGCGGTACGTGGAGAACTGGACGCTCGCGCTCGACCTGCAGATTCTCTGGAAGACCTGCGCCGCCGTGGCCAAGGGCCGGGGGGCCTACTGATCGCCGCCGTCTGGCCAAAAAGTCCGCAACCAGCGTGCAACCGGCGGGGGAACCGCGCCACTACCCCCGCGAACGACACTCAACTCAGAAGCCGAAATTAACGGCGAATACGCCGAGAAATGGCTTTACGGGAGGGGTGGGTGAAATGGTGGCATCGGTGCACACCAGCCACACGGTCGTGCTGGTGATCAAGAGCTTCTTCGACAAGATCATCGCCACCGCCGCGCTGATTGCCTTCAGCCCGGTCCTGGCCTTCATCGCCCTGGCCATCGTGCTCGGTGACGGCGGTCCGGCGCTCTTCACCCAGACCCGGGTTGGCCAGGACGGGCAGCCGTTCACGGTCCTGAAGTTCCGCACCATGGTGCCCGACGCGGAACGGCGCAAGGAGGCGCTCCTCGCGCTGGACGAGGGCGACGGGCTGCTGTTCAAGCTGCGTAAGGACCCGCGGATCACCACCGTCGGCAGCTGGCTGCGCCGCACTTCGCTGGACGAGCTCCCGCAGCTCCTCAACGTGGTGCTCGGCGAGATGTCCCTGGTCGGGCCCAGGCCCGCGCTGCCGGTAGAGGCCGCACTTTACAGCGACGACGTGCACCGCCGGCTCGACGTCAAGCCCGGCATGACCGGGCTCTGGCAGATCAACGGCCGCTCGGACCTGAGCCGCGAGGACGCCGTCCGGCTCGACCTTCGGTACGTGAAGAACTGGACGCTCGCGCTCGACCTGCAGATTCTCTGGAAGACCTGCGGCGCCGTGGCTAACGGCCGGGGGGCCTACTGATGAGCACCATTTCAGCCGAGCCGGAAGGCCTGGACCTCCTGACCGCCGGCCACCCGCCGGTCCGGGCCCGCGTGCTGTACGTCGGCGGTCTCGGCCGCAGCGGCAGCACGCTGATCGAGCGGCTGCTCGGGCAGCTCCCCGGCGTCTGCCCGGTGGGCGAGCTCGTGCACCTGTGGGAGCGGGGCGTCACGCAGGGCGAGCGATGCGGCTGCGGTGAGCCGTTCGGCCAGTGCGGGTTCTGGCAGCAGGTGGGCCAGGTGGCCTTCGGCGGCTGGGACGAGATCGACGTAACCCGGGTGGCCGCGCTGCGGTCCCAAGTGGACAGAAACCGCTTCATTCCGGCCCTCGCAAGGCGGAAAATCAGTCCGAAAATGCGGAATTTGCTGACCGAGTATACTTTCTATTATGCGCGTCTATATGCGGCGATTGTCCAAGTGAGCGGATGTGACCTCGTGGTGGACTCGAGCAAGCATCCCTCGCTCGCGCACTGCCTGCGGTGGCAGCCCGACGTCGACCTGCGGGTGCTGCACCTGGTCCGGGATCCCCGCGCGGTCGCCTACTCCTGGAGCAGGCAGGTGCTCCGTCCCGACACGGACACCCAGAGCTACATGACCAGGTACTCTCCGGCCACGGCGGCGAAGCAGTGGAACGTGCAGAACGCGGCCTTCCACCTGCTCGCCCGGGCCGGCGTGCCCACCATGCGGCTGCGGTACGAGGACTTCACCGCCGAGCCGGAACTGATCCTGCACCAGATCGCCGGCTTCGCCGGGCTGCCCGCCCGGGAAAGCTACCCGTTCCTGACCGCCGACGGGACGTCCTGGGGGGCTCACCTCGGCGGCGGCCACTCCGTCTCGGGCAACCCCATGCGCTTCACCACCGGCCAGGTCCCGATCAGCCGGGACGAGAAGTGGCGGACTCACATGTCCAAGGCGCATCGGCGGGCCGTCACCGCTCTGACCCTGCCGCTGCTGGCCCTCTACGGCTACCTCGGAAAATCCTGATGGGCTGGCCGTCGGTGGGCGTGGTCCTGCCGACGCACGACCGGCCGGGTCCGCTGCGTACCGCGCTGGCCGCCGTGCTCGGCCAGGATTACCCGGGTCAGCTCAGCGTCGTGATCGTCTATGACCGGGCCGAGCCGGACCTGGGGCTGGCCGACGGCGATCGGGTCCGGGTGGCGGTCAACGCCAGGACGCCGGGGCTGGCCGGGGCCCGCAACACCGGCATCGGGCTGCTGGACACTGATCTGGTCGCGTTCTGCGACGACGACGACGAGTGGCTGGCGGGCAAGCTCCGGGCTCAGGTCGAGGCGCTGCTGGCCCGGCCCGGCGCGGAGTTCGCCACCTGCGGCATTACGGTCGAGTTCGCCGGGGCCGCGCATCCGCGGCTGGCGGGCCGCGACGAGGTGACGCACGCGGATCTGGTCCGTTCCCGCATGGTCATGGTGCACTCGTCCACCTACCTGGTGTACACCGGCGCGCTGACCGGCGGCATCGGCCTGGTCGATGAGAGGATCCCGGACAGCCAGAATGAGGACTGGGATCTGGCGCTGCGGGCCGCGCGCCGCCATCCGCTCGTCAACGTGGACGAGCCGCTGGTCCGGGTGGTGTGGGGCGCTTCCTCGCATTACGCGCGGCAGTGGCAGGCCAAGGCCGATTCGCTCCGGTGGATGCTGGCGCACCATCCCGAGCTGGCCCGCTCACCCCTCGGTGCCGCCAGGATCTACGCGCAGCTCGCCTTCGCCTACGCCTGCCTGGGGCGCCGCGGCGAGGCGTGGCGCTGGGCCTGGCGGGCCCTGCGCAGCAACTGGCACGAGCGCCGGGTGCCGTTCGCGCTCGCCGTCGCGACGGGCATCGTGCCCGGCGATGTCGTACTGCGGCGCCTCCATGCGCACGGGCACGGGATCTGACGCCATGACCGGTCGGCTCCGCCTGCTGGTGGCAGGACTAGTTTGCGTGCTCGTGGCCGCCGTGGTGGCCGTCGTCGTCACCGGTCCCTTCTCCTCCTCGCCGTCCTCCTCGCCGTCGTCCTCGTCCGGGCCGGTTTCGGCCGGGTCCCCGGCGCCGCGGGTGTCCGGCACCGTGAACCCGGCGCTGGCCCCGGTCCCGCCGGCCAGCGGGGCCTACCTGGGCGCATGGGTCGGGCCGGCGGTGTTCACCCAGGCCAACGAGATCCTGGCGGTGGACTCGCTGCAGGCCCAGCTGGGCCGCAAGCTCACCATCGTGCACACCTACCTGCAATGGCAGGCGCCGTTTCCCTCCGCTAGCGCGCTGGCCTTCCTGGACCAGGGCAGCATGCTGCTGATCTCCTGGGCCGGAACGGACACCNNCAGGTCAAGGCGCTGGGCCGGCCGGTTTTCCTGGAGTGGCGGTGGGAGATGGACCGGCCGAACCTGCGGTCCCAGGTGCATTCCGGGGCCGAGTACGTGGCCGCCTGGGATCACATCCGGGCGATCTTCGCCGCGGCCGGGGTACAGAACGCCGCCTGGGTGTGGTGCCCGACGGCGAACGGATTCAGTGACGGCCAGGCGGCGGCCTTTTATCCCGGCAATGACGAGGTCGACTGGATCTGCGCGGACGCCTACCCGGCCTACGGCAGCACCGCTTCGTTCGCCTCCACCGTCACGGCCTTCCTGGGCTGGGCGTCGCACTACGCCAAGCCCTTGATGATCGGCGAGTTCGGGGTGCCCGAAAGCGACGGGGCCAGCCAGCGCGCCCAGTGGCTGCACGCGGCCCAGCAGGTGGTGATGGCGGACCGCCAGATCAAGGCCCTGCTGTACTTCGACGCCAACCCCGCCGGCCAGGGACCGCAGGGCAGCTACTCCCTCGCCGGCGACGCCGCGGCCCTGTCCGCCTTCCGCGCCATCGCCGCGCAGCCCTACTTCAATCCCGCCGTGACCCGCTGATGGCCCCGCGCGCCCGGGTCCGGGTGGCCGGAGTGGACTTCGACGCACTGTCCGAGCAGCAGGTCGTGGCGCGGATCGTCGGGGACCTGCAGGACGGCCGGGGCGGCTGGGTGGTCACGCCCAACATCGACATCTGCCGCCAGATCCGGCACGATCCGGCCGCACGAGCACTGGTCAGGGGTGCCTCCCTGGTCGTCGCGGACGGGATGCCCCTGGTCTGGGCCGCGCGGCTGCGCGGCCAGCCGCTGCCCGAGCGGGTGGCCGGCGCCTCCCTGATCTTCACGCTGAGCGCGGCCGCGGCCGCCAGCGGTAAGTCCGTCTACCTGCTCGGCGGGGAACCAAGCGTGCCCGGGCGGGCGGCCGCCGCGCTGGCCCGCCGTTACCGCAGTCTGCTGGTCGCGGGCGTGGACGCACCGCCGTTCGGCTTCGAGACCCGGCCGGGCGAGCTGGAGGCGATCGCCGCCAAGCTGGCGCAGGCCAAGCCGGACATCGTGTTCGTGGGCCTGGGTTTCCCCAAGCAGGAACACCTCATCGCCGCCCTCGCCCCGGGCCTGCCCGCCGCCTGGTTCATCGGCTGCGGCGCCGCGATCCCGTTCGCGGCGGGCACGCTGCCGCGCGCGCCGCACTGGATGCAGCCGCTCGGCCTCGAGTGGACCTACCGCCTGATCAGCGAGCCCCGCCGGCTCGTTCGCCGGTACCTGGTGGACGACCTCCCGTTCGCGCTGCGGCTGCTGTTCACCTCTGCCCTGGCCCGGCTCTGGGGCGGCCCGGCGCGCGGGCGCGGCCCGGCCGGCCCGGTCGGGCCGGTCAGTCCGGTCAGCGGGGGGCCGGTCAGCGGGGGGCCGGTCAGCGCCAGCTCGGCGGCTGGCTGAGCCAGCCGGCCAGGCGCTCGTCCGGGGCGAGGAAGTGGTCGTTGAGCGTGGCCCGCAGCGTCTCGGGCATCGGTGAGCGGGGGCGGGCGTTGTGCCGCTCGAACACCGGGTACCCGTGCTGGCGCAGGCCGAGGAAGTCCAGCACGCCGTCGTAGACCGGTTCGGGATCGGTGAAGAACCGGCCGCTGTCCACCACGTGCACCCGGTCGCGGCCGACGAGCTGGCCGAGCCGTTCCAGCTGGTCGGCGTAAAGTCCGCGGGTCAGGTAGGCGTGGTGCTGATGAGAGTGGCTGAGGTAGCCCGGCTCGCTGATGATCCGTTCCGCCTCCCCGGCCAGCCGCTCGTCCTCCAGCTCCAGGGCCCGCTCGAACGGCTCGCTCTCATAACCCCGGGCCAGCTCGTGCGCGTGCGCGGAGTAGGCCCGCTCGACCGGATCGCGGACCAGCACGAGCAGCCTGACCCCGGGCAGGTCCCGGCTGATCCGCTCCGCCGCCAGCGGGTGGAACATGTAGTACGGGCTCGACTCGAAGGTCAGCGGTACCTCACCCGTGGCCCGCCGGGCCAGCGCGGCCCGGGCCCGCAGCGGGAAGTGGCCCTGGTACCAGCCCATCCCGTGGCCGTAGCCGGTGTCGAAGTAGTGCACGCCCTTGTGCAGCACCGCCTTGAGGATCGCGGGATGCTGGGTCAGCGTGCGGTACATCGAGGTGGTGCCGCCGCGCTGGGCCCCCACGATCAAGAAGCCCGGCAGCATCCGGGCCCGGCGGGTCAGCCGGCCGGTGCTCACCGAGACCGAATGCGCGGCCCGCCGGGCCGCGGTCGGTGCCGACTGGGGCTCGACCTTGAGCCGCGGCGGCGGTGCGGCCGTGCTGTGTGACGTCATAGTTGTTTCATCGCTTCCTCGATGGCAGGGATCAACCAGGTGCCGGGCTGCCCGAGCCGGGCGCCGGCCTCGGCCTGGCGGTCGGCTAGGTAACGGGCCGACAGCTCAGCCAGGTACAAGATGGCGACCAGCCGGGCCTCGCCGGCCGGCACGCCGAAGGGCGCCAGGCCGGCGGGGGCGTCCCGCACGCAGGCAGCGGCGGCTTCGGCGGGCGGCCGCCGGCGGCGGACCACGTCGGACTGGAGCCGGTAATGCAGCGGGTCGAAGCCGACCGGAACTCCGGGAGCGA
>PMST01000204.1 GCA_003168295.1 Actinomycetota bacterium
GTGGCGATGCCGACCACGTCGATCTCGTCGACGCCCCGGGCCCGCAGCCAGTCAGCCAGCGGCGTGCCGGCCTCGTCGGCGCCTTCGAACCCGCTGTAGGCCGCCGCGAACTCGCCCTTGCGGAACACCTCCTCGACCCGGCCGGCGTCAAGCTCCGGGTGGAAGCGCGCGCCGTCAGTTCCGGCCACGCAGTGCGGCGGCCAGCTGGCAGCGAAGTCGGGATGCGCGGAGAAATGCGATCCGGGATCGATGTGGAAATCCTGAGTGGCCACGACGTGGTCGTAGCGAGCGCCGTCCTGGCCTGCCAGGTAGGCGGTGATCCCGCGGGCCACGGCGGCGCCTGCGGCTACGGCCAGCGAGCCGCCTTCGCAGAAGTCATTCTGCACATCGACAATGATCAGTGCGCGCACGTCCAGAGAGTAGCGCTAGCTGACCTCGGCCGGCGTGCCGCCCGTGATCCGGAGGAGCTCGGCGAAGGTAGTCGGGAACACGGTGTGCACATGCCCGGCCCCCGCCCACACCACCGCGTAGGACTCCAGCGCCGTGTGCGGATCGCCATCGGCGCTGAACAGCAGGCTGTTGGCAATGGCACCGACCTCGCAGCCGAGCTGCGCGGCCGCGGCCGCGGCCGTCGGCGCCGGCTCGGCCAGCTCGCGGACCTCGCCCTGGACGCCCAGCGTCGCCAGCTCGCTGGCGACGTGCTCTGCGCTCTTATGCATCGCGCCAGTCTGGCACTCCCGTGCGTGCCGCCGGCAAGCGATTATCGCGCGCGTGCGCGGCGGCGTCAGTCCTGATCCGGCTCGAACACGGTCGGGATCGCCGGGTAACCGCGGGACAGCTGCCGCGCGTGCGCCGGAAGTTCCGCGACCGTGGCCTCATGGCGGGAACGGGCTGCCGACACCGGCTCCCGTGCGACGATCTCGCCGTCGCGAACCAGCACGTGCAGCAGCCTTCTGCCGCTGTCCCGGCCCTGCGGCTCATGGTCGATCACCCGCTCGACCGCAGCCGAGCCTCTGTCGTCGAGCTCGCGCACAGCCCACTTGCGGCCGCCGCGCGATGGCTTACCGACCGAGCGCTTCGCCACCGGGCGCAGCGGGCCGCTCTCGTCGCTCTCCGAGCGAGCGACCAGCTTGTAGACCAGTGCCGCCGTCGGCGCACCCGAGCCGGTGACCAGCGAGGTGCCGACTCCGTACCCGTCCACCGGAACCGCCCCCAGCGCCGCGATCGAATACTCGTCGAGGTCACCGGTCAGCACGATCCGGGTATGGACCGCGCCGAGCTCGTCAAGCAGCGCCCGCACCTGCCGGGCCAGCACCGGCAGGTCGCCGCTGTCGATCCGCACCGCGCCGAGGTCCGGGCCCGCCAGCTCGACGGCGGTCCGCACCGCCCGGGGTACGTCGTAGGTGTCCACGAGCAGCGTGGTGCTGGTGCCGAGCGCCTCGAGCTGGGCGGCGAAGGCATCCCGCTCGCTGTCGTGCACCAGCGTGAACGCGTGCGCGCTGGTGCCCGCGCTCGGCACGCCGTACTCGCGGGCGGCTCGCAGGTTTGACGTGGAGGCGAAGCCGGCGATGTAGGCGGCCCGCGCGCTGGCGACTGCGGCGAGCTCGTGGGTCCGCCGCGAGCCCATCTCGATCAGCGGCCGGTCGTCTGCCGCCGTCACCATCCGGGACGCGGCGGATGCGATCGCGCAGTCGTGGTTCAGGATGGAAAGGGCCACGGTTTCCAGCAGCACCGCCTCGGCGAAGGTGCCTTCTACGACGAGGATCGGCGAGCCGGGAAAGTAACAATCACCCTCCGGGTAGCCCCAGATGTTGCCGCCGAAACGGTACGATTCGAGGAAAGCCAGCGTCGGGGCGTCCACGATGCCCGCGCGGCCAAGGAACTCCAGGTCGGCCGGGCCGAAGCGGAACTGCTCGACCGCGTCGAGCAGCCGCCCGGTGCCTGCCACGACGCCGTACCTGCGGCCGTGCGGCAGGTGCCTGGCGAATACCTCGAAGACGGCCCGGCGGCTGGCCGCGCCGCTACGCAGGGCTGCCTGCAGCATGGTGAGCTCGTACCGGTCGGTCAGCAGCGCTGTTCCAGCCGGGGCGGTCCCAGCCGGGCCGGGCCCGGGGGAGTCACCGGGTGGAGGCTGGTGGTTCACGGGATTGGTCACAGGTGGAAGACTACGGAGTGGGAGGTGGGTAGGAGTGAGCACGGCGCCCGCTGAGGTAGATCTTCCACGATCCGCTGACAAACCGGTATCGGACCGGCCCTGGGTCACTATCGTCTGGAACGACCCTGTCAACCTGATGTCCTACGTGACGTATGTCTTTCAGCATGTCTTCGGTTACCCGAAGAAGAAGGCGACCAAGCTGATGCTCGACGTGCACCACAAGGGCAAGGCGGTCGTCGCCGCCGGAGCCAGGGAAGCGATGGAGCACAACGTCGAGGTCCTGCACGGCTACGGCCTGTGGGCCACCGTCCGCCAGGACAACTAACTAGCAAGGCTTACTTTCGCCAATGGAACCCTTCCGGTCCGTACGTGGTGGCGGCGCGCGCGCCTGGCTCGCCGCGGCCGAGGCATCGCTGCTGCGCAACCTGGTCGGCCAGATCATGACCCTGGTCGAACCCGGCGCCAGCGACCCCCAAACCGGCGACCCCCAAACCAGCAACCCGAAAACTAGCGACGCCGGAACACCGGATGACCTGGACGCGCTCGAGGCGATGCTGTACCCGCCGGGTGCCGCGCAGACCCCGGAGGATCCCGTGCTGGCCCGGCTGCTGCCCGACGCGTACTCCGACGACCCGGAGGCGGCGGGGGAGTTCCGCAAGTACACCGAGCCGGCCCTGCGCAGCGCCAAATACGAGGTGGCCAGGCAGATGCTGGACACGCTGCCCGAGGCGGGCGGCCGCATCCAGCTCAGCCACGACGAGGCGCTTTCGTGGCTGAAGGCGCTGAACGACGTCCGGCTCGCCCTCGGGGTCCGGCTGGGCGTCACCGAGGAGTTCGAGGAGGACTGGGCCAAGCTGAAGCCGGATGACCCGCAATGGACCGCGTATGAGGTGTACGCCTGGCTCGGCGCGGTCCAGGAGTCCCTGGTCCAAGCGCTCGCCTAATCTAAGTGGTCATGCTGAGGATCCCGCGCGAGCTGCAGGCAAAGATCGTGGCCCACGCCCGCCAAGACCACCCGGACGAGGCTTGCGGCGTGCTGGCCGGCCCGGCCGGGAGCGACCGCCCGGAACGGTTCATCGCGATGACCAACGCCGAACGGTCGCCGACCTTCTACCGCTTTGACTCCGCCGAGCAGTTCCGGGTGTGGCAGGACATGGATGACCAAGGCGAGGAGCCCGTCGTCATCTACCATTCGCACACCGCCACGCAGGCGTACCCGTCCCGGACCGATATCTCCTACGCCAGCGAACCGGAAGCGCACTATGTGCTGGTCTCGACCAGGGACTCCGAAGCGACCGAGTTCCGCTCGTACCGGATCGTCGACGGCGTGGTCACCGAGGAGCCGGTTACCGTGGTGGAATGATTCGGCCTACGGGCGGGTTGGACGCCAAGGACTGCCTGAAAAATCAGCAGAGCTAAAACCAGTGGAGCGTTGTTCATGGCCATCGAGGTTCGCATCCCGACGATCCTGCGTACGTACACCGACGGTGCCAAGCAAGTCGAGGGGACCGGGTCCACGCTCGGCGACCTGTTCACCGACCTCGAGACGAGGCACGGCGGCCTGCAGGACCGGCTGATCGAGGGCGGCAGCCTGCGACGTTTCGTCAACGTGTACCTGAACGACGAGGACGTCCGCTTCCTGGATGGCCTGGACACCCCGGTCAAGGACGGCGACACCGTCACGGTCCTGCCCGCGGTGGCCGGCGGCGCCCGCTAGTCCCGCCGTGCCGCGCTGAGAAATTTTATTTACCGAACGGACCGGGGCTAATGCGCTACGAGAACCTGCTCGACTCCCTCGGTCATACCCCGTTGGTCGGACTGCCCCGCCTGTCGCCGTCTCCCGAGGTCCGGCTGTGGGCCAAGCTGGAGGACAGGAACCCGACCGGTTCGGTCAAGGACCGCGCGGCGTTCTTCATGATCGCCCAGGCGGAAAAGGACGGCCTGCTCTCGCCGGGATCGACCATCCTGGAGCCGACCTCGGGTAATACCGGCATATCCCTGGCCATGGTGGCCAAGCTGCGCGGTTACCGGCTGATCGTGGTCATGCCGGAGAACACCAGCGAGGAGCGCCGCCTGCTGCTGCGGATGTACGGCGCCGAGATCATCGGCTCGCCGGCCGCGGGCGGATCCAACGAGGCGGTCCGGGTGGCCAAGCAGATCGCCGCCGAGCACCCCGACTGGGTGATGCTCTACCAGTACGGCAACGAGGCCAACGCCCGCGCCCACTACGAGGGGACCGGCCCGGAGATACTCGCGGACCTGCCCGAAATCACGCACTTCGTGGCGGGCCTGGGCACGACCGGCACGCTGATGGGGGTGGGCCGCTACCTGCGCGAGCACAAACCGGACGTCAAGATCGTGGCCGCCGAGCCGCGGTACGGGGAGTTGGTGTACGGCCTGCGCAACGTGGACGAGGGTTTCGTCCCCGAACTGTACGACGAGTCCGTCCTGACCACCAGGTTCTCGGTCTCGTCGGTGGACGCCCTGCGCCGGACCAGGGAGCTAACCGAGTCCGAGGGCATCTTCGCCGGCATCTCCGCGGGCGCCGCCCTGCACGCCGGCCTGGGCCTGGCGGCCAAGGCGGTCGCCGACGGCGAGCGCGCCGACATCGTGGTCCTGGTTGCCGACGGCGGCTGGAAGTACCTGTCCACCGGCGCCTACTCCGGCACCCTGGAAGAAGCCGAAGCCCGCCTGGAAGGCCAGCTCTGGGCTTGACTTTCGGGCCCATTTCTGGCGCTTGCGCCTCGTCTTTACCGCAATTGCGGATTCTGGTGAGCAAAATCAGGACAGTCGCTAATTGTGTGCGCTGGTTTGCTTATAGTGAGAGCGGATAGGGATTCTGGGTGTCGGCGCGGTCTGGGCTGCCGGTCATTGGATTTGGATGAGGCGGCGCTCGCATGAGGATTCACGTGGACCCCAGGCTGGACTGGGATGGGCACCTGCTGCTCTTGCACCACTCGGAGCAGGAGAGGTCGGCCAAACTGGCGGCCTGGGTCCGCCGCGGCCTGGAGAACGACGAGAAGGTGATCTATACCGAGGTCGACGGGAGGTCTGACAAAGGTTCGCTGCTCGCCGTCCTGCGCGAGAACGGCGTCGATGCCGTAGCGGCCACGGCCGAGGGGCGCCTGTCCATCATCGGTATTCCTGAGTTCTATCCCGCCGGAGGCCCGTTGCCCGTGATCGAGCGCGCGCTCGCGGAGGGTTACCGCGGGCTGCGGATAGCGGCCGAGGCCAGCACCGCGCTCACGTTCCTGACCTGGCCCGCGTACATGGCCATAGAGCGGGAAATCGACGAGATCACCCGCACCCACCCGTTGTCGGCGATGTGCCAGTACGAGCAGCCGTCCACCGTAGACGGTCACCTCTCGGACGTCGTGTCCAACCATCTATCCGGCATCAGGGAGTGGCTGCTCAGCACGGGCGACGGCGATGGCGAACTGATACTCGCGGGCGAGATCGACGTGTCCAACGCCGAACTTCTCGCGTGCGCGCTGCGGGCAGCGACCAGCCGCGCGCCGGCCAGCCTTGCGCCGGAAACGTTCCGGCTGAACCTGGGCCGGGTGGACTTCCTGAGCGCGGGCGCCTGCCGCGCCATCGCGGAGGCCACCCGGCAGTTCCGGGATGACTCAGGCATCGTGCTGCTCGTCGGGTCTCAGCCGCCTATCGCGAGTGTGCTTCGGCTCTCCGGCCTGGCCGGCCTTAACGGCATAAACCTGATCGGGAGCGGGCCGTGGACGAGGTAACGCCCGGCTACGAGCATGACGCGCTCTTCTATGAGCGTTACTCGCTGTGGGCCCTGTGCCCGCGAAGGCCATAATAGCGCCATGCGCGTGACGGTGATCGGATGCGCGGGGAGCTTCCCCGGGCCGGACAGCCCGGCGTCCTGTTACCTGCTCGAGGCCGAGGGCTTCCGCCTGGTCATCGACATGGGTAACGGGGCGCTCGGGGTGCTGCAGCGGTACGCGGAGCTGTTCNNCACCTGCACGCCGACCACTGCGTCGACCTGGGCGCCTACTGGGTGGCGCGGCAGTTCGCCCCGGACGGCGCCCGGCCGCCCATCCCGGTGTACGGACCGCGCGGCACGGCCGTCCGGGTCAAACCCGAGCTAGGCCCCGGCGGCCACCCCGACGACGGCCATCCCGGCCCGCCCCGGTTCGACTTTCATGACCTGGCCCCCTCCTCGTTCGAGATCGGCCCGTTTCGGCTCACCGCCGAGCACATGTTCCATCCGGTCGAGACGTTCGGGTTCCGGGTGGAGCAGGCGGGCTGGCGGCTGGCCTACTCGGCCGACACCGGCGAGACCGACGCCCTGATCCGGTTGGCGCAAGACGTTGACCTGCTGCTGTGCGAGGCGTCGTTCCTCGACGGGCAGCAGGCCCCGCCCGGCCTGCACCTGACCGCCCGGCAGGCGGGCCAGCACGCGGCCCGGGCCGGAGCCGGGCGGCTCGTGCTCACCCACCTGGTCCCCTGGAACGACCCGGAACAGTCGGCGGACCAGGCGTCGCAGGCGTACCGCGGCCCGGTCTCGCTGGCCACCAGCGGTCTGGTGCTCGGGCCAGCGAACCTGGCGCCCGGCACTGCGCCCTCCGCTGGCCGATAGGCTGTGCGGCATGCCACGACCCGACGGACGATCCGTAACCGAACTACGCCCGGTCAAACTCACCCGGGGCTGGCTTGACCACGCCGAGGGGTCGGTGCTGGTGGAATTCGGCCGCACCCGGGTGCTNNGAGTACGCGATGCTGCCCCGGGCGACGAACTCCCGCAACGACCGCGAGTCGGTCAAGGGCCGCCTCGGCGGCCGGACCCACGAGATATCCAGGCTGGTAGGCCGCTCGCTGCGGGCCAGCGTGGACTACAAGGCGCTCGG
>PMST01000468.1 GCA_003168295.1 Actinomycetota bacterium
GCGATCGCGGTCGGCGCCGACGGCATCATCGTGGACGTCCACCCGAGCCCGGAGACCGCGCTGTGCGACGGCCCGCAGGCGCTGGTCGAATCCGACCTACGCGAGCTGGCCAGCGTCGCCGCTCACCTGTCCCCCCTGGTCGGCCGGACCCTCACCCCGGCCCCAGATCTCCCTCGCGCGCCCGCCCTCACCTGAGGTGGCGTCTGGAGGCTAGCCGGGGGGCGCGGGCACGCGCCACTGCCGTTCGGGATCTATGGTCTTAAGGTTTTTCCTGGCGGTATTCGTGGGCATTTGCGGCCAGGGTGTCGGCTAGGTCTTCGACGTCGAGACGGCCTTCGATGCGGCGCAGGTCGTCGAGACGGGCGCGGGTTTCCACCCGGCGCGGGGTAAGCAGCGTGCAGCAGTCCTGGTCAGGGAGTTCGGAGATGGCCAGAGTGCGGATGCGGCGGGCCTCGGCCATGATCTCGCTCTTATCCCAGCCGATCAGCGGGCGCAGGATCGGGAGTCTGGTGGCGTCGTCGAGCGCGGTGATGTTGGCCAGGGTCTGGCTGCTCACCTGGCCGAGCGAGTCGCCGGTGATCAGCGCGGTGGCGCTGAGCCGCTGGGCGAGCGCCGCGCCGGTCTTGAGCATCAGCCGCCGCTGCGCCACGATCAGCAGCCGGTCCGCGCCGGAGGAGGCCAGGGCCTGCTGGGCCTTGCCGAACGGCACCACGAACAGCCGGGACCCGCCCTGATACCGGTCAAGCCCGCGGACCAGCGCATAGGCCTTGTAGATCGATTCGGGTCCGGTGAGCGGCATGCCGGAGAAGTGCAAGAAAAAACAGCGCAGGCCGCGGCGCATCATCCGGTAGGCGGCCACCGGGGAGTCGATGCCGCCCGACATGAGCGCCACGCCCCGGCCGCTCATCCCCACCGGCAGCCCGCCCACGGCGTCGACTCCCTCGGTGAACACGAACACCTCGTGCTGGTCGACCTCGATGAACACCTCGGTGTCGGGCCGGGACAGGTTGACGCCGAGCCCGTGCGCCTCGGCGATCTCCCGGCCGACCAGCACGCTCAGCTGCCCCGAGGTCAGGCCGAAGCGCTTGTCCCGGCGCCGCGCCCGGATCGCGAACGTGCCCGTCCGGCCCTTGGTCAGAGCCAACGCGGCGGCGGTGACCGCCTCGGGCGTCTTGACCACCCGGAGCGGCTGGCAGACCCGGACGATGCCGGGCACGTCCCGGACCCGCTCCGCGATCTGCCCGGCCGCCTGCGTCCAGCCGGGTTCGCCGCGCTGCTCACCGTCGGCGACGCGGAGCAGGATGACCCCCTCGCGCTGCCGCAGCTGGACGGGTATCCCGATGTCTCGCACCGCGGCGCGGATGTTGCCCTGCAGGATGCGCTCGAACTGCTGCCTGTTCCGTCCCTTGAGCACGATCTCGCCCAGCTTGAGCAGAACGCACGGCTCGTCCGGGCCTCGATGGTCAGGGGACTGGGACACCCCCCTAGTGTGCCAGCCTCAATTCGCTGTCCGGAACGCAAATAGCAGCGGGCTTGCTGGGGTCAGCAGAAGGCCGGAACCGGGTGCTAGCCCCAGTGTCTTGCGCACCGCACGCCGATAGCGTGACGCAGAGACGAGCGGGAGGTAGAGCGTGAGCATCACCGAAGAGGTCCGGGCCGCGGCGGCCGCGCACCATGATCTTGGCCCGGTTTATGACACGGCCGTGGCTGAAGGCCTCGTCGAGCGCATCGGCGAGGAGATTGACAAGCGAGTGGACGCGCGGCTGTACGGCCAGGCGGGGTACCCAGATCCGCCGTTGCGGCGGCGGCGCGCGCGCCGTGAGCCGGTGCCGGGTCGAGTCGGGTTCGGCGCGGTGGTGCTGGCCCTTGGGTCGATGGGACTGGCCATCGGGGCCACGGCGGCGGTGCTCCACCCGGGCAATTCGGCCGGTCAGGTCAGCGGCGGCGCGGGGGGCTTGATCGCGCTGATCTGGATCGTGATCGCGGCCATCAACATCGCCTACGCCCGCCAGCGCTAATGCCGCGCATAGCAGCGTCGCTTGTGACAGCGTCGCTTGTGACAGCGGCGTTTGTGGTGACTGGCGGCAGGTTGTAGCGTGCGCTCATGAGCAGCGACCACGAGGCGGAGATCCGCGCCTCTGTGGCCGCGCACCAGGATCTGGGTTCGGGCTATGACGACGCCGTGGCCGAAGGGCTGGTCGAGCGCATCGGCGCGGAAATCGACAGACGCATAGAGGCGCGGCTGGCGGCCTTCGGGCCGGTACCGGCCGGCTCTCCGGTTTCTCAGCAGGCTCCGGGCTACCGCTCACCCGGGGACTATGCCCTTCCGGGACCCGGGCCCGCTGGCCCGCCGGGTCCGGTCGGGCCACCAGGCTCCGGGGCCGCGCCGGGAGCGGGCGTCCCGGGCGCGCCGGGACCGGGCGCGCCGGAGTATCCGGGTTACCAGGCGCCTGCGGGGTACCAGGGATATCACGGGTACCAGGGGTACATGGGACCCATGCTGCCTCCCGGGTATCAGATGGGGCCGCCCCCGGCGAGGCCGCCCGCCATCGACCGGCGCAACGTGGCGACCACGATTACCGCCCTCGGCTCGATGGCCCTCGGCGTCGGCGCCACGGCGATCGTGTCGCGCGAGGGCAACTCCGGTGCGCAGGCGGTCATGGTCCTGCTCATCTGGGCCGCCATCGCGGTCATCAACATCGCCTACGCCCGACGCCACTGAGGGACCGGCTCGCCCGGATCGCTACTCGCTGGGCAGGACGCCGCACAGGAGGCGGTTGTCCCCGCGCTGCCAGAGGGTGCCGACTTCGGCGAAACCCGCGGCCTTGAGCGCCTCGAGGTGGGTGGCGAGCTGGTTCGACTCCGTGCCGTGGTGGCCGGCGTCGACGTGACGACGCTTGCGTTCCGCGACGTGAGCGGCCAGTGCCGGGTCGGCGGCCGCCGCTTCCCACCAGCCGGACCAGCTCTCGGCGTGCCCGCCGGGGAACCGGCGCTGGTCCTCCCGGCGGCGCAGAGCCAGGTCCAGGCGGGCCAGCGTCGGGGACTCCTTCGCGTCGAGCGAGAAGTGGTCGCCGTCGAGCAGCAGGCCGCCGGGACGGAGCACGGTGGCGAGTTCGGCGTACATGGCGCGCAGATCGGGCTCGGGCAGCCAGTGCAGCGCGGTGGTGCTCACCGCGACGTCGGCGGCCCGGCCCCCTTGGCCCCCTTGGCCCCCTGGGGTCCCTGGGGTCCCTGGGGTCAGGCCGAGCCGCGCGGACCAGCCGGGAACGCGCAGGTCCATGTCGATGAAGCGCAATCCTGGCAGGTCCGGATAGGCCGCCTGGCCCAACGCCAGCGACACCGGGTCGGCGTCGATGCCGATCACCATGGCACCCGGGAGCCGGTTCAGCAGCCGGACGCCTATGGAGCCGGGGCCGCAGCCGATGTCGAGCACCAGTGGGTCCGGCCGCCCGGTCGCCTCCTCAGCGGCGTCAATCAGCGCGGTGAACCTGTCTTCGCGGTCCGGCAGGCTCTCTTCCTGCTGGCG
>PMST01000019.1 GCA_003168295.1 Actinomycetota bacterium
CGGGGCAGGTATCTGGGGGCTACTTCGCCGACCCAGGTGTCAAGGACGTACCCGGACTAGACCGGCTCGGATTCCCCTTTGCCGATGTGTCGGCAGCCGGCGAGGTCGTCATCTCGAAGGTAGCGGGTTCGGGTGGCCGAATCGACCGGCTGACCTGCACCGAGCAACTCCTTTACGAAGTGCACGATCCGACCTCCTACATCACGCCGGACTGCGTTCTGGACGTAACGCACGTGCAAATCGACGAGGTCGCACCAGACGCGGTTCGCGCTGCAGGCGCCCGCGCAACAGCGCGCACAGAGACGCTTAAGGTGACCGTGGGATACCGCGACGGATATATGGGCGAGGGTCAGATCTCTTACGGCGGCCCGAACGCCGTGTCCCGCGCCCGGCTCGCTGCCGAGATCGTCCTCAGCAGGCTGGAGCAGCGGGGCCTCACGCCTCCCCGGCTGCGCGTGGACCTCATCGGTATGACCAGCCTTCATGGCGCGGCGGCAAGGGCAGCAGATCCGTATGAGGTCCGGCTGCGGGTCGCNNGCCGGGACCAGCGGCAGTGAACGAGCCGCGCGCAGCATCGGCGAGGAAGTCGAGACGCTGCTGACCAACGGGCCCTGCGGAGGTGCAGGTGACTTCAAGCTGGTCAAAGACGTTCTCGCGGTGCAATCAGTCCTTCTGCCCAGGGGCCTGGTCACGACAAAGATAAGGCTGGTGGAGAGCTAGTGATCGTGCGGGATCTCGCCAACGCGCGGTCGGGTGACAAGGGTGACGTCTCGAACCTGATCGTGGTCGCTCGCAGTGACGAGGCATTCCAGCATCTGCTGGAGAACCTGACCTGCGAGAAAGTACTAAGGCACTTCGAGGGAATTGCGCACGGGCCGGCGCGCCGATACGAGATTCCCCATCTGCGGGTACTGAACTTCGTCCTGGAAAGGGCGCTGGACGGCGGCGTGACGCGAACGCTACGGCAGGACATACACGGAAAGAGTCTCAGCTCGCATTTGCTGACTCTGGAACTCTGAATTCAGCCAGGAGGAGAACTACGGATGACCACGCAGCATGCTGAGGCCGATCAGCCCTACCCATACAGCGTCGCTGAGATTCAGGAGAAGTCAATAGCGACACGCCGCGCAGTGATCAGCGAAATCGCCGTTGCCGGGTCCGGGCACTACGGTTCAGTGTTCTCGGCCGTGGAGATATTCACCAGTCTTTACTACGGGTTTCTCAGAATCCGGCCGGAAGAGCCGAACTGGGGCGATCGTGATCGCCTTGTTCTCAGCNNGGCCGATCTCGGTTACTTCCCGGCTGCGTACCTCGAGACGTTTACCAGGCTCGGTAGCCGTCTCGGCGATCATCCCGACATGCGGAAGGTTCCGGGTTTCGACTTCTCAGCAGGGTCTCTCGGTCACGGCCTCGCGATAGGCGCGGGGATCGCCGAAGCGCAGCGGCTGCGGGGATCGGCAAGCCGAACCGTGGTGATCATGGGTGACGGTGAGCAGAACGAGGGACAGATCTGGGAGGCCGGAGCATACGCCGGCGCACGCCGTCTCGGAAACATGCTCGGCATCATTGACGTCAATCAGGTCTCTGTTGATGGACCGACAAAAGAGGTCCTTGACATGCAGCCGCTCGGAGACAAGTGGCGGGCGTTTGGCTGGCTGGTCGAGGAAGTGAACGGGCACGACATAGCAGCCTTGCTTGCGGCATACGGCCGCTATGACGCCCGCCGTGCCATCAGCGGCGCTCCGCCCACCATGCTCATCGCAAACACGGTGTCGGGCAAGGGAGTGTCGTTCATCGAGGGCATGGCCGAATGGCACGTTGGCTACCTTCACGGGCTGGATGTCGAAAGAGCACTCCGCGACATCGACTCCATGTTCGAGGTGTCGAAGTGAGCGGCCGGAACCCAACTGATCTGCGCGATCCCGGCAGCTTCGACCACGCGGGGCGCGACCACGGCGCGAACCATTTTGTCACAGGCCAAGTGCTCGCAGAACTCGGTGAGAAAGACGGGCGGGTCGTTGCCTGCGCCGCTGACCTGAAATACGTGACCGGGATTGCCGACTTCGAGGACCGATTTCCCGACCGCACGTTCCAGTTCGGAATCTCCGAGCGAACGATGTTCGGTGCCGCAGCGGGCATGGCAGCATCAGGCCTACGGCCCTACGTTGCTACGTTCGCCAGCTTCGCGGGCCTGCTGGCCTTCGAGAACGTCCGCACCGACATCGCCTACCCGGGCCTACCGGTACGTATCCTCGCTACCCATGCGGGCGTCTCCATGGGGTTCTTCGGCACCTCACACCACGCGACCGAGGACCTGGCCGCAATGTGCTCCGTGGCAGGCCTTCGGGTCATGTCCGTCAGCGACAGTGAGAGCTGCCGCAGAATCATGCACGCAACCGCGGACGACGCAGGTCCCGTTTATATCCGGCTCAGCAGGGGCGCAGACCAGCCGATCTACCCCCCAGGCTCGCTGCCGGACAGCTACGGATCAGGCGTGCCGCATGTAGTCAGGGAAGGGTCAGACATCACCGTCTTCGCGACCGGCATCATGGTCCGATCCGCTCTCGACGCGGCCGAGGCACTGGCGCAGGACGGCATCAGCGTGCATGTGGTCGACGTCTATCAGCTGAAGCCGCTCGATTCCGCCGCCATCGCCGAGAACCTCGCTCGCAATCCAGTAGCCGTGACGGTCGAGGAGCACAACCTGATTGGAGGACTAGGCTCCAGGATCGCAGAGGTAGCC
>PMST01000601.1 GCA_003168295.1 Actinomycetota bacterium
TTCCTCACACATACCCTGTTGAGATTTTTGCTGAACGGGCCGCGCCCCGGGACCGGAAGATCAGCCGGGGGGCGCCAGCTCCAGATCGGCGAGGCCCGCGTAGTAGGCGAACTTGAACGGGTTGAGCAGCTGATGGCGTTCGGCCAGCCGTTGCAGAACGCCCTGCCGCAGGTCGGCAAGCTCGGCCGTGCCGGGGTGACTGAGCAGTCCCAGGTCGAGGACCCGCAGCGCGAGCGCGTGCTCACCGCGCCGAGTGAGCTCGGCGCCCGTCGCGGCGAAGGCGGCGGCGGTTCCGCCGCCGAGCAGGTCCGCCGCGGCGGCCAGTTCGGCTGGGGTGAAGTGCTCGACGCCCTCTCCGCCGGGATGCCAGTATCCGGTGCGCTGACGGTGGACGCGCTGGATGAAGTGATCGCGGGTGACCAGATAGGGAATGACGGCCAAGGGGTGATCCTTCAGTACCTTCGGCAGGTGGTTGAGCTGCAGGATCTCGACCAGCGTCAGCCCGTCGGCGATGCCGGCCCGGACCGCGTCGTCCAGGTCGCGCAGGGCGCCGAGCAGGCCGGGGAAGGCCTCGATGGTGTAGGTGTCGGTCAGCCCGGCGTGCCCGTGGATGAGCAGCCGGGGACGCAGCGCCATAACGGTCTCCATCGCCTCGAACAGGCCCTCGGCCGAGCCTTCGGCGAAGAACGGGGCGCCGAGGTAGGGCATGCTCATGTCGCCGCTGAACACGACTTCGCGGTCGGGGAGAGCGATGATCAGGCCGTCGTGGGTTTCACCCCCGGCGACCGGGATGAGCGTGAACTCGACTCCGCCGATGGCCAGTGTCTCGGGCTTGGTCACGAGCTGGTCCGGTACGACCTGGGCGCGATGGCTGCGGCCAGCTGGCAGCAAGTACCGGAAGGGCGGCGGGCCGGCGTTCTGGTTTCGTAGTTCGGCGGGGAAGTTCGCCTGGGCGATCACCGTGGCGCCTTCCGTGGTCAGGGCGTCGAGTCCGCCGATGTGGTCAAAGTGCGCGTGGGTCAGGATGACGTGGGTGACCGGCAGCCTGGTGATCTCGCGCAGGTCGCGCAGGGCGCGGGCCGCGTGCTCGGGAGTGCTAGCGGCGTCGATGGCGACGATCCCTTCGGCGGTGAGGACGAAGGCGAAGTCGGAGAAGTCGTATCCCTGGGCGACGTACACGTCCGGCGCGAGTTCGGCGAGCCTGCGGGGCGCGAACCGGAACCCGTCCCCGGCGGTCACCCAGTAGTCGGCGATCAGCCGCCCGGACCGGCTCCGCGCCACCGCCGCCTGCTCGGTCCGGCCGAGGATTTCGTAGGCCCGGGCAAGACCTTCGTATACGGCCCTCATCAAGCCAGGCGGGAACTGGTCCTTGACCGCGAGCACGAACTCGAGGTCGGCGACGACGGTCTCGGCGCGGCCTGCGCACTCCGGGAGCCGGGCCAGCGAGGTTCCCCTGAAGTAGTGCGGCAGCCCGAGATCCAGGCTGGTGGCCATATCCAGCCGGGCGATCGCGTCGGCGGTCCGGCCGTCCAGACGGGACTCGAACGCTCCGGCGAGCGCCATCCACAGCGCGTCGGTGGGGACGTCGGTGGGGGCGTCGGTGGGGGCGTCGGTGGGGGCGTCGGTGGGGGCGTTGTCCGAGCGGGCCGCGAAATAGTCGAAGCCCTCCTGGTAGAGCTCGGCCGCCATGAGCTGGCTCGCGAGCACGACAGAGGTACGCCGGTCGGCGCCTGGCCAGGCCGCCGCCTCTTTGAGCGCATCGATCTTGAGCTGCATTTCTGTTCTCTCCTCTATCTCGCGTCTATCTCGCGGCGGAAGTGAGCGGGGCGGTGGCTGGCAGCGGTGCTCGTCGGGCTCTGCGCAGCGCAGACACGGACGTGATGTGCAGGGCGAACAGCAGCGGCACGGCGGCTGTCGGGATCAGCGCGAGCGGAAGCTCGCTGATCGGCGCCCCGGACGGGGTGACGTTGAGCAGCTGGAATCCGGTGAGGGTGCCGAGGGTCAGGGCCACGACCAGATCGGTCATGCCGAACGCGTTGAACCACAGGGCGGCGCGGCGGCTGCCGCCGCGGGCGAGCTTGCGTGCGACCAGCGGCGCAGCGATACCGGCGGCGACGTCGCCCAGGCCCGCGGGCAGGGCGAACAGCGCGGGCAGGTGGCCGAGGGCCATGATGGCCAGGAAGGCCGTCCCCTCGGCCGCCCGGAACGAATGCGGGAGCTCCAGGCGACTCACCGTGTCCGGCGCCGCCAGGGCACGCGCGACCACCGGGATCTGGCGCAGCGCCAGCAGCAAGCCAAAGAAGCCGGCCACCGCGACCGGCATCCACGGCACCCCGTGGCCGAGCCGCGCGTGGTACCAGCCGTGGCCCGCGATCACCGCGCTGGCGGTGAACCAGCCGCCGAACACGACGGCCGCGCCGCCGGCGAGCAGCGCCGCACGCCTTGCGCCCAGACCGGCCCGCACCGCGCCGCCGTAAAGCACGACGCAGGTCGCGGCCGGGATCGCGATGATTCCGGCGATGGTGATCGCCCACAGATAGCTAGGCGGGTCGTACATGACATCCTCCTCCGACTCCTCCGACTCCTCCGACGGAGTTGACTCCTCCGACGGAGTTGAATATCTGCAAGATAGTATTTTGAAGATAGTAGCTGTCAACTAGTTATTATGGAGGCGTGATGAGGAACGTCCGCACCTACGACCACTTCTGCCTGACCGCGCGCGCCTTGGAGCGCGTCGGCGACCGCTGGAGCCTGCTGGTGATCCGCGACCTTCTCACCGGCGCCAAAAGGTTCACCGACCTGATGGACCGCCTCGGCGGGATCACCCCCAAGACCCTCAGCCAGCGCCTGCGCGAGCTTGAAGACACCGGGATCGTCACCGCCGATCGCGAGCCGGGCCGACGTGAGGTCTGGTATCGCCTGACCCCGACCGGAGCCGAACTCGGGCCCGTCATCGACGCGCTCAACTGGTGGGGGCTTCGGCACGCCTGGCGCTGGCCCCAGGACGGCGAGCCGCTGCACGCCGAGCACCTGCTCCGCACCGCCACCCAGGCCATCGACCTCGGCACCGACGACCACGAACTCACCCGCTGGCACTTCCGGCTCGACGGTACGGACTACCTGGTCGAAAGCGACGGCCAGCAGTGGTCCCTCAGCGCGGAAACCCCGGCCGAACCGGTCGACGTGACCATCACCGGGACCACCCAGGCCCTGACCGCCCTCATCTTTGCCGGGTCGGACCGCGACATCGACATCGCCGGCGGGACCGTGGCCGTCCAGCGATTCCGGCAGCTCATCGGCACCCTGGCGGGCGTCGTAGCTCCCGCCTAGCCGCGCTTTCGCGCTTGGCGGCCGACGGCAAATTGCGGTTGACCAGGGAAAACAGCTCCGATACCGTCGCTGCTCGAGGGGTCGCTCCGGTAGAATCCAGGTCGTGGATCAGGTGCTGATGGACGAGCATGGCCGGCCCGAGCCTCCGCTGGAAAGCGGCGAGGCCGAGACGCTGCGCGGCTTCCTGACCTACCAGCGCGCGACGTTGGAGTGGAAGTGCCGCGGGCTGGACGACGAGCAGCTACGGGTGGCGCTGCCGCCCACGACGATGACGCTGGGCGGGATGCTGAAGCACCTGGCCTACGTCGAGGACTACTGGTTCACCGAGGTGATCGGTGGCGAACCTGAGCCGGAGCCGTGGGCGAGCGGGCGCCCGGAGTCGGACCCCGACTGGGACTGGAACAGCGCCGCTGATGATTCCGGCGGCGAGCTGCGGGCCCTGTGGGCCGAGCGGGTCAACCGGTCCGATGCCATCGTGCGGGCACGGCTCGGCCAGGACGGGGCCGCGGCGCTGAGCAAGTCGCACTGGGCCTGGGGCGGCCAGGGACGCGTCTGCCTCCGGTGGGTCATGGCGCACATGATCGAGGAGTACGCCCGCCACAACGGTCACGCCGACCTGATCCGCGAGTCCATCGACGGCCAGACGGGCGAGTAGGCCGGCCCGGCCTAGTGGTCGAGGCCTAGGGTGAAGGTGGGCTTGGGCGAGGTCTCGGGCAGGCGGTGCTCGGCGGCGAGGCGGCGGATGGCGGTCCCGGTGGCGAGGAATTCGGTGGCGTGCTCGCCCCAGACGTGATTGTTGACCGCGACGGTGACCCCCACGATCCCCGAGGACTTCGCCTGCGTGGCCTCGGCCTGCATCCTGGCCAGCGCAAGCTCGCGAGCCTCGTAGATGCCCTGGGTGAAGATCACCATTTCCTGGTTCTGGCCGGCCTGGCGCAGTGACTGCATCGCCGACTGGTGGGCGATGTGGTACACGCAAACTCCGAGCACGAACGCCACCGGAACGGCGCCGGCCGCCAGCAGCCGGAAGAAGTCCTGAGCCGACAGGTCGGAGGTGAACGCCCGGCCGTCCGGGGCCCGATGGGCGCCCCCGGTGCCGCCGCCGGTGCTGCCCAGCGCGCGCACGGCCGTCCCGGTCGCGATGAACTCCAGGACGCCCTGGCCCCACACGTAACTCTGCAAGCGCAGCTGGACGCCGACGATGCCGTCCGCACCGAGGTGGTCAGCCTCCGCCTGCATCCGGCTCATGGCCAGTTCCCTGGCGTTGTACATGGCCTGGGTCAGTACCTGCAGTTCCTGGTTCTGCGACCATCGTCCGATCTGCAGGCCGATGTGATAGATCGACGATCCGACCACGAAACCAAGCGGCTCGAACCCGGCCTCGCCGAGCAGCACATACTCGGAGACCGACAAGTCGGAGGTGAAGACGCCCGCCGGAGAGGCTCCCGCGGTCTGCGCCAGCCGGCCCGCCGCGGCCTGCGGCTCCCAGGTGGCTGCATCGCCGGCCTGTTTTCCACCGAAAAGTGGCATGTGACTCTCCTCCGGCCAGATTATGGGAACGCGCTCTGGCAGGGGAAGCCTACTCCCCGGAACCGCCGCGTCCCGCTCAGGCCGACCCGTCGACCACATGCTCGATAAATACTGGCATAAGCGAAAATCGCCTCAGGGTGCCTCCGCTTACCGCGGATCCGGGCTTCGCAGGAGGGCGGGGACCAGAGCGCGGGCCGCCTGGGCGTCGTTTTGTTCGGTGCGCAGTTTCAGGATGTCGCCCAGGCGGCGGTCTTCGGCGATGTCGGCCGTTCGGGGGGTGATGAGGGCATGCAGGTGGGGGTTGGCCTCCCCGAAGATGATCAGGTAGGTCGCGGCGGCGCCGGTGACCGTGCGTACGGCGGCTATGGTGTCTCGCGCCCGGCGGCCGAACTGGGCGAGCTCGCCCTCGGCGAGCCGGCCGAAGCCCTCGGCGTGGCGGCGGAGCCGGAGGACGACCCAGCCGGGTACGTCGTACCCTGCGATTACGCCGGCGGACCAGTCCTCGTCAGCGAAGACGACATCGTCGGGATCGGCCTGTTCCTGACGGCAGATCAGGCAGTCGGGCGCCGGCGTCACCATGTCCCGGCTCCGGTGGTCCGGCCGGCCGTCATGAGCGGGAGGCCTGATCGCTGAGGTCGCCAAGGGTCTCGCCGAGGTAGGCCTCGACGACCTCGTCGTGATCGCCGATATCGACCGGACGGATCTCGATCCCCGGCGCCAGGATCGACTTGGCCCGCTCGGCGTCGCGGGTCAGGACCCGGACGTCGGCGCCGCGGGCGTGCAGCGAAGTCACGACGCAGGGACCGACGGTGCCGGTCGCGCCGATGACGGCGACGGTCACCGTCACTCGAATTCCTGGACGACGGCGTCTTCGGGGATGTCGTCGCGGACGAGGCGCTCATCGTCGGCGCGGCGCCAGATCTCGTAGCCGTTCTCCCGGCAGATCTTGCCGTCGCGGCACTGGAAGGCGTGGATCAGGCGCATGCTGACCCGCGTGCCCGGCGGGAAGGGGCAGTTGGTGAAGCCGTCGCCGCCGACGGTGAACTCGAAGATGCTGTCGTCGAACACCCACTCCTCGGTCGCGAACCGGTGCAGGTTGGTGATCTTGTGGACGTTCATCGACCCGAAGATCTTGAGGTACTCCTGCTTGACGGTCTCGCGATCGCGGTGGACGAGCCCCCGGGCCGGGACCTCCCAGACGATATCGTCGGTGTACACGCCGACGGCCAGGTCGATGCCCTCGGGGTTCTCGTTGTGAAAGTGCTGGTCCACGGCGGCAATGTTGCGGCTGATGATCTCATCGCGGGTCAGGGCCTGGGTCGAGGTCGTCTGGGTCGTCACGAGTGGCTCCCTTCGTTGGGTGTCTAGGTCACAAAGTAACGGCAGAGAATATAGTTCGCAAGAGGCCAATTAGCTTGACATCAGCGCTTATCTGCCGGTCAAAACGCAGATCGAAATCCGCTGCCGACGCTCAGGAGGTCGATCGGAAAAATATATGAAGTGACGTGTACGTTGCATCCGCGCCCGCCACCACTGCGGTTCGGTATCCGGATCAGAAGACCTGGATCTACAGGTCGCCGTGGTTTCCTGAGCGGGACTCGGCAGCCCGCGCCAGACGTCTCCGGTGATATACGATCGGCGCGCCCGGGCACGGTTGGGGATGCCCAGGGAGTGGGCACGGGGAGGGTCAGGGAGTGGCGGCGGCTAGGGCGGCGATGCCGGACAGGCAGGCGGCCTCGTTATCGGACAGGTGCTCGCTCACGGCCCGGCGGATCTCCGCGGGTGAGCCCGAGCGGGCGGCGGCGAACAGGGCACGGTGCGCCATCTCCCGTTTGGCGCGGTCCTGCGGGGTCACCGCGTAGGTGTCGAAGACGACGCGCGTGTAGCGGTCGCAGGCATTCCACAGTTGCACGAGGATCCGCAGATCCCATTCGGTGGCCGCGGGGCGGAGATACACCATGTGCAGATCGTGGTGCAGGTTCCACAGGTGGTCGGCGTCATCGGTCCCGTCGATGTAGGCCCGCAGCAACTGCGCGGCCCGCTCAAAGTCCTCGTCGGTGAGGAACGCGCACGACCGGGCGGCCAGGTCGGGCTCGAGCAGCTGGCGCAGCCGGAAGATGGCCCGCAGCTCGTCCCGGTCTAGCGGGCTGACCATGGCGCTGCGCCCGGGACGAAGCACGATCAGGCCCTGGGCCTCCAGCCTGCGCAGCGCCTCACGCACCGGGATATGGCTGACCCCGAACTGCACGCTCAGTTCGGCGATCGAGAACTTGCGCCCAGGCGGCAGCACGCCGGAAAGCACGGCCCGGCGGATCTCCGCGGCGACCCGGTCGACGGCCGAATCGGGGGCTCCGGAAGCCTCGCGCCGGGGCGCAGGCGTCAGCTCAGCCATGTCAGCCATGGGCTGAATCTACCGTGGCGGCCGGTTCGGGGCCTTCGGGCCGGCGCCCCGGACCCGGTCGATGATCACCGCCGGGTCGGCCGGCAGCGCATCGGCGCACCAGGCCACGTGCTGATCCGGGCGGACCAGGACCAGGCCCGCGCCGTAGCGCTGGCGCAGGTCCCGCGGGCGCAGGTCGAGAACATCAAGCGGGACGCCGGCCTTCGACGCCGCCTGGGCCAGAGGCAGCCAGGAGTCGGCAGGCGCATCGAGGACGAGCAGGGTCATCCCGGGGCCGAGCGAGTCGTAGACCGAGCGGCCCGGCTCGAGCCAGACGTGCGGCAGGCGGGCTCCCGGGCGCGCGCCCCGATGGGCGGCCGGGTGGGGGCCCGGCTGGGGGGCCGGGTCGGGGGCCGGGTCGGGGGCGGGGTGGAGGGCTGGGATCACTAGGGGGGAGGGGTCGTAGGAGAGGTCTAGGACTAGGTCCAGGGAGTGGAATTCTGCGGCTTTTTGCTGCTGGATGCGGCGGCCGGCCGTGCGGCGGGCCTGCTGGCCGACCTCGGTGTCGTCCTCCAGGCTCGCGGCCGCCAGGTCGGTGGAGAGGGTTTTCATGTTCTCGCTCGCCTCGCGGATCACCCGGTCCTGGACCGGGCGGCGTTCGGCTTCGTAGCTGGCCAGCAGTTCCTCCCCGCCCCAGCCCTGCAGCACCGCCGCGAGCTTCCAGCCGAGGTCGACGGCGTCGCCGATGCCGGTATTGAGGCCGTGGCCGCCGAACGGCGGGTTGAGATGCGCGGCGTCGCCGGCCAGGAAGACGCGGCCGGAGCGCAACCGGTCGACCAGCTGCATGCGGGCCGTCCACGGGTCGTCGGAGATGACCCGCGCGTCGACCGGCACGCCCGCGGCTCCTTCGATGAGGGACACCGCGGTGCGCCGTCCCAGTTCGGGCGGGACGCCTAGCGCGATGATCCACCATGTCCCGTTCCGGTCCATGGGTCCCATCAGGGCCGGGGTGCGGTCATTGACGATCCAGAACTGCACGGCCGGGCCGTGCTTGACCTGAGGCCACAGGCCGGGAGCGTGGAAGACCATGCCGAAGTTGGGCCGCAGCGCGAACTCACCGACGTAGCGCGCTCCGATCTGGTCCCGGACGGCGCTGCGCGGGCCGTCGCAGCCGAGCAGGTACTCCGCCTCGACGCTGGCCTGGCCGCCCGCGCGGTCCTGGATGGTCACCCGCACCGCGTCCGGATCCTGCTCGACGGACGTCACCCGCAAGCCGGCGGCCAGGGTGCAGCCGGGCAACTCCGTCACCACGTCGCGCAGTAGCTCCTCGAGCACGTACTGCGGGGCCTGCTGGCCGGTCTCGGGGAAGCGGTCACCGTCGAGCGCGAGCCCGAGCACGCCGGTGAAACGCGAAAGCTCATAACCGGCCAGCGAGGTGCAGAACACGATGTCCTTCGACCAGGACACCGGCAGCGGCGCCGCCGCGCGGAAGCGGTCCGCGATGCCCCACCGCCGCAGGTGCTCCATGGTGCGGACGTTAACCGTCTTGCATCTCGGCCGGGCGCGGCTGACCTCCTCGCGGGGTTCGATCACCAGGCAGCTGACGCCGCGGCGGCCCAGCTCGACGGCCGCGGCCAGCCCGACCGGGCCGCCGCCCGCCACCAGCACCTGGACCGAGCGCGGTAGCGACGTCAGCGGCAGCGCGGGACGCGCGCGAGGGTTAACCGAGCCCATCCTGGCGTGCCCACTGGACGCATTCCTGCGTGAAGGCCAGCTGGCGCAGGTGCAGGGCGTGCCCGAGGGTGTGGTGGTCGATGCTGTGCCCGGTGCCGCGGGCGACGCTGGCCTCGATGAACGGCACGGCCGTGAACAACCCGGCGAAGCGCGCCACGTTCGCCGGCGAACTCTCCCACAGCGCGTCGAACTCGGCCAGCGCGTTGTGCACCGGCACCCGGACCTTGGGGGCCAGGCCGGGTAGGAGCTCGACCGGCCAGCGCGGCGCCTGGAACAGCTCGGACACCGGTACCGGGGCGTAGGAGCCGTGCGCCTCGGTGACGGCGGCGGCGGAGTGAGTGAAGGCGGGACCGAACATTACCTGGTCCCGCTGGTCATAGGGCAGGTCGACGGTCTGGTCCACCGGCAGTGACGCCAGCGCCTGGGCGGCTCCGCCCGCCGGGATGACCGCGCCCATCCCGGTTGCCGACACGCCCGCGAGCGCGAAGTCGGTCTCCCCCGCCGCGATCATCAGGGCGATCATGCCGCCGATCGAGTGGCCCACGAGCAGCACGCGGTGCGCCGAGAAATGCCTGGCGGCCTGGGCAATCGCGTCCGCGAGGAGCTCGGCGTGCCGGTCGAAGGTGTTCTGGTCCGGGGCCAGGGGCGAGCTGCCGCCGTAGTTCGGCCGGTCGAAGCTGACGACCTGGTAGCCGCTGGCCGCGGCGGTGTCCATGAACGATCCCTCGGGCGAGCCCGCCACGTCGAAATAGCGCGAGGTGTACGTGCCGCCGTGCAGGGCGGCGATCAGCGGCCGCGGGGAATCCGGCACCGGCGCGGTGGTCAGGGCCGAGATCGTGAGCCCGTCCGCCTTGAACTCGACGGTGGTGCGCTGCTGTGCCATCAGCTGGTCTGGAACACTACGTGAGCGAATTTGGGCGCGATCGCCATCAGAAGTCCTTTGCCCGATATCTCGCCTAAAATATGGCTCAGACGCTAACAGATATATGTGATAACAGTAAAGGAAACGGGGCAGTCCGGATGGGGACATCTCGGGGTGATACGACCCGCATCGGGACGGCTGGGCCGGCGGTCCGCCCGATCGAGTCGCGATCCGTGGCGGAGCAGGTCACGGTGGAGCTCCGCCGGTCGATTCTTTCCGGCGCCCTGGCGCCCGGGCAGGAGTTCTCCCTGCGCGAGATCGCGGACATGCTGCAGGTCAGCTTCATCCCGGTCCGCGAGGCGCTGCGCAGCCTGGAAGGCGAAGGCCTCGTCGTGACCCGGCCTGGCCGCAGCGCCCTGGTCGCTCCCCTGGACCTGGACGAACTCCGCGGCATTTACCGGCTGCGGCGCGGGCTCGAGCCCGAGATCGCCCAGCGGTCCTGCCTGCTGCTTTCCGAGGGCGAGCTCGATCGGCTGGAGCGTCAGGCGGCGGAGTTCGGCGAGGAGCAGCGGAGCATGAGCGAGATCTACGAAGACCACCATGCTTTCCACCTGGCCCTGCTCGCGCCCGCGGCTACGACCTGGGACATCCGGATCCTCACCACCCTGTGGCGAGCCGCCGAACGCTACATCCGGATCGGCTTCGGCCTGCTCGATCCCCACCCGCACGAGCACTGGCGTCGCGAACGGGCCCACGAGGATCTCGTCGCCGCCTTCCGGCGGCACGATCCGGACGGCGCGGCGCAGGCGGTGCACCAGCACCTGGCCCGCAACGAGGAGATCGCCTTGCTGGCGCTGCGGCCACCGGCCGAATGATGCCGGGCGCTAGACCAGCGGCTCGCTTCTGGCCGGGGCGGCTAGACCAGCGTTTCGATCGCGGCCGCGGCGGAATTCATTGCGGGGGCAGGCACCAGGGCCGTTCGGAATAAAGATCATGAGGGTCGGCGGACGGTGCCACTGAGCAGGACCGCGCCCTGCTGGCTGGCGTCGCCTGGCTGCCCGGCGGTGATCTGCATGGTCTGGAACTGGGCCGGGTTCGCCGCGCTCCACATGGTGAAGGTCCCGTTCCCGCTGAACGTGCCCGCCGTGATGAGATCCGGATGGCCGGGCCGGTTACCCGCACCCGCGTACCAGCACTCGTAGAACTGGCCCGGGCGCAGGGCCGGGAGGTGGTCGACGGTGAGCCGGATCTCCCAGCCCCCGTCGTGGTGCCGGACCGTGGCGGAGCCCGCCGCCTGGCCATGCGGGGCGCGCAGGCTGAACGTCGCCGCCACCGCCGGGGCGGCGAAGGCCAGGGTCTGGACGGCGACGAACGCGGCCGCGGTCACCGCCGCGGCGGCCAGCGCGGTCGCCACCGGGAGCAGGGGGTTGCTCCAGTGGATGTGCCACCACCGGCTTGCCTTGCCGGCCTTGGCCTTTTCCGGGGTGAGCTGGGCCGGCCCGGCGTGCGGCTCGAGGCGGGTGGCTTTGTCCGGGGCGGCCCGCGGTGCAGCCTCGAAGACCGGTGCGGTCTTGGCCGGTGCGGTCTTGGCCGGACGGCCTGCCAGGATCGCGTGCTGAACGGCCGCGAGCGTCTTGGCGGCCAGGTCGGCGGGGGGCTCGATCGCGGGCGCGGCGCGGGAGATGCCCTGGGCTACCGGCGCGAACTCGGCGACGGCAGCCTGGCACTGATCGCAGCCGAGCAGGTGCGCCTCGAAGTCGCGGGCGTCATCCGGGTCCAGGGCGCCCAGAACCCACCCGGCCACCTCGGCGTGGTCGAGGGCGTGCTGGACGTCATAGGGCATGAAACCTCGCTCAACCAGAGCGGCGCGCAAGGCCTGTGCGCGTCTTGACGCAGAACTCCTACAGGTACTTACGACGCCTCTGCGCCGAACGGTTCACCGCTGCGCTGATTTTTTTTCAAACCAGGACGGACGCTGTAGTTGCGGTGGGCTCCTGCGGTTAGTTGCTGGTGAGGTCGTCGATTACTAGGCCTAGGCCGATGCCCATCATCCAGGCGTCCTTGGCTAGGGGGATGCCCTGCTGGGTCGGGAACGGGGTGCCGTCCTTGCGCATGCCGGGCGTCCTGGCGTACAGGCCGAGCAGGCCGCCGGAGAACGCCGTCAGGCCCGCGCCCACCAGGGCGGACGGGATGACGGGCACCAGCAGGGCCGCGCCGAGCGTCATCTCGGTCGCCGACAGGAGCCGGACGAAGTCCTTGGGCTTGAGTTTGGCCAGGAACGGGTAGGCGCCCACGGCGAACCCGTGGAGCTGGGCGGCGGTCTCCTCATCCGCGGACCACTTGCCCACGCCGGAGTTGAGGATGAACGCGCCGGCCGCGATGCGCGGCGGCAGGTGCGAAGCCTTGATCTTGAAGCGCATGTCTTCCTCCGTGCATGACGGGAAACGCGAGGCACCATTGTTTCCCAGCCGGGACGATGACCCTCGCCCGGGGCACCGCTTGGCGATCAGGTGGCGTAGTGGTCGGTGTGCTCGGCTCGCAGCCTGTACTTGAGCACCTTGCCGCCTACGGTCTCGGGCAGGTCGCCCGCGAACACCACCGACTTGGGGGTCTCGTAGCCGGCCAGGCTGGCCCGGCAGTGCTTGATCAGGTCGTCCTCGCTGGCTCGCGCCCCGTCCCGGAGCACCACCACGGCGGTCACGGCCTCGCTCCAGCGGGGATGCGGCAGCCCGATGACCGCGGCCTTGGCCACGTCCGGGTGCTGGGCGAGCACCGCCTCCACCCGCAGGCTGGACACGTTCTCGCCGCCGGTCTTGACGATGTCCTTGTACCGGTCGACCATGATCCGCAGGCCGGCGTCGTCGTAGACGCAGCTGTCCCCCGAATGGAACCAGCCGTAGCGGAACGCGTGGGAGGTCGCGGCCTCGTCCCGGTAATAGCCTGCCATCACGGCCGGCGACCGGTACACGGCCTCGCCCGCTATGCCGGGCTGGTTCGCCAGGTCGGTTCCGTCCGGGTCAAGCACGGTCGAGGCCAGGATCGGGCTCGGCACCCCGACGTAATTGTCCTGTGGCGCTGTCGCCGCGTAGAGCTCGGGCCACTCGTCCGGCCAGAACCGGTGGCAGGAGATCGACTCGGTCTGGCCGAAGATCTCGAACGCGCACAGGTCCTCGCCGCAGTGCCGCTTCATCGAGGCCAGCGTGTCCGGGGGCAGCGCGGCCCAGCCGTACACGATCACGGTCAGGCTGTGCGCGTCCAGATCGGGCCGTTCGGTGAGTGCCGCGTCGACAGCCCGCACCATGGCCGGCGACCCGGCCCACAGCGCGGTCACCTGGTCTTGGGCGATCATCTCGGCGATGTGCTCGGCGTTGGGTTTACGGCCAAGCACCAGCGTGCCACCGGACAGGAACACGGAGTAAGTGAATGGCTGATCACCTACGTGATAGATCATCGGCAGGTACGTGCCGACCTTCAGGTCGGACTCGAGCCGGAGCCCTCGGGTTAGCGAGAGCGCGAACCCGAATCCGGCCGAGTAGCTGCACGCATGCGAGATCATCACGCCTTTGGGCAGCGCCGTGGTGCCCGAGGTGAACAGGATCTCCCAGATGTCGTCGGCGTGGATCTCGACGTCCGGCTCGGCTACCGGCTGGCCGGCGATGAACTCGGTGAACGAGACGCTCGGCGGGGCGGGCGGCCCGCCGATGGCAATGGTGATTCCGGGCTGCAGGTCTTTGGCGGCGAACGACAGCTCCGCCTTGGGCCACAACTCGGCGTCCACGATGGCCAGCTTCGGCTGGACCAGATCGATCATGGCGGTCACCAGGTCAGGCGCCATCATCGGGTTCAGCGGCGCGGCGACCAGGCCCGCCTTGGCGATGCCGATCTTGGCCAGGTACGCCTCGACCGAGTTCTCGCAGAACAGCAGGACGACGTCCCCGTGGGTGAGCCCGCGGGCCAGCAGCGCGTGCGCCAACTGGTTCGCTATCTGGTCGGCCTGCCGGTAGGTCAGTGCCGCGAACCGCTCGTCGGCGTAGGCCCCCGGCCGGCCCACGATGGCCAGCTTGTCTGGCCGGCTCCAGGTCACCCGCTCGATCAGGTCCCCGACGCTCGTCCGCTCCCAGCGGTGGACGGCGCGCCGGTGATGCAGGCTGGTCACATCGAGGTCCACGGCGCCTCCATTGGCGTTGGGCACTAGCGTACCGACATTAGTGATTCACGGTTCACTAATGTGTTAATATACGAGCCCAGCTCGCGGTTGTGAAGCATGGAGTGACGCGATGACAGACGCGGTCAGCTACCGGGTGCGCAACGGCGTCGCCTGGCTCACCATCGAGCGGCCCGAGGCCCGCAACGCGCTGAACGCGGCGGTCCGGGAGGGTCTTTTCGCCGGGGCCCGGCGGTTCAACGAGGACGACAGCGCCAGGGTGCTGGTGCTCACCGGGGCCGGGGAGAAGGCGTTCTGCGCCGGCGCCGACCTGAAGGAGATGGCCGCTACCGCGCTGACCGTGCCGCCGCTGGACTTCCTCCCCCAGTTCGGCCGCAACATCGAGATCGCCAAGCCGACCATCGCCGCCGTCAACGGGGTCGCCTGGGCCGGCGGTTTCCTGCTCGCCCAGAGCTGCGACCTGTGCGTCGCGGCGGAGGGCGCGACGTTCGCCATCAGCGAGGTGAAGGTGGGCCGCGGCGCCCCGTGGGCCGCGCCGCTTTCCTGGCTCATCCCGCCCCGGATCGCGCTGCAGATACTGCTCACCGGGGACCCGATCACGGCGGAGCGAGCTTGTGAGGTCGGGCTGGTGAACGAGGTCGTTCCGCTGGCGGAGCTGCAGTCACGGACCCAGCAGCTGGCCGAGCGGATCGCGACGAACGCGCCGCTGTCGGTGCTGGCCGCCAAGCGCACCGCCTACCTGTCCCGGCCCGAGAAGTTCGACGAGGCCGAGCGGATCTGGGCGCCGGTTTATAACAGTGCGGACGCGCAGGAGGGGCCCGCCGCCTTCCGCGACAAGCGGAAGCCGGTCTGGACCGGGCGGTTAGCGCAGGAACTGCGTCGCGGTCGCTTGCACGGCTCGGGCCACGCGGTCCAGGGTCGGACCGGCTGCTCGCCACTGCTGCCAGTACAGCTCGACGTCCATCCCGCCGGCCGGGTCGAGGTCGACCAGGTCCGCGCCGGTGTCCTGAGCCAGCTGCAGGTCGGGGATCATGCCCCAGCCGAGTCCTAGCCGGACGGCCTGGAAGAAGGGGCCGGACTCGGGTATGTAGTGGCGCGGCGGATGCAGCGGCCGGCGGGCGCGGCGGCTCAGGTACCGGTCCTGGATGGTGTCATCGCGGTCGAGCAGGACCACCGGTGCGCGGGACAGCGCGGCCACGGTCACCCCGTCAGGGAACCACCGGTCGCGGAAGGCGGCGGCCGCCCTCGGCGCGTAGTGCATCCGGCCCAGGCGCCGGACGGCACAGCCTGGCACCGGGTTCCTCGACGTGGTGACGGCGGCCATCACCTCACCCCGGCGGAGCAGCTCGGCGGTCCGGGTCTCGTCTTCGCGCCGCAGATCGAAGACCGCACCGTCCAGCTCGGCCAGCGCCGCCAGGAACCAGGTGTTCAGGCTGTCGGCATTGACCGCGAGCGCGACGACGGGCGGCCCTTCCCCGACGTCCTCGGCCTCCAGTTCGCGCAGGGCCTCGGCGCTGAGGGCCCGGATCTGGCGTGCGGCCCGGAGCAGTGTTTCGCCCGGCGTCGTGGCCCGCACCGGCTTGGACCGGATGAGAAGCACCTGCCCCACGCTCGTTTCCAGCGCCTTCACCCGCTGGCTGACGGCGGACGGGGTCACGTGCAAGGCCCGCGCCGCGGCGTCGAAGGTTCCCTCCGAGACGGCCGCCGCCAGCGCCTCGAGCTGGTCCGGATCCAGGTTCATCATTAGCGATGCTAATGCATCTGAAGAATGTTTAGCTGGATTTTCGGCTCCATCGTTCCTACGGTGGATTCATGCTCATCCCAGGTACGGTCGCGGCCGCGCTCGCGGGCCTGCTGTTCGGGCTGTCCCTCCTCGTCGCCATCGGCGCCCAGAACGCCTACGTGATCCGGCAGGGCATCGCCCGCGCCCACGTCCCGACGGTGGTCGCGATCTGTGCCGTCTCGGACGTGATCTTGATCGCGGCGGGCGTCGCGGGCCTCGGCGCGGTGGTCGGGCACGCCCACGGCCTGCTACTGACCGTGCGCCTGCTCGGGGCCGCCTTCCTGCTCGGCTACGCGGCGGTGGCGGCGTGGCGGGCGCTGCGGCCCAAACCGGCGACCGCCGGCGGCGCGGCGACAACCTCGTCCTGGCCGACGGTCGTGGCCACCTGCCTGGCCTTCACCTGGCTCAATCCGGCGGTCTACCTGGACACCGTGGTGCTGCTCGGCTCGGTCGCCGCGACCCGGCCGGATCCCTGGTGGTTCGGCGGCGGCGCCGCCGTGGCCAGCATTGCCTGGTTCGCCGGCCTCGGCTTCGGGGCCCGGCTGCTGGCCCCGGTCTTCCGTCAGCCCCGCGCCTGGCGGGCCATGGACGTGTTCGTCGCGGTGGTAATGATAGTGACCGCGGCGCGGGTGCTCGCCGGAGCGTAGCCGCGCGCTATCGAACTACCTCACCGAGCCGTAGCGCTGCCGGTGTCCGCCTGGGCCTGCCGGAGCTGGGCGGCGGTGTCGCGGGTCAGGGCGGCGTCGTCTGACGTGACCGTGACCAGGGTGGCGCCGGCGTCGCGGTAGCGGCGGGCGATGGCGCCCAGGGTGGCGTGCACGCCGACGGGCTTGCCCGCGGCGGCGCAGGCGGACCAGACGCGCGCCAGCGCCGGCCCCAGCACCGGGTCGTCCGGGTCGGGCGCGCAGCCCAGGGCGAGGGACAGGTCCCGGGGACCGACGTAGATCCCGTCCACGCCGTCGACAGCCAGGGTGACGTCCAACTCAGCCAGAGCGCCGGCCGACTCGACCATGACGATGCAGAACGGCGCCTCGCCGGCCAGCGCGCCGCCTGCGGAGCGGTACCCGGCGGGCGGGTAGCGCACCGCTCCGGCCACCGCGGCGGCATCGGCGGCCGAGTCGACGTTCGGCACGATGACGCCCTCGCAGCCCAGGTCCAGGGCCCGCCCGATGTCGGCGGGGTGCGCGTGCCGGACCCGGGCCACGGGAGTCGCTCCGGCCAGACGGATGGCGCTGGTCATGCCGGGCAGGTCGGACTCGGCGGCCCCGCCGTGCTGGAGGTCGATCACCACGTAGTCCAGGCCGGCGGCGGCCAGCAGTCGGACGCTCAGCAGCGAGGGGAAGGCCGACCAGGCCCCGTAGACGGTTTCACGCGCGACGAGCCGGGAGCGGAAGGTAGGCATGAGGCCAGCGAACCACACCCGCCCCTGGCGGCGCGGCGGCCGGGCCGTTTTCAGCTAGGAGTTAACCCGGCGGCCGGCCCAGAAGCTTCAGGGTGCGCGGCTGCGGGCGCGGGCTCGGAGGGCTTGGCCGGGGGCGCGGGCGCGGGGCGGGGGCCGCGGAGGAGGGAGGCCAGGCCGGCCAGCGCGGCCAGGGCGGCCGATACGGCGAACACCACGACCAGGCCGTGGTGGAAGGGGACGGAAATCAGGTTGGGGAAGAACTCCCGGCCGGTGAGGGCCTGGCGGCTGGCGGCCGGGAGCGAGGCGAGCACGCCGCCGGTGGCCAGCAGGTGCTGCACCGGGTTCACGCCGAGCACCGCCGCGAACAGCGACGACACCGGCGGCAGGGAGCCGATGTGGCGCGCGACGGCGGCGGGCACGCCTTCGTGCTGCAGGCCGCTGGTCAGCGTCTTCGGCAGACTGCCGGCCAGCCCGGCGATCATGAGCGAGAAGAACACCGCGATCGAGACCGCGGTGCCCGAGTTCTGGAAGGTCGAGCGCATCCCCGAGGCCGCGCCGCGCTGCCGGGCCGGGACGCTGCCCATGATCGAGGAGGAGTTGGGCGAGGCGAACATGCCGCTGCCGATCCCGTTCGCCGCGATGAGCAGGCCGAAGGCCCAGTACGGAAAGCTGACGGGCAGCAGCATCAGGCCGATGAAGCTGCCGCCGAACACGGCCATCCCGCCCGTGGCGATGCCCCGGGAGCCGAACCGGTCGGACAGGATCCCCGACACCGGCCCCGAGACCAGGAACCCGGCGGTCAGCGGCAGCAGGAAGACCCCGGCCCACAGCGGCGTGTCGCTGAAGTTGTAGCCGTGCAGCGGCAGCCAGATCCCCTGCAGCCAGATGATGAGCATGAACTGCAGCCCGCCCCGGGCGATGGCGGTGGCCAGGCCCGCGAGGCTCCCGGCCGTGAAGGCCCGGATCCGGAACAAGCTGAGCTGGAACATCGGCTCGGCGATCCTGGTCTCGATGATGCCGAACACCACCAGCAGGGCGACGCCGCCCGCCAGCCCGGTCACCACCCAGGGATTCGTCCAGCCCATCGTGTGCCCGCCGTACGGCTGGATGCCGTAGGTCGCGGCGATCAGGACCGCGCCCAGGCCGACGGCGAACGTGACGTTGCCCCACCAGTCGATCCGGCCGCGATGCCGCTCACCGTTGTCCCGCAGCTTGCGGTAGGCCCACCAGGTCCCGTACACCCCGACCGGCACGTTGACCCAGAAGACCGCCCGCCAGTCCAGCGCGGCCAGCAGGCCGCCCGCGACCAGGCCGACGAACTGGCCGGCCAGGCCCGCGATCTGGTTGGTGCCCAGCGCGAAACCGCGTTGTTCGGCGGGGAACGCATCGGTCAAGATCGCGGCCGAATTCGCCATCAGCATCGATCCCCCGACGGCCTGGAGCACCCGCCAGCCGATCAGCCACAGGGCACCGTGGCCGCCGTCGAACGGGTCGAACGAGAGCAGGATCGAGGCGAAGGTGAAGACCACGAAGCCCGCGTTGTAGGTCCGGACCCGGCCGAACATGTCCCCCAGGCGGCCGACCGTCACCACCAGCACGGCCTGGACCAGCCGGTAGCCCATGATCANNTGATCATCCACAGCAGGTAGCTGATGTTGCCTGCGCCCAGCGGATCCAGGTGGATGCCGCGGAAGATGGCCGGCAGCGCGATGATGACAATCGACCCGTCAAGCGTCGCCATGAACATGGCGGCGGTCGTGTTGGCCAGGGCGACCCACTTGTAGCCGTCGTCCACGGCCACTGGAGGCCCGGCCATTGGATGCCCGGCCATTAGATGCTCTGCGCCAGGCGCTCGAGCAGCGGCGCGGCCGCCATCAGCTGCCGGAGTTCGGCGGGGGTGAAGCCGGCCGAGAGGGCCTGCGCCAGTTGCCTGGCCCGCGCGTTCCGCTTGTCCAGGAGCACGTCGCGGCCGGCTTCGGTCACCGACAAGACCACCCGCCTGCCATCGCGCGGATCGGGACGCCGCTCGACCAGGCCGCGTGCCTCCAGCGCGGCCAGCGTGGCCCCCATCGACTGCGGGCTGATCTGCTCCAGCTTGGCCAGCTCGCCCGGCGTGGTCGGGCCGCCCCGATCCAGGCGCACCAGGGCCGAGCTCTCGGGCAAGGTGAGCTCGCCTTCGACCTGCACCTGCCGCAGTCGCCGCAGCAGCAGGCCGATACTCACCCGGAGCGCCGCGGCCACCTGGCCGACTTCAGGCTCCTCGCTCACATCCTAAGCCTAGCCTAACAAGGCTAGGCTTACTAAATTGACTTGCGGCGCGACGGGGTGGCGAGGGGGGTACCACGATCGTTCCGAGAATTTGGGGTTTAGTTGCTGGCCAGGTCGCGGACGATGCTGGCGACGAAGTCGGGACGCTCCTCCCCCGCCCAGTGTCCGCACCGCTCGATGACCCCACCCTCGGCCGCGGGCGCCACGGCTTGCACCGAGGCCAGCGTCGCGCCGCCTAGGCAGGCCTCGCCGCCGTAGGCCCGCACCGGGATCTCCAGCGGGGTCTTGGCCAGGGCGGCCACCTGGTCGGCGGTGGTGAAGAACTCCTGGTAGACGGCGAGCCCGGCCCGCAGCGCGCCTACCTGGGTGATGGCGTCTACGTATACCTCGAGGTCGGCCGCGGTAATGGCGCCTGGGTCGTAGGCGAAGTGCTCGAAGAACCAGCGCAGGTAGGGCTTTTCCTTCCCGGCGATCAGCAGCTCGGGCAGATCGGGGACGGACTGGAAGCCCATGTGCCACAGGAAGTTACCTTGCGGCTGGGGCGCCATGGCCTGTTCCATCACGCCGACGCCCGGCAGGGCCATCTCCACGATGCCGAGGGCACGGACCTGGCCGGGGGTCTTCGCGGCGTAGACGTAGCCGAAGACGGCCCCCCAGTCGTGACCCAGGACGGTTACGTCCCGCAGGCCGAGGTGGTCGGCCAGGGCCGCGAGGTCGGCGGCTATCGTGGCCGCGTCGTAGCCGGCCGACGGCTTGCCCGAATAGCCGAAGCCCCGCAGGTCGGGCGCCACCACCTGGTACTGGTCGGCGAGCAGGTCAATGACGTGCCGCCATTCGTACCAGGTCTGCGGCCAGCCGTGCAGGAGCATGACGGGCGGGCCCTCGCCGGCCGTGACGTAGTGCAGCCTGGTCCCGTTGACCTGGGCGGTGTG
>PMST01000333.1:0-11389 GCA_003168295.1 Actinomycetota bacterium
CCGATCTTCGCCAGCCGGGCCAGGGTGGGCCGGGACAGGACCTCGGCGATGTCATGCAGCGCCACGATGAGTTCTTCGAGTCCGTCCAGCGGGACCTCGTCGCCCGCGTAAAGCAGGATGGCCCGGTAGTCCTCGGCGGTGACGGTCGCGCCAGGCAACTCGATCGGCCCGGTGTCCGCGAGGAACAGCGCGGGGATCGAGGTGTCAAGGGCCAGGGCGACAGCGGCCAGTTCGGCGGCGGTGAAGGCACGGCGGCCTCGCTCGGCCTGGTGGACGGCCTGGCGACTCCAGGGTTTGCCCAGGTAGCGGCCCATCGCCTGACCGAGCTGCGTGAGTGACATCTGGCGCACCTCGCGCAGGTGCGCGATCTGCTGACCGATAGCCGTTTCGACCCGCATGCCACCTCCCTGTCATTCCACATGATGACATCGAAAGACCAAGATTGACAACCGCGAAATATTTACCGTATTGTAAACACATACTTTTCCCCGTCATCTCCTGTAATGACAGAGCTGTCATGATCTGGCCAGGCCCCAAGAGCCCCCCGGAGGCCGCCGTGCCGTCCCTTCACATCAATGCGATCAGCGCCGGCGACTGCGCCGTGCTCCGGCTCGCGGGCGAGATGGACGTCTACACCTCCCCGAAGCTGCGCAAGCAGGTAGCCGATCTCGCCGAGAACGGCACGATCCACGTCATCGCGGACCTACGCGGCGTAGATTTCCTGGACTCGACCGGCCTGGGCGCTCTGGTCGGCAGCCTGAAGCGGCTACGCATCCACCAGGGATCACTCATGATCGTGACCAGCGGCGGCCGGATCCTTAAGCTCTTCCAGATCACCGGGCTCACCCACGCCTTCGCGCTTCACTCCTGCGTCATGGACGCCATCTCCGCCGACCAGCACTGGCAGGTAGCCATCGCCGGCGAAGGCCGCAGCGCCGAGGAATGGTGCTCCAAATACGAGGTGCCGTAGTGACTCGCGCGGCCCGCCCCGGCGCGTGCCGGCCAGGCTCGATCAGGCGGGAGGGACTACCCACGGTGGCGGTCCCCGATTCGTCGGGGACCGCCTCCTTGGCGGTTTCAGTCGAGCAGGGCCGTGATCGTTCCGGCCCCCACCGTCCGGCCTCCTTCCCTGATGGCGAAGCCGAGCCCGGCGCCGAGCGCCACCGGCTGGCCCAGCTCGACGCTGACGGTCACCCGGTCACCGGGCCTGGCCACCCCGGCCGGGCCCAGGTCCATCACGCCCACCACGTCGGTGGTCCGGACAAAAAACTGCGGACGATATCCGGTCCGGATCTCCGTCCGGCGGCCTCCCTCCACCGCGGATAGCAGGTAGACGCTGGCCTCGAACTTCTGGTGCGCCGCCAGGCTGCCGGGTGCCACGATCACCTGGCCGCGCCGGACCTGGTGCCGTCGGACGCCGCGGAGCAGCAGCGCCGCATTGTCCCCGGCCTCGGCGTGCGCCATCGTCTTGCCGAACGTCTCGACGCTGGTTACCACCGAGGTCACGGTGGTACCCAGGCCGATGACCTCGACCGGGTCGCCGACCCGGACGCGGCCGCGCTCGATCGCGCCGGTGACCACGGTGCCGCGGCCGGTGATCGTGAAGACGCTCTCCACTGGCAGGAGAAACGGCGCATTGACGTAGCGGTCGGGAACCGGCACATACGCGTCGATCGCGTCCAGCAGCCCGGCGACCGAGGCGACCCATCGGGGCTCCCCGGCCAGCGCGCCCAGTCCGGACACCCGGATGACCGGGATCTGCTCGCCGGGATACCCGTAGCTCGACAGCAGTTCGCGCACGTCGAGCTCGACGAGTTCGGCCAGCTCGCCGTCGGCCACGTCGGCCTTGCTCAGCGCGACGACGAGATGCCGCACCCCGACCTGCTGGGCGAGCAGGACGTGCTCGCGAGTCTGCGGCATGACGCCATCGAGCGCGGACACGACCAGGATGGCCCCGTCCACCTGCGCCGCGCCGGTGATCATGTTCTTCACGTAGTCGGCGTGACCGGGCATGTCGACATGCGCGTAGTGCCTGCTCGCGGTCTCGTACTCGACGTGCGAGACGTTTATCGTGATGCCCCGGGCCGCCTCTTCCGGGGCCCGGTCGATGCGGTCGAACGGCACATACGACGCCATCCCGCGCTCGGCGAGCACCTTGGTGATGGCGGCCGTCAGCGTGGTCTTGCCGTGGTCGACGTGACCCATGGTGCCGATGTTCAGGTGCGGCTTGGTCCGCACGTACGCCTGCCTAGTCATGATCCTTTACTCCCGGTGGTGGGTTTGCGTCAGTGGACGCGGAGACCCGCGAGGATGCCGACCCTTCCCCGTGGGGTCTCCCGGCCGCGCCGGGGAAGGGTCAGCCTCGCTCGCCGCCGGGCAGGAGCTGAACCGAGCCCGGGGCAGCCGTCAGCGCGCTCGCTGCTGCGAGCACCAGGCTGAGGGCGCACCGGATCATGTCCTCAAGCATGAGCCGGTGCCACATCAGGCGCGAATAGTTTTCCGCCACGTAGCCGATTCCTTGCTCGAGCGGGATATCGAGCGGAATATGAGGAAGGACCCGCCAGGTACCGATCCAGCTAGTCCGGACACCATAATGGTGCAGATCAGGTCGGCCGAGGGCGAGGAGAGCGTGGACAATGACCGGCGGCCAGATTTTCACTTCCCGGCTGAAAGGCCGTCCGCTGCTGGACAGCGCGAGCCTGACCCTGGGCCGGATCCGCGACGTCGTGATCCTGCCCGCCACCGGGAATGACCCGCCGCGCGCGCTGGGGCTGGTGGTGACCTGGCAGCGGCGCCGCATCTTCGTCAACCTCGGCCAGATCACCGAGATCTCCGTCGACGGCGCCCATCTGGCCGGCGGCGCCATCGACCCGGAACGCTTCGCCCGGCGGACCGGAGAGATCCTGGCCTCCGAGCTGTACGGCCGACAGGTCAAGGACGGGACCATTGCCGATGTCGCGATCAGCCCCACCGAGCGGCTGCGGGTCGGCTGGGAGGTCTCCGCGCTGGCCGTCTCGCACGGCCGGAGCCTGTTGCACCGCGGCCCGGACGTCGTGCCCTGGGACCGCTACCCCGATCTGTTCCAGGCGGACCCGCTGGCCGAGCAGCTGGCTGGCCTGCGCGAGCTGAGGCCGGCCGATCTCGCCACCGCGGTCGAGGGCTTGCCCCCCGCCCGGCGCAGCCAGATCGCGGCCGCCCTCGACGACGACCAGCTGGCCGACCTGCTTGAGGAGATGCCCGAACAAGACCAGGTTCGGCTGCTGGCCAGCTTCGGACTTGACCGCGGCGCCGACGTCGTGGAAAAGATGCAGCCTGACGACGCCGCGGACCTGCTCGCGGAGATGCCGGCCGAACAACGCGAACGGCTGCTGACGGCGATGGAGTCCGTCCCGGCCGCGGACCTGCGGCGGCTGCTGACTTACGGCGGGACGACGGCGGGCGGCCTGATGACCTCCCGGCCCCTCATTGTCGCACCGGAGACGCCGGTCGCTGAGATACTGGCCCGCGTCAGGAACCCGGACATGCCGGCCACCGCGGCCGCGCAGGTGTACGTGTGCGAACCGCCCCTGATGACACCGACCGGCCGCTACCTCGGGAGCGTGGGGTTCCAGCGGCTGCTGCGCCGGCCGCCGTCGGTCCTGGCTGGGGAGTGCATAGACAAGGCGAGCGTCTTCGTCCGGCCTGACCTGCCCGATCATGAGCTAGCGGCCAGGCTCGCCGCCTACAACCTGATCAGCGTGGCGGTATGTGACCAGGACGGCCGCCTGCTCGGCGCGGTTACCGTGGACGATGTACTGGACCACCTGCTGCCCCCGGGCTGGCGGAAGACGGGAGGCTAGCATGGCGCGGGTTTCTCTTCGCCGCCCCAGTGAGCGGGCCGACCTGTCCGTTCCGCGCGGCTCCCCGCAGATGGGTGCCCGGTACGACGCCGACGCGTTCGGGCGGTTCGCAGAGGGGATGGCGCGGTTCCTCGGCACCGGGCGATTCATCGTCGGCCAGACCGTGCTCGTGATCGGATGGATCGTTCTCAACACCGTCGGCGCTATCAAGCACTGGGATCCGTACCCGTTCATCCTGCTCAACCTGGCCTTCTCGACCCAGGCGGCCTACGCCGCGCCGCTGATCCTGCTCGCGCAGAACCGGCAGGACGACCGGGACCGGGCTAACATCGACCGCGACCGGGAGGTGGCGGCACGGACCCAAGCCGATACCGAGTTCCTCGCCCGCGAACTCGCCGCGGTCCGCCTCGCGCTGACCGACGTGGTAACTGCGCAGGACCTTGAGGACTCGCTGTCCAAGCTGGCCGAGCTGATCACGGCCCAGCCACCTGCACGGTCAGTGGATAGCTAGCGCATATCCCCACGATCGTTCGGAATAATGACCTTGATTTTCGGTGGCTGCGCTGGAGCTGACCGCGGCTCCGGTCCCGACGAGGCGCTTAGCGGCGCCAGGGGCGCAGGGCGACGTCGGTAGCCCGGCGGAGCCGGTCGCGTAGCTGCCCGGGGTCGTCCAGGCTGGTCGCGGGATCGTCGAACAGGGCGGTAAGCGCGCCGCTGACGGCGCCGACGAACGCGCCCACCAGGGCGGCGGCGCTGATCTCGTCCAGCTCATCGGGAAAGGCCGCGTGCAGGCGGCGGGCAATGTCACGCTGGGCGTCGAGCTGGATCTGCAGCGCACGGCCGCGGACGGCGGGCACGGTCTGCACCAGGCGGGTCCGCAGGGCGGCGTGGCGGCCGGTCATCTCGTCGCTGGCTTCGCCCACCTCGTGCAGCGCGCGGAGGAGGACGTCGGCTGGATGGTCGCCGGGACGGCGGGCGGCAATCGCGGCCTCGGCGGCCCTGACCCTCGCGTCGCTCTCGGGGAAGAGCAGTTCTTCCTTGCTGGCGAAGTAGCTGAAGAACGTCCGGGTGCCGATGTCGGCGGCCGCGGCGATGTCAGCCACGGTGGTGCGGTCGTAGCCGCGGCGCTCGAACAGGTCGGCAGCCGCGTCGATCAGGGCCAGGCGAGTGCGCTCTCGTTTGCGGTCACGCAGGGTTCTGGCCGGGGCTGGCGACGTCACGCTAAGAGCCTACTCCCGGTGCATCAGACGCTCGTTAGCATCGATTGCAGTATTGCATTCAGTGCATGTATGCTATCGATGCGGCTGGATCTTCCCGGCCCGAGGACAGGGGGCTCGCTGTGCGCAACGGAGCGATACTGATCTCAGGGGCCGGCATCGCCGGGCCGACGCTGGCGTACTGGCTGGCCAGGGGCGGCTTCGTGCCGACGGTGGTGGAACACGCGGACGCGCAGCGTTCCAGCGGGAGCCCGGTGGACGTGCGTGGTCCGGCCGTCGAGGTGGCCGAGCGGATGGGGGTGATGCCGCGCCTGCGCGAAGCCGGGACGCACGTGCGGACGCTCAGCTTTCTGTCCGCCCGGGGCCAGCGGACCGGCCGGATCAACATGGCGGCGCTGAGGCGGGCCGCGGCCAGCCGGGAAGTGGAGCTTCCGCGCGGAGATCTCGCCGCCGCCCTCTACGGCGCGAGCCGGGACGACGTGGAGTTCGTCTTCGGTGACTCGATCGCGACCCTGCACCCGGACCGGGGCGGAGTGGACGTGACGTTCTGCCGCTCCGCCCCCCGGCGCTTCGAGGCGGTCATCGGGGCGGACGGCCTGCATTCGGCGGTGCGGCGGCTGGCCTTCGGGCCCGAGGCCGACTACGTGCGTCACATGGGCCTGTACGTGGCCACGATGCCCCTCGACGACTTCGCGGTCGACCCGCACGACGTCCTCATGTACAACACGCCGGGGAAGGCCATCTCCGTCCACCCGGCGAGCGGGCGGACGCTGGCGGCTTTCATCTTCCGGCATCCGCAGGTCGCCGGCTTCGACTACCGGGACACCGCCCAGCACAAGCGGCTGCTGGCGAAGGTGTACGCGGGGGGAGGCTGGCGGACACCCGAGCTGCTCAACCGGGTGGCCGCAACCGAGGATCTGTACTTCGATTCCGTCAGCCAGGTACGCCTGGACCGGTGGTCACGCGGACGGGTGGCGTTGCTCGGCGACGCCGCGTCCTGCGTCTCGCTGTTCGGGGAAGGCTCCAGCCTGGCCATGGCGGGCGCGGCCACGCTGGCCGGCGCGCTGGCGGACAGCCCGGCCGGCTACCAGGCCGCGTTCGGTGCGTATGAGGCCAGGCACCGGGTGCTCGTCGAGCCCAGGCAGCGGGGCGTCGCCCGGGCAGCGGCGCTGATAGTGCCCGCGACCCGGGGCGGGATCGCCATCCGGAACCTGGCCACCCGGCTCTGGCCGGTCGCCGCGGCGGCGCAGTGGGTGCGCGGGCTCGGCGACCGGGGCCGGGCCGCTACTTGACGTAGGCGATGGGCATGACGGGCGGGGCCTGCGGGAGGAGCTCAGACTGGTAGTGGGCGCGGATGCCGTTGATGTAGCGGCGGCAGCGGTCGGTGAGACCCTCGTCGGTCTGCATCCGGCCCTTGGTGACCAGGATGCCCAGGTCGGCGCCGTGGAACTTGAAGTCGCCCGGGCCGTAGACCCGCATGAAGAAGGCCTCGTCCTCGGTGGTGATTTCGTGCCAGTCGTTGCTGGCCTGCTCGAAGGTGAGCTCGCCGCTATCGGCCAGCCGCCAGGAGCCGGTCCGCGGGGCGGCCAGGATCCGCTCCACCTCCTCACCCGGCTCCTTCATGATCAGCTGCGACCAGACGTCCACGGCCGCCAGCGCGAGCCAGCGCTCGTTGATCTCCTCGACGTCGATCGTGTAGTCCACGTCCATGAACTCGAGCAGGTGAAACAGGAACAGCGGCACGTCGGCGTACGCGCCGGCGGTCACGTTCGTCATCGAGGAGACGCCGGAGATCCGGGGGTTGAGCTCGCCCAGGTATACCGCGCCGGTGTCGAGGTCGACGAGCACGTCGACCTCGAGGAAGCCCTTGTAGCCCTCGCGGGCGAGCCGGTCGCCGAGCTTGCGGACGTGGCCGATCGCGATGGCGCGGTCGTGTTCGGACAGGGCCTCGGGGAACACGTCGTTGCCGCACCAGCCGCCCTGATACGGGGTGAGCTCGGGGTAGCCGGTCAGGTCGGTCATGAACGGACCCACGATCGTCCCGTGCCTGGTGATGCAGGCCTCGACCGCCGCGGCCTGGTTGTTGATGCGCTTCATCACCTTGAGCTGCTCGCCGTCCACGTGGTCGGCGCAGTCATCCCAGTCGCGAGAGGACTTGATGAAGAAGGTGGTCTTGCCCGAGTCGCCGTAGGGGGTCTGCACGACCAGGTCGGTGCCGAGGCCGGCCGAGGTGGCGAGCGCGGTGAGCTCTTCGTAGCTGGTGGCCTTGGCCAGGACGTTCGGGACCGAGGGCGCGCCCGCCTCGTTGCCGAGCTGGGTGGTCACGATCTTGGAGTCCAGCCGGCGCCGGAGCGAATCCGGCGGCAGGATCAGCGTGTAGCCGAGCTCGCGGCAGATCTCCTCGGTCTCTTCGTCGAAGAAGACCATCGCGACCATCGGGACGCCGCCGCGCCGGCGCAGGTGCTCGCGGACCTCGGGGTCGCGCAGCAGGTAGTTGTTGATCTGCTCGCTGGAGGAGAATTCGACGTACGGGCGGTTCTCCGGGCTGAAGACCCGGGGGTGCCCGCCGTCCCAGGAGTCGTAGTAGGCGATGTACTGGAAATTGCGGACCCAGCGATCGATGCCGAGCAGGTTGAAGGCGGTCGGGCCGACGAAGTAGATCGGCTGGGAGTTGGTCCGGAAGAACGTGCGGATCTCGGCGATGCCGTTGAGGTGGCGCCGACCTGGTGATCCAAAGGGGCCCGGTGACATAGCGACAGGTTAAGCTCTCGCCGCGCCGCCGTCGAGAACGATCTTGCCGGGTTCGTCCGGCCCGGCTCAGGCCCTGCCCAGCTCAGATCACGCCGGCGGGCGGCGGGGCGGGCGCGGCCGTGCCGCCGTGACGGCTCAGGCCAGATACCAGCCCGGGGACCCCCCGGCCAGGAACCGGGTCGCGCCCGGCGAGCCTGCCGCCGACGGCGTCGAACGCGCGCAGCGTGTCCTCGAGGTAGACCGGGTTCTGGGCCTGCGGCCAGCTGGAGAACTTCACGCACACCGTCCGGGTCCGGCGGCTGACGTGCACCATCTGCCCGTGGATACCCAGGCAGAGCAGCACGTCACCGTAGTCGCCCGGGCGGAACCAGAACTGGTTGCGGTACCAGCCGCCGGGGAACGCCGGTTCGGCGGGCGAGGCGGCGAACGCGGTCCGCAGGTCGGAGTCGGCGGCCCAGCCCTGGCGCAGCCAGGCCGGCGGGACGACGCGGCGCACGCCTCCCGCCTCGCCCGGGACTACTCCCCCGTCGAGCAGCAGCTGGCCGAACCGGGCCACGTCGCGGGCGGTGGCGCACAGCCCGCCGTCATGGACGGCCACGCCGAGGCCGTCGTGCAGCAGGATGGCGTCGTGTTCGGCGCCCATCGGCGCCCAGATCAGCTCGGATGCCAGGCGGGCCATGGGCTGCCCGGCGGCCCGCTCGCACACCCAGCCGAGCACGTCGGACTCCGCGGAGCGATACAGGAAGCGGGAGCCGTGCGGCGCCTGCGCCCGCAGCGTGGCCAGGAACCCGTACAGCCCGCGAGGATCGTCCCCGAGTCCCCCGGGCTCGTCCGGCCGCCAGCCGATCCACTCGTCCAGCCGCCGGATGTCGGCCTGCGGGTTGGCGTACTCCTCGGTGAAGGCGACCCCGCTGCGCATATCCAGAACATGCCGCACCGTGGCGCCTGCGTAGCCGCTGGCGGCCAGTTCCGGCACGTAGCCGGTGATCTCGTCATCGGCGTCGAGCTGACCGCGGTCGATGAGCGCCGCCGCCACGCAGCCCACCACGGACTTCGACACCGACATCAGCGCGTGCGTGCGATCTGGAGCCCCCAGGGCGCCGTACCATTCGGTCACGAGCTCGCCGTCCTGCAGCACCACGTACGCGTCGGTGTAGGTGTCCGCGAGCACGTCGCCCACGGTGCCCGCTGACCCGTCGGCGCGGGTCACGGCGGTCGCGAGCGGATCGTCGGTCAAGGATGCGGCGGGCAGGGCACGGGCCGGCCCGTGACCGCGCGACACCTGATGGGTGGGCAGGATCTCGGCGATATGCCAGAACGCCCAGCGGTTGACCGGCGGGTCCTGCCAGTTGCGTGCCGTGACCGGTACGCCCTGAACCTCCGGACCTCGCTCCAGCGACATACGCCGCATCCTAGTCGCGGGCCGATCGTGACTGTGGCCGGCCACTTATGACTGTCGCAGACCACTTATGACGGGCGCAGTCACTTGTGACCGGTCCGGCGGAGTATTTACCAGAAGTGTCGTGCTCCTTACTGGACGCTCCCACGCCAGTGGCCTACGGTGCTGTCATGACGGCACGTGGAGGGCCAGGCGGCACTCCCCCAAACGACGCTCCCCCAGCTGAGGTCAGCCGGCTGTTCGAACGACGGAACGGTCCTACCGCCGAGCTGGCCGGGCAGGCGGACGCGGTCGCCGCCGCCTGCCACGCCATGGCGGTGCGTTTTCACCGCGGCGGCAAGCTCGTCGTGTTCGGCGCGGGCGGCCCGAGCGCGGACGCGCAGCACGTCGCGGTGGAGTTCGTCCACCCCGTCATCGTGGGCAAACGCGCGCTGCCTGCCATCTCGCTGACCAGCGACGTGGCCACGGTGACCGGTATCGCCGAGCGGGAGGGCGTGGCCGCGATCTTCTCCCACCAGATCCGCTTCCTCGCCGACCCGGCCGACATCGCCCTGGGCATCTCGATGGACGGCCACAGCGCGAGCGTGCTGGCCGGCCTGGAGGCGGCCGCCGAACTCGGCTTGCTGACGATCGCCCTGGCGGGCGGGGATAGGGGCCCGATCATGACCAGCAAGGCGGTCGACCACCTGCTGGTCGCGGCGTCATCCGATCCCCGGGTGGTCAAGGAACTGCACGTGACGCTTTACCACCTGCTGTGGGAGCTGGTGCACGTGTTCTTCGAGCAGCCGGGAGTCCTCGCGCCGGGGGTGCTCGCATGAGTGAATGCGGAGATGGCGTCTGCATTACCTGTTCCGATACCGCCGTCGAGGTCACGGTGCTGCGGCTGCTGGCCGACGAGCTGGCCGTGGTCGACACCGGCGCGGGCGAGGAGACCGTCAGCGTCGCCCTGGTGACCGCCGGCGTCGGCGACACCATCTTGGTGCACGCCAGGGAAGCCATCGCCGTGGTAGGGAAGTGACCTGGTGAAACGACAGGAGAACCAGGCCGGCGCCGAGGCGATGGAGTCGCTCTACCCGTTCCTGTACTCAGATACCTCCGACCTGCAGGCCGTGCTCGGGCAGGTTCGCGCCTCGAGCGTGGCCAAGGTGGCGGAGATCCTGGCGCTGCGCCGCGCGGTGGCCGCGCGCGACGGGGCCCGGATAGCGGACTGCGCCCGGCAGGCCGCGGCCAGGTTCGCCGCGGGCGGGCGGCTGTTCGCGTTCGGCAACGGCGGCAGTGCCACCGACGCCGCCCAGCTCGCCACCCTGTTCCTGCACCCGGGCGGCGACGCTCGCCCGCTGCCCGCGTTCGGGCTGGGCAGCGACACCGCCGTGGTCACCGCGCTGTGCAACGACATCGGCGTCGAGGTCGTCTTCGCCCGGCAGCTCGCCGCGTTCGGCGGCCGGAACGACATCGCGGTCGGCCTGTCCACCAGCGGCAACTCCGCCAACTTGGTGCGCGCCTTCGACGAGGCCAGCCGCCGGGGAATGCTCACTATCGGGCTGGCCGGCTACGGCGGCGGGAAGATGGCCGAGCTGGACAGCATCGACTACCTGTTCATCGCGCCGTCGGAATCCGTGCACCGGATCCAGGAGGCCCAGACCACCGTCTACCAGGTGCTCTGGGAGCTGACCCTGGACGCGCTCGTCCCCTCAAGGGCTTCCGGCCCTTCGGGGCGTTAAACACTCAGGAAGAGGTGTCACATGTGCCTCGGCATACCCGGTGAGGTCATCGAACTTCACCCGGAGCAACCCGATCTGGCCAAGGTGGAGGTGAGCGGCGTCCGGCGGATGATCAACATCGGCCTGCTCGTCGACGATCCGCCGGTACCCGGCGAATGGGTGCTGATTCACGTTGGCTTCGCCTTGTCCAAGATCGATGAGAGGGAGGCGGCGGCCGCCATGGAGTTCCTCGAGGGCATCGGGCAGGCCTACGACGACGAGATCGCCGCGCTGCGGGCCTCACTGATCGAATAGGAGCGTACGGACAATGCGGTTCGTAGATGAATTCCGTGATGCCGACAAGGCCCGCGCCCTGGCCGCGAAAATAGCGGCGCTGTGCGAGCCGGGCCGCCAGTACAAGCTGATGGAAGTGTGCGGCGGGCACACCCACACGATTTACAAGCACGGTCTCGAGGATTACCT